>DAITPO010000300.1:0-1525 GCA_036833535.1 Candidatus Acidiferrales bacterium | reverse complement strand
TGACGCGCCTGACGACGGTGTTCGATGCCCACGAATCGGAGGAGAAGGCGGTCGCCGCCTTCTACCGCCCCGGAGTCTGCCGAGGCCCCTGTCCTCACTGGCCACAGGGTTCTGTGCCTGGACTCCAATGTCGACGTGCTCGCCTATTTGCGCGAACTGCTGCGCCGTGCCGGATACGACGCCCAGAGCACTTGCCGCGTAAGCGACGCTCTTCTCTTGATGCGCGTCACGCCTTTTGATCTCCTCTTGGTAGGCCCCGACAGGACCGCGTCCGCGACCTCGCCCCAATCCTTCCAGGACGCGTGTGCCAGACTTCCAGTGATCGAACTGGGCAGCGAGTTTTCCACCCGCGATGCCGGTGAAGCCGGCGCCGCATTGCTGGAAACGATCGAAGCTCGGCTCCGCCCGAAGCCGGCGTGACGCGGGAGCGGCTGCTGAAGTCTTGCCGCTCAAAGGCGAAACAATGAATTCTCCGCGGCTTACCCCCTTTGGGCGGTTGAAAATCCGCTTGACAGACCAATTTGTCGGTTGTAGTATTTGATCCCAAGTTTGCTCAGTTTTGAGCAAATGGGAATTTCATGCAGAGTGGCTGAGGGACGAGCCCTAGGACGCCACGGCAACCGGATCGGGATCATAAATCTCGACCGTCAGGTGCCAACTCTCGCCCGGTAACGGGGACCATGAGATTCGGGGTGAAAGCGATTTGTTGTTCGCGTATCCCGAGCCTCTTTTCCAATCCGGAAAAGGGGTTTTGTCGTAAATGGGGAATTTTCCCCGGCTCGTCCCGCAGTCACGGAAAGAAGTTGCAAAATGGAGACGAGCACCTACCAGCTCCGCTGCCGCGAATGCGGCAAGACCTGGGGCAACCAGCCCCGCAGTTACTGCGAAGACTGTTTCTCGCCGCTCGAAATCACCTACGATTACGATTCGCTCCGCTCGCGCCTTTCGCGCGAACTGTTCGCCTCGCGCGCGCCGAACATGTGGCGCTATCGCGAACTGCTGCCGTTGCCGGCCGCATTTCAGCCGTCGCTGCCGGTGGGATACACGCCGCTCGTGAGCGCTCCGCGTCTCGGCGAAGAGATCGGATCGCGCCAGCTCTTCGTCAAGAATGATGCTGTGTGCCTCCCCACCTTGAGTTTCAAAGATCGCGTGGTTGCGGTCGCGCTGGCGAATGCGCGCAGCTTCGGGTTCGATACCGTGGCTTGCTCGTCGACCGGCAATCTGGCGAATTCGCTGGCGGCGCAAGCGGCTCGCGAAGGTTTGAAGGCATGGATTTTCATTCCCTCGGATCTCGAGCCCGCCAAGATTCTGGGCACCCAGGTGTTTGGCGCGGAGGTGGTGCGCATCAACGGCAGCTACGACCATGTCAATCGCCTGTGCTCGCAGATCGCCGAAGAACATCGCTGGGGATTCGTGAACGTCAATCTTCGCCCCTATTACGCCGAAGGATCGAAGACGGTGGGCTACGAGATCGCCGAGCAACTGGGCTGGCGCTTGCCCGATAACATCGTGGTGCCGATGGCGG
>DAITPO010000299.1:0-1583 GCA_036833535.1 Candidatus Acidiferrales bacterium | reverse complement strand
GAACTCGTGGCCTTCACTCTCACCGTGCTTCCGGCGGCGAAGTGGTCGACCAGGTTGCGGATGCCGCTGATCTCGAACACTTCCTCGCCCGTCAGCTTGAGCGATTCCGCGTTCTGACCCGCTGCGAACTGCAGCGGCAGGACTCCCATGCCCACCAGGTTCGAGCGGTGGATGCGCTCGTAGCTCTCGGCGATCACGGCGCGCACGCCCAGCAGCGCCGGGCCTTTGGCCGCCCAGTCGCGCGACGAGCCCGACCCATATTCCTTGCCCGCGAGAACGATGAGCGGCGTTCCCGCTTCGCGATATTTCTGCGATGCATCGAAGATCGACATTTCGGTATTCGTCGGAAGATGCCGCGTGAATCCGCCTTCGGTCGCGACCAGCTTGTTGCGCAGGCGGACGTTGGCGAAGGTGCCGCGGACCATGACTTCATGATTGCCGCGCCGCGATCCGTAGGAGTTGAAATCCGCCGGCTTCACGCCGTTTTCCTGCAGATATTTTCCCGCAGGACTGTCTTTCTTGATCGATCCTGCCGGGGAGATGTGGTCGGTGGTGACGCTGTCGCCGAGAACCGCCAGCACGCGCGCCTTCTTGATTTCCGCGATGGGCGCCGGCTTGACTGACATCTCGTCGAAGTATGGAGCCTGTCGGATGTAGGTGGAGTTCTTGTCCCACGCGTAGGTCTGGCCCTTGGGAACCGAGAGACCGCGCCACCGCTCGTCGCCCTGAAACACGTCGGCGTACGATTTCGAGAACATTTCTGACGTGATCGACTGCTGCATGGTCTCTTCGATCTCGCGCTGCGACGGCCAGATGTCGGCCATGTAGACCGGCTGCCCGTCGCGGCCCTTGCCGATGGGATCTTTGCGAAGGTCGATGTCGATGCGTCCGGCCAGCGCGAATGCGACCACCAGCGGCGGCGACATCAGATAGTTGGCGCGCACTTCGGAGTTGATGCGGCCCTCAAAGTTGCGGTTTCCGGAAAGCACTGACGCGACCACCAACTCTTTTTCGTCGATGGCTTTCGAAACTTCCTCGGGCAGCGGTCCCGAGTTGCCGATGCAAGTCGTGCAGCCGTAGCCGACCAGATGAAATTTCAGCTTCTCGAGATAGGGCGTCAGTCCGGCCTTGGCCAGATAGTCGGTCACGGTTTTCGATCCCGGAGCCAGCGACGTCTTGACCCACGACGGAACGGTCAAGCCCTTTTCGACGGCTTTCTTCGCGAGCAGTCCCGCGCCAATCAGCACCGATGGATTCGAAGTGTTGGTGCAGGAAGTGATGGCGGCGATCACGACGCTGCCGTGCTTCAGCGCGTCTTTTACCGAGGCCGACACGTGCTCATGAACATTGGGATCTTCCACGCCGATGGCGGCGGGACTTCCGCCTTCCTGCTCCCATCGCGGACCGTTCGAAAGCGCGGGCGCGGCGGTCTTTGCCTCGTTCTTGGCCGCAGCTTTCGGTTTGATCAGCGAAGGCAGAGCTTTATTGAACGATTCTCCGGCCTGCGACAGCACCACGCGGTCCTGCGGCCGCTTCGGCCCAGCGAGACTGGGCTCAACGGTCGCGAGATCGAGCGTGAGCAA
>DAITPO010000298.1:0-1598 GCA_036833535.1 Candidatus Acidiferrales bacterium | reverse complement strand
ACCATCGTCGCTTGCGGCCCGATGCTGCCGGAAGCCATGCGCGCCGCCTGGCTGCTGCGCGAAGATTTCGGCATCGAGACGCGCGTCCTCAACATGCACACCATCAAGCCGCTCGACACGCGCGCATTAATCGCCGCCGCCGAGGAAACGCAAATCGTCGTCACCGCCGAAGAGCATCAGAAGGGTGGCTTCGGCAACATCATCGCCGGCGCGATTCTGCGCGAGCGAATTTATTTCGAGCGCCCGCTGCAGTTCGACATGATCGGCGTCGAGGACCGCTTCGGCCTCTCCGGCAAGCCCTGGGAACTGATTCAAACCTTCGGGCTCACCGCCGAGCACATCGCCGAGCGCGTCCTGCGTCTTTACACCAAGAAGCTGGGCCTGGAGATTCCCGAAAGCGAGGTGGCTTCCATGTCCGAGATGCTCGAATGTAGCCAGTGCCACGCGCAGGTGCCGTTGCAGGATTATCTCAGTGAGGCTCCGCTGCCAGCCGACGAGTACTGCGCCGAATGTGAGTCGCGATCGAGGGCCGGCTGCGCCGCCTGCTGGCTCGCCTGGATGAAATTGAACTCGAGTTTCTCCTTCCGCTGCCGCGATTGCCGCGAAGTAGTCGCGCCTTGCTAGCCGATGTAGCTCACGTCTTCAGACCTGAGGATGTTGGTTTTGATTTCGAACCAAAACCGAAAAGCCTCACCTCTGAAAAGGTGAGCCGGGTGCCCCATACGCCGACGTTGCGCGTGGGTTTTGGAATCGCCGTCCGGCCCCGTCCCACGATCGTCATTCCGAACCGCCTCGGCGGTGAGGAATCTGCTTTTTCCTCTCGACCGGGTGCCTCCGCCTAGGCGGAGGCACCCGCGAACGAGGAGAATGCAGATCCTTCACTTCGTTTAGGATGACAAAGTTGGGAAGAGAGGCAATCCGCGGCGGCGGCGTCACATTGCTTCGTGACGGGTGTCACAGCCGCAGAGGGGGCTTTGAGGCGAGCATTGGTTGCGCTACTGAGGAGTGGCTCGCCATGAAAAACATACTGATCATTGGTGCTGCGGGACGCGATTTCCATAATTTCAACGTGGTTTTCCGGGAAAAGCCTGAGTTCCGGGTTGTGGGGTTTACGGCGGCGCAGATTCCGGGGATTGCCAACCGGCGATACCCGGCGGTTTTGGCTGGGCCGCTCTATCCCGAAGGGATACCGATTTTTTCGGAGCATAGCCTGGAGACGGAGATCGTCAAGCAGCACGTGGACGCTGTGGTTTTTTCATACAGCGATATTTCGCACGTGAATCTGATGCATCTGGCGTCGCGGGCCGTGGCGGCGGGAGCGGACTTCT
Source organism: Candidatus Acidiferrales bacterium (assembly GCA_036833535.1). Taxonomy (GTDB): domain Bacteria; phylum Acidobacteriota; class Terriglobia; order Acidiferrales; family UBA7541; genus Palsa-147. The sequence goes on along the minus strand of DAITPO010000298.1, from coordinate 270 downwards.
GGCTTTTGGGGAATGCGCACACGCAGCTGAAGTCGAAGGTGCCGGTGATTTCGGTTTGCGCGGTGCGGACCGGTTGCGGGAAGAGCCCGGTGTCGCGGTTAGTGGCGGCGGCGTTGCGGAAGAACGGATTGACGCCGGTGGTGATTCGCCATCCGATGCCATACGGAGATTTGGCGGCGGAGGCGGTGCAGCGATTTGCGACGATGGAAGATCTGGACGTGCAGGAATGCACGATCGAAGAGCGCGAAGAATACGAGCCGCATATTTGCC
>DAITPO010000297.1:0-1599 GCA_036833535.1 Candidatus Acidiferrales bacterium | reverse complement strand
TTTTTCGCGGCGGAGATGGCCGTGCGCAGGCGCGGATTCGTCTCCGCATCGCCCCCGCCCACGCGCGCCGCGATAGTGATTTCGCGAATCAACTTGGTGAAAATCCGGCCGCGCTTTGCGTCAGTCGCAGCCTTCTTGTGCTTAATTGTCGCCCACTTAGAATGCCCGGACATTCGGATGCCTCGCTCGGTGAGGTACTCTTGGCAGCGTCGCGGTCTCCTGGCGGGAATCCCCCGGTGAGGCACGGAAACCAGCAGAGTGACGCTTGTTTAGCCAAAGTAGTCTAGCATAGGGGCTGGCGTTCGGAAACGCTGGCGCGTCCGGGTGTCATAGCCCAATAATTCTGTCACCCCATAATGGCCCGGTGAAAATGTCACCCTATGAACAGGGAGACCTTTGCATTGAGCCAGAAAGAGTTGCAACGAGTGGCGGTCATTTCATCGTGCGTGAAGGGAGACCTGCCGTGTGCCAGAGCGGCGGAGCTGCTCGACCTTACGCCTCGGCATGTGAAGCGCCTCAAAGCGCGTTACCGGCAAGGCAGCGCAGCCGCTCTGGCACACGGCAGCCGCGGGCGGCCCAGCCCTCGCCGCTTGCCCGAACGCACGCGCGCCCGCATTCTGCAACTCGCGCGCACGCGCTACGCCGGCTTTAACGACCATCACCTCTGCGAGAAGCTCCGTGAGGTCGAAGGCCTCTCCCTGGGCCGCGAGACCCTTCGCCGCCTGTTGCGTTCGGCCGGGATCGGCTCGCCGCGCCGGCGTCGCGCCCCGACGCATCGTCAGCGCCGTCTCGCGCGCGCTCGCGAAGGCGAGATGCTGTTGCTCGACGCCAGCCTGCACTCCTGGCTCGAAGATCGCGGCCCGCAGCTTACCTTGCTCGGCTTTCTAGACGACGCCACTCGCAAAGTGTTCGTCGCCGAATTCTTCCTCACCGAAGATGCCCGCGGTTATTTTCGCCTGCTCCGCCGCTTGTTGCGCCGCTGCGGCGTGCCGCTCAGCTTCTACGGCGACCGCCACAGCGTCTTCGTCCGCAACGACGAGCACTGGTCGCTCGAAGAACAACTCGCGGGTAAAAGACAGCCGACCCAGTTCGGCCGCGCGCTCGCGCAACTCGGCGTCACCTACATCGCCGCGCAAAGTCCCCAGGCCAAGGGCCGCATCGAACGCCTCTGGGGCACGTTTCAGGATCGTCTCACCAGCGAACTTCGCCTGGCCGGCGCCGCCGATATCGCAGCGGCCAACGAAGTTCTCCGCCGCTTCCTTCCCGACTACAACCGGCGCTTCGGTCGTGCCCCGCGCGAAACGGAAAAAGCCTGGCGTCCCGCGCCGCAAGACTTGGATCGCATCTGCTGTTTTCATCACGAACGCTCGGTCAGCAACGACAACGTCGTGCAGTGGTGCGGCCGTCGCTTCCAGATCCCGCCCCAGCCACAACGCTTCAGCTTCGCCGGGGCCAAGGTGCAGATCCAGGAATCTCTCGAAGGAAAAGTTGCGATCTATTACGGCGATACCAAACTCCTCCACTGCGGTGGAGAAACCAGCCCGGGGGTGACATTTTCATCGGGCCGTTAGGGTGACATTTTCACGTTGCTACAACAGT
>DAITPO010000296.1:0-1613 GCA_036833535.1 Candidatus Acidiferrales bacterium | reverse complement strand
CTCCGCGTAACTGACTCAAGCCCACAGCCATCTGCTGCCAGGTGTTGAATGAGAACGGCGCGCGACGCCATTCCGCCGTGTTGACAGCATGCACGCGGTCGGCCAGCGGACGCTGCGGAGAGCGCCGTCCCGAACGCGGATAACGCAACGTACACAGCAGTTCCGCCCAGCGCTCTTCGACCAGCCATCCCAAGATGGCGTGAGGAAAAGCCTGGCGCAATCCGGCCGCCGCCGGCAGAGTGTGGATGATGTCTCCCATCGCGCTAAGGCGCACAATGAGCAGACTATCGAATCGCGGATTGCCGGCGGCGAAAGATATGGAGTCGGTCATTCGAGTCGCAATCGGCTCCGCCTCATGATTTTCGTGGTCCCAGCCGCGAACGCGATCGCGAACGAATGATCTCAGTGGCCGAGTGATTCTTGGGATCACCTACGATGACGACTCGTCCTCCGCAAGCTTCGACCTCGTCGCGCTCGGGAACGTTCTCAGCCGTGTAGTCGGTGCCTTTGGCATGAAGATCAGGGCGAATTTCGCGAATGAGCGCGCGCACGTCCTTCTCCGCAAAAATAACGACAGCGTCCACATCAGCCAGCGACGCCAGAATTTCCGCGCGTTCTTCGGCAGGCATCACGGGCCGCCCTTGACCTTTCAACGCGCGCACGGAAGCATCGGCGTTGATCGCGACAATCAGCTTGCCGCCGAGTTCTCGAGCGGCGTGCAGGTAGCGCACGTGGCCCACATGCAGCACATCGAAACACCCGTTGGCCAGCGTGACGCGATCACCGGCGCTCCGCCAATCCGCCACACGCTGCCGCAGTTCGTCGCGCGAAACAATCTTCTGGAGTGATGTATTCAATGATGAAGTGCTCAATGATCTCCATCCGTCAGGCTGCTGCAAAGCTCACGTTTCGTATCAGGGCATCGCTTTAGCGATGCCGCTACTTTTTCGGAATCAGCCGCCCCCTTCAGGGGCTGGACAGCACCAGTTCTAATGTTCTCGGACAACCGGCGGCGTCTTGTCGAGCGCCTCCAGCAATTCCTGCTGGCTCACTGTGGCCGTGCCCCGTTTCATGACCACTATGCCGCCCGCGTAGTTCGCCAGGTGAGCGGCCTCTTCCGCGGTCGCGCCCGTAGCCAGGGCAGCAGTAAAAGTCGCGATGACGGTATCGCCCGCGCCGGTCACATCGGTAACTTCGTCGCTCCCAGAGATCGGAATATCCACCGGCTTGTGGCGGCGCGGGAAAGCCACCATCCCATCTTTGCCCCGCGTGATCAGGAGCGACTCCAAATTCATCTGGCCTGCGATCTGGTCACCCGCAGCCAGAAGGCGTTCCCAGTCGTTGCCAATGCGAATGCCGAGAGCTGCTTCCACCTCGGATTCATTCGGTGTTGCGGCGGTGATGCCAGCAAATTCTAGTATGCGATAACGCGAGTCGAGCGTCACTGGAACCCTCTCGAGCCCGCGCTTTTCCCGAATCACATTCAGCAAGGTTGGCGTGGCGGCGCCGTATCCATAGTCGGAAACGAGCAGCGCATCGGAGGCCCGGGCGTATTCGCGGGCGCTCAACACGAGTTCGCGGCGCAAATGCGAATTGGGACCTTCGGCGGGCTC
>DAITPO010000295.1:0-1655 GCA_036833535.1 Candidatus Acidiferrales bacterium | reverse complement strand
ACGAGATCGATTCCGGTGGTGCATTCCGTTACCGGATGCTCGACTTGCAAGCGCGTATTCATTTCCATGAACAAAAAGCGCTGGCTTTCCGGTTCGTATAAGAATTCCACCGTGCCTGCGTTGTGATATCCCGCTGCGCGGCTCAAGCGCACTGCGGCTTCGCGCAGAGATTGATCCTGCTCTGGAGACAACATCGGCGGAGGAGCTTCTTCGAGGATTTTCTGGTGACGGCGCTGGATGGTGCAGTCGCGCACGCCGGCGGCCCAGGTTGTGCCTTCGTGGTCGGCAATGATTTGGACTTCAACGTGGCGGGCGCCCTGAACGATCTGCTCCATGAAAACGGTGGGGTCGCCGAATGCCTTGTGCGCTTCAGCCCGGGCGCTCTCAAAGGCTTTCGCGAGCTGGTTCGGAGAATTCACGCGGCGAATGCCGTGACCGCCGCCTCCGGCAGTCGCCTTGATGAGAAGCGGATAGCCCAGTTGTTCGGCGTGGCGCACCGCGTCTTCGATTTTTTCTACCGGTCCGCCGCTCCATCGCGCTACTGGGATGTGCACTTCCTCAGCCAGCAGCTTCGACGAAATTTTGTCGCCGAGCCGCCGCATCACGTCGCCATCCGGGCCGATGAACACGATTCCCAATTCCCGGCAAAGGTCGGCGAAATCGGCGTGCTCGGCTACGAAGCCCCATCCCACCCAGACCGCATCGGCGCGCGCGGCACCGAGCGCCCGTTCGAGCGTTTTATAATCGACGTAACTGCTCTTGGATTGCTGCGTGCTTGGGTCGATCGTGTGGGCGGCGCCAAGACAGACGGATTCGTCCGCCTCGCGAACGAACATGGCATTGCGGTCGGGCTCGGTATAGAGCGCGATGGTGCGCAACGACGTGCCACGCTCTTGATTGAACTCCCGCACCGCGTGGATAAAACGCATGGCGGCTTCACCGCGATTTACGATGGCCACCCGCTGAAATTCGTGCAACATGACCCCCTCGAATCGGCAGCTCTTAGCTGCAAAAAATCACCTCTTCTAGACCGCGACGGCGTGCAGGACCTTCAGAGGTTCCGCATTGACGCCGTTGGGGAGTGCAATCGTCCGGTAGCCGAACAGCTGTACACACAAGCTTCCTGCCGCATCCACGACCTCGGCATCGAAGCTCTCTTGCTCCAGGTTGGGTGTTACTACGGCATATAGCCCGCCTGCTGCGTCATTCGCTGCGCGCCGCACGCAGACTTGATCAATGTGCAGCGGAAGCCCCATGTGTCCTTCCGCGCTCATTTCCCAGAGGCCGGCGGTTTGGAAGCAGAGCTCGATCAGCCGCGGCGCCATGAGCGTCGGCTTCTCGAGCGGGTGATGATTCTGTGGCAGGTTTTCGGCGAGTTGGCCGATGATGACGTCGCCTTCACGCCAGGCTCGCCCCAGGACTTGATACGCTGGCCCATGGAAATAAATGCGATAGATCTCTGCGGCTTCAATTACCGATGCTGACGGCCCGCCAGGCGCCGGCCCGGTCAGAGTTTCCGGCGCCTGTTTTGTGAATCGTACGCGGGCCGAGAAGTGGGTGGTCACTTGTGGTTCCGGCTGATTCGGGAGCGTCCGGCGTCCAAGCAACCGGCACTCCGCGACCACCTCGTTGCCTTCAAGATGAAATGCCGCTTG
>DAITPO010000294.1:0-1754 GCA_036833535.1 Candidatus Acidiferrales bacterium | reverse complement strand
TCGGTTCCGCTCGCACTACCAATGAAGAGAATTATCTGCTGCAGAAGTTCGCTCGTGTGGTGATTGGAACCAACAACATCGATCACCATCGCACCGCGGACTTTCCTGCCTTTGCGGCAGCGCTTGCGGGCAAACCGGAAGCCACGGCCAGCATGCGAGACGTTTTCAACGCGCCCGCAACCTTGCTGATCGGCAACGATCCCACGGAGCAGCATCCGCTGCTGGCATGGCAGATTCGGAATAGTGTCCGCCTGCACCGGGCGCGGCTGTACGTGATCAATTCGCAGCCCATTAAGCTGCGACGGCAAGCGGCCAGCTTCTTTCAGATTCCCGCAGGTTCAGAAGGAAAAGTGATTGGGTTTTTGGCGGGGGATGATGCCCACGTTAACGCAATCGCTGGGGCAGAGACCAGCCGCGATGCCTGGATCGCCCTACGCGACAAATTGCGAGGTGAATCGAACCTCGTCATTATTTTTGGCTCGGAGATACGGGGCAACGACATCGCCTCGGTAGTGAAATTGGGTTCAGGTATTGCGGGCGCAAAACTTGTCTGCCTGGGCGATTACGCCAACTCGCGTGGCGCCGCCGACATGGGACTCTACCCGGACTTGCTTCCCGGCTATCAGCGGGCTTCGGATATGGGCAAGTTTCACGAAGAGTGGGGCGGCGTGCCACGAGCGCCAGGCCTGACTTTACCGGAGATGGTGGAAAGTGCGAAAGCCGGCACGCTCAAGGCGTTTTATGTGGTGGGCGCGAATCCCGTGGAGCAGGCCAGCATTGATCCTTATGCCTTCTCAAATAGCTTCGTGGTGGTGCAAGACATGTTCCTGACCGAAACGGCCGTGATCGCTGACGTAGTTTTACCCGCCGCGAATGCGTACGAGAAATCGGGAACATTCACTAACACCTGCGGTGATCTGCAACTGGTGAAAAAGGCGGGCGAGGTGACGGGAACGAAGTCGGATTTCGAAATGATTGTGCGGATCGCCGGGGCGATGGGCTTCGATGTTCGCAAGTTGGTGCCGTTTGGGCGGGGAACTGGTATGGACATGGGCCAATCGCGCGGCGCGCAATCCGGCGAGGCGGACCGGCACGCGGTGTGGCTCGAGGCCAACGGACTCGAACCGAAGATGAGCCCGTTCGATCCCATGGCGATTCTGGATGAAATCCAACGGTTGGTCCCGGGATACGATGTTTCACGCGTGAATCTCGTGTCGGGCAACGATCAGCATACAAGTTTGTCTCGCAGCGGGCCCGGGGCTGTGCACAATCCGGAGTTGATCGTGCCCGCGCAGGATAATCTTTTCAGTTCGGGTACCTTGGGCCGTTATTCCCGCACCTTGAATGCGGTAATTGAGAATCGTCATAAACAGCCAGCGGAGACGGAAGTCGCCGCCGACTAGACCCTGGGTTGAAGCATTCTCTTAGTGGATTAGTGCGCGGGCGAGACGCCTCCGCGACAGCCGGCGGGACGCCGGAGTTGCAGTCTTACACATAGGTCAGGAAAACAACCGCGTTGAGCCTTGGCGAATTCATTCTCGTTTCCATCATCAAGATCGTGATCGCACTCGCCGTGCTGCTCACGGCGGTCGCCTACACGGTGTGGCTGGAGCGCAAAGTCGTGGGCCACATTCAGAACCGCTGGGGACCCACGCGCGTCGGCCCCTTTGGCCTGCTGCAACCGCTGGCGGACGGAGTGAAGTTTATCTTCAAAGAAGATCTGATCCCGCCGCACGTGTTCAAACCGCTGTACA
>DAITPO010000293.1:0-1757 GCA_036833535.1 Candidatus Acidiferrales bacterium | reverse complement strand
CGACTGCGTCTGGCGGTTCGCTTCGCTCTCCGCCAGACTCCGCTCAGGATGACACTTGCAGCGAGAGGGTGAGATGGTGGCGGCTGGCATCACTGCCGCGTCCCCACTTCGTTCTTCTTGTCCGCAGCCGGAGCGTCTTTATCTCGCAGGTTGAAGAGGCGGCGGACTACGTCGACTACCGTCGTCGCTTCTGACTCCTTCGCCGCCGTCTTCAGCGTGGTGATCGGCGTGTGCATGACTTTGTTGATGATGCCGCGGGTCAGGGCCTCGATCGCGATTTCTTGCTCGGGAGTCAACTGGCCCATGCGGCCGCGCACACGATCGATTTCTGCCTGTCGAATGGTTTCCAGATGATCTTGTAATGACACAATTGTCGGAACCACATCGAGTGTTTGCAGGCGAGCTTCGAAGCGCTCGACTTCGCCGGCAATGATGGCTTCGGCGAGTTCGGCTTCCTTGCGGCGGTCGGCGACGTGGCTACTGACGGCCTGCTGCAGGTCGTCGATGTCGTAGGTAAAGATGCCGTCGAGCTTGCCCATCTCCGGGGACACGTCGCGAGGCACGGCGATGTCGATGAAGAACATGGGCCGGTTCTTGCGGCGGGCGAGGAACTGCTCGCCGTGTTCACGGCGGAAGATGGCGTGGGGCGCGCCGGTCGAAGTGATGACGATATCGGCGCGGTCGCAGGTGGCGTAGAGATCTTCAAACTTGATGGCCTGGCCGTCGAATTTCTGGGCCAATCCGATGGCGCGTTCGTAGGTACGGTTGGCTACGAAGATGGACGCGCAGCCGTGGGCCATGAGGTGGCGGGCGGCGAGTTCGCTCATCTTCCCGGCGCCGACGATGAAGACCGTCTTCCCTTCCAGTGTCCCGAAAATTTTCTTTGCGAGCTCGACCGCGACCGAGGCGATCGACACTGACGAAGATCCCACGGCCGTCTCGCTGCGCACGCGCTTGGCGACGGCGAAGGCGCGGCTGAAGAGCTGGTCGAGTTGTCCGCGAACGGCGCCTACGGCTCGTGCCGTGGCGTAGGCTTCTTTCACCTGACCGAGAATCTGGGCTTCGCCGACGACCATCGAATCCAGGCTCGACGCCACGCGGAACAGATGCCGCACCGCGTCTTTCTCACGAAATTCGTACAGGTGCGCGTCGAGTTCTTCCGGCTTGAGATGAAAGTGCTCGTGCAGGAATCCGCGCAGGTCGGCGTGGCCGTTGGTGGTGTGGGCCACGATCTCCACGCGGTTGCAGGTGGAGATGACCATGCCTTCTTCGATCCCCGGGTAGGCCCTGAGGTCGCGGCAGGTATCGGGCAGGCGCGACTCCGGGATCGCCAGGCGCTCGCGCACTTCGAGCGGTGCGCTCTTGTGATTCACGCCAATGAGCTGGAATCTCATAATGCGAGCGTCGTCCTCATGAGGCGGCGAACCTGTGGATCGCGGAGAAATAATTGGCGGCCCAGGCGGCCAGCGCGGCCACGAAGGCGAATGTCGCCAGGAAGGCGGCGCGGCGTCCGCGCCATCCCGAGTTCCAGCGGGTGAAGACCATGATCATGTAGACGGCCCACATCAGCAGCGACAGCAGAATTTTGGGATCGAGAAAATCCATGCGGCCGTAGGTGGTGATGGCGACGATCGACCCGGTGATCAGACCCAGCGTCATGAAGGGAAAACCGAGCAGCAACGAGCGATAGCCGATCTGGTCGATCACTTCGAGCGCGGGCAGAAACGAAATCAGGCTGGTGGATTTCTTGGCCTTCA
>DAITPO010000292.1:0-1822 GCA_036833535.1 Candidatus Acidiferrales bacterium | reverse complement strand
GCGGCCATCGCCCCACGCGGCACACTTACACCGTACTTCTTGAGAATTGCTTTTGCCTGATACTCATGGATTTTCATAATGAAGCTCGCCAATTAAGAACGTCGGTTAAGAATCGGAAGGACCCTGCTTGCGGCGACGCACTGCGGGCAGCAAACTTGTAATTCTATAGAAGGGCGGGGAATTAGGGCAAACGTCCGGCGTACTTTATTGACTTGCCGTGTCATAACGGGAGCAAAATGCTAGGCTATTGGCCACGCTTCTGAACCCCATGATCCTCGACGCTCTGCATCGCATCGCGAACCACGCTCAATCCCTCAATCGCGCCGAGGCTCGCGAAGTGATGTCGGAGGTGCTGGCGGACAAATGCACCGACGCGCAGATCGCAGCCCTGCTCATCGCGCTGCGCATGAAGGGCGAGACGGTCGAGGAGATCGTAGGCTTCGCGGAGGCGATCCGTTCGGCGGCGGCGCCACTGCCGATTCGCGGCGCGGACGCGCTGGCCGTCAGCGGCACGGGCCGCGACGCGCTCGTCGAAGAATCTTTGGTCGACGCATCCTTAGTTGACACCAGCGGCACCGGCGGCGACGCCAGCGGGACTTTCAATATCTCCACCGCGACGGCGTTTGTGACCGCCGGAGCGGGCGTGCGAGTGGCCAAACACGGCAATCGCAGCATCAGTTCGAAATGCGGCTCCGCTGATGTCGTCGAAGCTCTTGGCATCAATATTCAGCTATCGCCCGAGCGCGCGGCTCAGTGCCTGCGCGAAGTGGGAATCTGTTTTCTCTATGCGCCGAACCTGCATCCTGCCATGAAGCAGGTGCAGGGGGTGCGCCGCGAACTGCGCATGCGCACCATGTTCAATCTGCTCGGTCCGCTGACCAATCCAGCGCGCGCGTCGGGGCAGGTAGTGGGAGTGTATTCGCTCGATCTCGTCGAGAAATTGGCGGAAGCGTTGAGTATGCTGGGCCTGCACCGGGCGCTGGTGGTGCACGGGCTCGACGGCCTCGACGAAATCACGATCACTGGTACGACGCGTGTGGCCGAGGCCCGCGATGGCTCGGTGCGATCCTACGAAGTGGAGCCGGAAGAGTTTGGCATGGCTCGCGCCACGCTACCGGACATTTCCGGCGGCGATGCCACTGAGAATGCTGCCATCATTCGTGCCGTGCTGGGCGGAGAGAAGTCACCCCGTCGGGACGTGGTACTGCTGAACGCCGCCGCCGCGCTGGTGGCGGCGGGTCGAGCCGATCACATCGGCGGCGCCATCCCGCTCGCGGCGCGATCGATTGATTCCGGAGCGGCCGCGGCCAAGCTGGACGCTCTGGCGAGTTTCACCTCAGCCAGTTGATAGACTCAAGACAATCTTGTCATCCTGAGCGAAGCGAAGGAGCTATGCACCTTTTCGCCCGCTCACCAGCGTCGTTTCACCGCACTTTCACCTTCTCTAGATATTGCGCAATCTGAACATCCCACCCCAACTCCTTCTTCATCAGATCGCGCAACTGCCCCGAAGCGTCGGGCTCCCCGTGTACCAGATACGTCGTGGCGGGTTGGTTCTTGAAAGTGTGCAGCCACTGCAGCAACTCAGGCGGATCGGCGTGGTCGCTGAACTGCTCGAGCGCCGCGATCTGGGCGCGGATGGGAACGAGATCCCCGAAAATCTTCACTTCGTCGGACCTGGTCTTGATGGCGAATCCCCTCGTTCCGGGCGCCTGGAAGCCAATGAAGAGCACAAGATTTCTTGGGTCGGGCAACCGTTGCGCCAGGTGATGCAGGATGCGTCCTCCCGTCACCATTCCACTGGAAGAAATGATGACCGCGG
>DAITPO010000291.1:0-1850 GCA_036833535.1 Candidatus Acidiferrales bacterium | reverse complement strand
GCTCACGAGTGGTTGCGGACATTCGACGAGCGCCTGCATTCGTTCGTGGCGGTCGTCGCCTTCCGGGTTGGCGGCAAGGTGCGCGAGGTGCTCATCGGCTTGCGCATAGATTTGTTTTCGCGCCTTCACGAACAGCGGCTGATCGAAGCAGCGATAACGCAGCTCTCTGGCCAGGTCGCTGATGGCGGGGAATTGCCCGCGGGTCATGGAGACCATGCGGTCGAGAAGAATCCGGAAAGAATCTCCGGACGGCGGCGCCACAGTTTCGAGGCATCGCAGGCGCCGTTCGAGCACGCTCTGAATGAGGGTTACTTGCTGCTCGACGCGCTGGTGCGACTTGTAAATCCACAGCAGGCTTTCTTCCAATTCGCGCGAGCGATCGAGCGTCTTCACTCCGTAATGAGCAAGCGCGCAGCGCAATGCATCGAGGAACGTCGCGGGAAGTCCTTCGCCGCACGTCTCGATCATGCGCAGGTAAGAAAATAGGTAAGCTTCGGAGCTGGGAGATTCACCGGTGATCGAACCGTCCATCTCCGGTTCGCGGTGGAAAAGACCACCGATATCCACGAAGATTCGCAGAATCTCATTTTCGCAGCGCCTGATTTCCGCGCCGTCTCCAGGCTCTTCAGGATACTGATTCCATTCTCCGAGCAAGCGCGCGGTGTGCGCGGGATCGACGTCAAAACCCAGCATGAGCTGCTGTAGGTCTTCCAGATTCTGGCGGAAGCGGGAATGGATGTCGCCCTGGCTGTCCTCTGCAGCGCGTGACGCGCCGAGCGTAACTCGCGCAGAAAATGCCGCAGGTTCGTCGCCGCCGATCGCTTCGATCTGCATCAGCGGAGCTCCGGCGTCTACTTGCACGTTGCGAATGGCCATGACTTGCCGGACTTTTCCCGAAAATGGAGCGACAACCTGCATCTCCATTTTCATGGCTTCCAGCACGGCCAGACGCTGTCCGGCCGCAACGATCTCTCCGGGCTTCACGGCAATAGAAACCACTACAGCAGGAGCCGGGGCGTGCACTACGCCACCGTCATCGCGGTCAATGCGGTGCGCAACTCCGTCCACTTCGATCAGAAAACTGAGATGTTGGACTACCGAGACGACATTGAAGCGCTGTCCGAAGCAACTGAGCGAGGACTCAAACTGACTCTGGCGGCTATATTGCACATCGATGCGCGATCCGTCCGACTCCACGCGATAGTGATGGGGACCGAGCCGGTACACTTTGAGCGAATAGGATTGGCCTCGATGACGAAGGGCTACGGTGCCGCCAACTTCATTGCGGACCTGCGGCCGGCCGCGCACCGCCGAGGCGTAGAATTGCGTTTGTTCCACCGCCAAATCTGCATCGTAAGTTGCGATCGCCGCTTGCAGCAAAGCCACATCCGCGTATCGCCGGGAGAGATGCTCGTCGCTGGCTACCAGGCGTTCCATCCATCCCACATCTACTTTTCCGCTCTGTACTTCGGGCCGGTTGAGCAATTCGAGAAGGAATGATCGGTTGGTGGCGCCGCCTTTGATGACAATGACGCTCTCGCGCAGCGCGCGCTGGAGACGGGAAAGCGCTTCTTTTCGCGTTTGGCCATAGCCGATGATCTTGGCGATCATGGAGTCGAAATCTGCGGGGACGGAGTCGCCCTCCGCTACGCCGGTGTCAACGCGGATGCCGGGACCCGTCGGAATCCTGAGCCGCTCAATCGTGCCGGGAGCGGGGGCGAAACCGTTGTCCGGGTCTTCTGCATTCAGCCGCACTTCGATGGCGTGGCCGATTGGTCGCGGTGGATCGCCCTCGAGCTTGCCGCCGCGCGCAATGTGAATCTGAAGCTTGACGAGATCGATTCCGGTGG
>DAITPO010000290.1:0-1862 GCA_036833535.1 Candidatus Acidiferrales bacterium | reverse complement strand
CGCAGGATCGAGTCGTGCTGTCGAAAGCAGGCGAATCGTTTGCCAAGGCGTTGCCCTCGCTGATCAAGCCGAAGGCTAAGGCCGCCGTCGCGGTTCCGGCTGAGGCTTCGTTTAAAGTCAATCGCTGGGAACAAGAGGGCGGAAGTCCGACCGCAGTTGGAGTCGCAGACCCGAACGTCCATGAACACGTCTCGACAAACGGCCACGCGCTGCAACACGGCAGCGTGGTGATCGCGGCGATCACCAGTTGCACGAACACGTCGAACCCGTCCGTGATGCTGGCCGCCGGACTGCTGGCAAAGAAGGCTGTGGAGCGCGGACTCGAAGTCCCGGCGACGGTCAAAACTTCGCTCGCTCCGGGATCGAAAGTCGTGCTCGACTATCTCGAAAAAGCCGGCCTGATGCCGTATCTGGAGAAGCTGAAGTTCCACATCGTCGGCTACGGCTGCACCACCTGCATCGGAAACTCCGGCCCGTTGCCGGTTGAAGTTTCGAAAGAAATCGACGAGAAAAATCTGGTCGTCGCCTCGGTGCTCTCCGGCAATCGCAATTTTGAAGGACGAATCAATTCCGAAGTCCGCGCCAACTACCTGATGTCGCCGCCGCTGGTGGTGGCGTTTGCTCTGGCTGGCCGCATCGATACCGACCTGCGCAAAGATCCCGTTGGAAAAGGCAAAGACGGCAAGCCGGTTTACCTCGCCGACATCTGGCCCTCGCAGCAGGAAGTCGAGCAATCGATGGCGAGCGCGATTACATCCGAGATGTTCCGCAAGAGTTATTCCGAGGTCTACTTCGGAGACGAGCGCTGGCGTGGACTGCCGGTTCCGAAGGGCGAGACTTACGCTTGGGAAAAAGATTCCACCTATATTCGGAAGGCGCCGTATTTCGATGACATGGCGCTCAAACCGTCCGCCGTCGAGGACATCAGGGGAGCGCGCGTGCTGGCCGTGCTCGGCGACAGCGTCACCACCGACCACATTTCGCCCGCGGGGTCCATTAAAAGAGACGGACCCGCCGGCAAATACTTAATCGCTCACGGCGTGCAACCGGCGGATTTCAATTCTTACGGATCGCGCCGCGGCAATCACGAAGTCATGGTGCGCGGCACGTTCGCCAACGTTCGCCTGCGCAACAAAATGGTGAATACCGAAGGTGGATTCACCCGCCACCTGCCCGATGGCGCCGAGATGTCGATTTTCGACGCGTCCGAAAAGTACCATGTCGAAAAAGTGCCGCTCGTGATTCTCGCGGGCAAGGAATACGGTTCCGGCTCTTCACGCGACTGGGCGGCCAAGGGACCGCGGTTGCTCGGCGTTCGCGCCGTGGTTGCGGAAAGCTACGAACGCATTCACCGCTCCAATCTGGTCGGCATGGGAATTCTGCCACTGCAGTTTCTGCCGGGAGAAAATGCCGAGACGCTGAAGTTGACCGGCGAAGAAGTGTTTGAGATCGCGGGGATTCGCGAGGTAGTCGAGAAATTTTCTTCCGGTCGCAAAATCACTGTGCGATTGAAGGGTGGAAAGACGACGGAGTTTCAGGCTGCCGAGTTTCAGGCTATTGTCCGCATCGACACTCCGCAGGAAGCTCTCTACTACGCGAACGGAGGGATACTCCAGTACGTGCTGCGGCAATTGCTGGCGGGGAAAACGCAGCCGGAGGTGGTTACCGCGTAGCGGCCGGGTGGCTTGTGTGGTGGCGGGGCTTTGCCCCGCCGGGACGGGGCCGAGCCCCATCACCACACAAACCGTCGCACTTGCAAATTCTAACTGCGTGCTACTCTCAAAATCCCATGTCGCTCGCAGCCCAATACATTCCTGCTGCTTATAGCTTGACCGCAGTTGGTGTCTGGGGCGCCAGCGATT
>DAITPO010000289.1:0-1875 GCA_036833535.1 Candidatus Acidiferrales bacterium | reverse complement strand
CCACGCTTCGCGGAATAGAGCGCCTCGTCGGCTTGGGCCACCAGGCGATCGAAATTTGTCGGCACCCCGCGTTGCAGGCTGGCAATCCCGAAACTGGCGGTTACGTTGGCGGGGCGTCCGCCAAACTTAAAATTAAGAGCCTCGACCTGTCCGCGAATCCGTTCGACGACCGCCCCGACGCCTTCGCGCTCCGAGTGAGTGATGATGACAAGGAATTCGTCGCCGCCGATGCGGCCGCAAATATCGCACTGCCGCGAATTCGTCTGCAGGATTTCGGCAAAGGTCTTGAGAACGCCGTCGCCAGCTTCGTGCCCGAACGTATCGTTGACGGATTTGAAATTGTCCAGGTCGGCCATGACGACCCAGAACGAAAAGGAGTGCCGCATCGCGCCGCTTAGCTCGCGCGTGGCCCACTGTTCGATTCCTCGGCGGTTGGGCAAGTCGGTGAGAGCGTCGGTGAGTGCGAGCTGCTCGAGCTGCCGATTCTTGGCCTCGATCTCGAGCTGAAGCCCGGCGATCTTCCGGCCAACGGCGACGCGCGCTGCGAGCTCCTCGGCATGAAACGGCTTGGTGAGGTATTCGTCGGCACCGGCTTGCAGGCCTCTTACGACCTCGGATTTCTCGGTGACGCTGGTGAGCAAGATGATGTAGATGAAGCTATTCGCAAACCCGCTGCGGAGGCGCTCACACAGCTCGATGCCGCTCAAATCGGGCATCAGCCAGTCGGTGATCACCAATCCCGGGCGACGCTGTTCGAATACCTCCAGGGCTTCCTGGCCCGTCTCCACGGGGAGGACTTCATATTCGTCCGGCGGTAGAGCGTCCACCACCAGCTTTCGCGCGACCGGTGAGTCGTCAACCAACAAGACCGTGAATCGCGGCTTCAGGGCGATCATTTCTTAGGGTAGGCGCAATCGGGAGTTTGCCGTCTCGGAGTTGAAAAGCGAAACCCCAGCCCGCATCAGGCCTGCGAATAGGATATATGCAGGGGCGCGAAGACTGGCGTAGCAGAGTTTTCTTGTGCCCAAGACTACATGAGCGGCCTTCTGCGGCAAGGGCCGGCTCTTCGCATCCTGCGCGGGCTTGTAACACCACTTGGGCCTCGGATGAATCGTCGCACCACTAAAGCCCGTGGCGCCGGAGCAAAGTACGCAGCGGGAGATGGCAACTTTAATTCTTCAGGGCCTCAATCTCGTCAATTTCAAGCACCGGAGAAATTATATCGCCCGTAATCTCGATACTCTCGGACATGGAGCCCAACCAGTCTCGCTCGTCCGCTTCAGGAGCCACCGGAATCACGTCCACGATGGCTTTGCCGCGCCTGGTCACCCGCAGCGGGATCTTTGTTTTCTGCACTTCTTCGAGCAACGCCAGGCACTTGGCCTTGAACTCGGAGATGGCTATGCGGTGGATCGATTTCTTCCTGGTTTGCATTGCGTGATTTCCCAACAGAGCAAGCTACATTACCATGGTCAAATAGATTGGTCAGCTACCAGGGCGCTGACTTGGCGGAGTCCCTCCCAGATTGACTTGGCCGCACTCGCACCCTAACATGCGTCGCGGAGCGCGGCTTCCGCACCATGATTGGCCAGACCATCTCGCATTACCGCATCGTCGAGAGGCTCGGCGGTGGCGGCATGGGTGTGGTCTACAAAGCGGAAGATACGCGACTGCATCGCGCCGTAGGCCTCAAATTCCTTCCCGAAGAATTCGCACGCGACCCTCAGGCGCTCGAACGCTTCCGGCGAGAGGCTGAAGCGGCTTCGGCGCTCAACCATCCCAACATTTGCACGATTTACGACATCGGCGAGGAGAACGGTCGCGCGTATATCGTCATGGAATTCCTGGACGGCCAGACGCTGAAGCACGTCATCG
>DAITPO010000288.1:0-1915 GCA_036833535.1 Candidatus Acidiferrales bacterium | reverse complement strand
AGCACGGCGTCTTCGCCGTGAATCGAGGGCATGATGGAAACGCGGAAGTCGATGAAGCGGCCCTTGTAGCGCACGCGGAAGCGGCCGTCTTGAGGAACGCGGCGCTCGGCAATATCCAGTTCACTCATGACTTTAATGCGCGAAAGAATGGTGGCGTGCCATTCCTTGCCGAGAGGCGCCATGGCGTGTTGCAGCACACCGTCAATGCGGTACTTCACGACGACTTCGGTGTTGCCGGTCTCGATGTGAATATCGGAGGCGCGGCGCTCGAGGGCAGTGAAGATTACGGTGTCCACGAGGCGGACGACGGGGCTGACGCCGGTATCGCGCGTCAGCTTCTCCATCGTTATATTTTCTTCGCTCTCCTCGTCCTCCTGGACCACCTGGAGGGTGAATCCTTCGGTGGCCTGGTCGAGAACGCGCTGAGATTGTTCGGTGCGCTTGAGGATGTCGCCGATTTGAGTGGCGGTGGCTACTTTAATTTGCAGCTTTTTGCCGAGCAGCAGCGAAAGCTCGTCATTCACGAGCACCTGGCTGGGATCGGAAACGGCGATGGCCAGCGAGTGGTCGTGGGCCTCGAGCGGAACAAAGTTGTAGCGGAACATTAATTCCGCGGGGATGCTGCGGAAGAGTTCGGGATCGATGCGCTGGTCGCGCAAATCGATGAAGGAGCAGCGATAGCGCTCCGCCAGGCGCTTGCTGCGCTCCATCTCAGCCGCGGGATCGGGCTGGTTCGGAGGTAGCGGATTGCGATTTGTGGCGCCCATTCCTTCTTACCCCTGAACTGTCCCGGCGGTCAAAGAGAACATAGGCAGGTAGAGAGCAATCAAAATGAAGGCTATCACAGCGGCCATGATAACCAAAATTGCCGGTTCCACCCACGCAAGGATTGCCGTGAGTTTCAGATCTACTTCCTGTTCGTAAAATTCAGCGACGCTGGTGAGCATCGGCGCGAGTGCGCCCGACGCTTCGCCAACTTCGATCATTTCCAGCGCTAACTCGGGCATCACTTTCGTTTCCGCCAGCGTTGTGTGAAGCGGCTTGCCTTCGCGAACCTGCGCGGCGGCCTTGCGGACGGAAGTGGAGATCAGCTTGCTGCCCATGGCGTCGGCGGCGGTGTCGAGCGCGGTCACGAGCGGAGAACCACCGGCGAGCAGCGTGGAGAGCGTGCGAACAAATTGCGCGATCTGGGCTTTCAGCCAGATGTTGCCGACAATCGGAACGCGCGGTTTGAGGCGATCGAGCACGAGAGCGCCGTGCTCGCTGCGCGCCCAGAAAAACGTCAGGAGACCGACGAGCACCAGGCCGGCCACGACGAATACGATGTAGTCGCGCAGCGGCAACGAGATGGCCAGTACGATGCGCGTGATGGTCGGTAATTGCACGTTCAGCTCTTTATACAATTCGGCGAAGCGCGGAACGGCGAAAGTCACGAGATAAGACAGTACGATGATGACCATCACAATCAGAATGCACGGGTAGATCAGCACGTTTTTCAGGCGGCTGAAGAACGAACTGGTGGTTTTTTGGTAGGCGATGTATTGGTCGAGCACGGTGCTGAGACTGCCGCTCTTTTCGCCGGCCATTACCGAGGTGGTATAGACGGCTGGAAAGACGGCCTGCGCGACGAGGGCTTCGGAGAGCAACGCGCCGGTGCGCACGCGCTCGCGTACATCTGCCAGAAGCGGGCGCAATCGCGGAGCCGCGGCGCGTTCGGCTAGCAGATCGAGCGCGGTGAGGATCGGAAGGCCGGCCTTGAGTAGCGTGTTGAATTGCTGATTGAAGATCAGGAAGTCCTGGCCGCGGACGAGACGGCTGGAGCCCGAGCGGCGAAAGCGGCTGGCTAAGCCCAGATTTTGGCTGATGGAATAAACATAGAAGCCGCGCTCGGAGAGCCGGTGACGGGCTTCATTCT
>DAITPO010000287.1:0-1962 GCA_036833535.1 Candidatus Acidiferrales bacterium | reverse complement strand
TTTCGCGACCATCACATTCACATTTCTCGCGACCGGTTCGCCCTGCTCGACAAGAATCGTCCGCCGATCGACGACGAGGAGTGGCGCCACGACCCCTCACAGCGAGGCAACGTCCCGTATCGCGACGCGGAACTTGCCGCCCGATATGGCGGCGCGGCGCCGAACCGGGAAATCCTCCACGCTTTCGGCGAGTATCCGGCGCGCTCGCTGTCGCGGATCGATGGGCCGGTCGCCAGGCCGCCACCCGAAAGGCAGCAGGTTCCCCCGCTCGAGGGAGTTGATCCCGACCGGGGGGCATTTGTCCCTCGCGTGTTTGAACCTTTCGGTCGCAGCGCAGAGATGCGGACCCCGGTTGAGCGCGGATTTTCCAGCCGGACGGCGGCGCCCGCATGGACCCCAAGAGGCGGTGAGCCTTATGTCTCGCCGCTTGCGGGTGGGGGCATGCGTGCGCCGCCATCCCTAGGCGGAGCCATGCGCGAGGCTCCGTTTTTGGGCGGCGGCCTGCGGGGGGCCCCGCTCTTGGGCGGGGGCATGCGGGTCCAATGAGCCGAAGCCGCACCGGTGCGCTGCGCGAGGATGCAATATCCTACGATCTATGACGGTCTAATGTTCAGTTCGCCCACCTTCTCAATAGCTTATGGCCTCTAATTCTAAACGCGCTGTGTCAACCAGCTTTTAGCGCGCCCTTCCAGGAATTTCGAATCTTGGGCCAGTCGGCATGGCGCTCCCGCCGCACGCGAACTCGGCCACCGTTGCGGTTTCGCGATCGCGTCGCACGCCTTCATCCCCAGAGTCGCAGCGCCTCATGGGAGTTGCAGAAAAAGGGTAACCGGGGCAAATTCCCGGGCACGCAACTGCACAAACGAAAATGCTGCAGTTGCGAGATTGAGTAATATCAAGCGCTTGCGCGAGCGCCGGCCTTCCGGAATTTTTCGCCGTGCGTTGCTGCCCGGGAATCTGCCCCGGTTACAAAAAAGGCGCCTATGGGATTGAAAACCTTGGGCCGGTCGCGAAACCGCACGCCTCGCGGCAGGCTCCGCCGAGTTGACGCGGGCAGGGAGCTTACGCGACGTTTCGCCCCCGGCGCGTGATTGGGCGCAATAGACATCGAAGGGGGCACGATGATTTTTGTCAGGCGGGCGGTGCTGGTCGCGTGCGTCATCTTCGCGGGCTGCATGGTCGGCGTCCTGTTGCAGCGCCTTCTCCCGCCGACGCGAAAGGCGCGATCACCACCATTCAGGGACTGGTGACTTTGTTGCTCGCTCTGGTGTTGGGGCTCCTCATCTGGACCAGCCACGGCGTCTACGCAACGCAGCAGTCCGAAGCGCAGACGCTCGGCTCGCAAATCTTGCAGCTCGATCTCACCCTGGAGCACTACGGTCCTGAGGCGGAACGCGGCCGCGAACTCTTAAGGAAAGAGCTTGTCGCTGCGCGTGAGCGTTTCTGGGGCAGAGACGGCGCCGGTCCCGCGTTGCTGACCTATCGCAGTCGCGCGCTGAATTGCGTGGCATGGACGGCTTTTTCTGCGCCTTGAAGCCTGCCACTGACGAGCAGCGTCGCCTGCTCGATACGGCCCGGCAAGTGTCGACCTCGATCGTGCAAACCCACTACTTGATGGCAAGGCAGCTCAGGAGCCCTTTTCCCCGCGCGCTTCTCGTCAGCGTCGTCTGCTGGGCGACTCTGCTGTTCACCTGCGTCGGCGCGCTCTCGACATTTAACGCGCTGGCGGTGACTTACGAGGCGCTGGGCGCCGCGTCGGTGGCAAGCGCCATCTACCTCATCCTCGAATTCAGTCAGCCGTACCTGGGCCTGTTTCGGATCCCACACGAAGGCATTGATCAGGTCATCGCCGCGCTGTCGGCCGACAGACAGCGGAGCGATTCCGGACTGTGACGCGCGTCACAGCGCCCCGCGGCGCGCAGTGGTTAACTGATGCTTAGTTACAAGCGCGACTCGCGCGGG
>DAITPO010000286.1:0-1999 GCA_036833535.1 Candidatus Acidiferrales bacterium | reverse complement strand
CGGCCGAACCGGAAGGCCGTCCTGATGTACGACTTCGAACTGGCGAAAGATAAAGTGCTGATGGGCGCGGAACGCAAGTCGCTTCTGCTCTCCGATGAAGAGAAGAAGAACACCGCGTACCACGAGGCCGGACACGCGCTGGTGGCGGCCATGCTGCCGCACTCCGATCCGGTGCACAAGGTCACCATCATTCCGCGCGGCATGGCGCTCGGTTTGACCATGCAGTTGCCGACCGACGATCGCCACAACTACTACAAGAACTATCTCGACACGCAGATTTCCATCTTGATGGGCGGGCGCATCGCGGAAGAGCTTTTCCTGAACCAGATGTCGACGGGCGCGGGCAACGACATTGAGCGGGCCACGGAACTGGCGCGCAAGATGGTTTGCGAGTGGGGCATGAGCGACCTGGGGCCGCTGACCTTCGGCAAGAAAGAAGAGCAGATTTTCCTGGGACGCGAGATCGCGCAACACCGCGACTACAGCGAAGCCACCGCCATCCAGATTGACGAAGAAGTCAGGAAGATGGTGGGTGTTGGCTACGCGACTGCGAAGAGGATCCTCTCCGAGAATCGCGAAACGCTGACCCGAATCGCAAAGGCGCTGATCGAACGCGAAGTGCTGGATGCCTCCGAAATCAAGCTGCTGGTCGAAGGGCAGGACCTGCCGCCGATCAAACCGCTGCCGGCAAAGACCGACGATGGTGTGCAGCAAGTGCTCAAGCCGGAACGCTCCCCTGCCAAAGGTGGCGAGCGGCCAGCGACGGCGTAGGGTTATCGGTGGAGGGACGGGCGTCTCGCGAGCCTGTCCTGAGCGGAGTCGAAGGGCCCAGCCTGGCGCGGACGCCCGGCTCTCGACTCAACAAGGCGGGGTAGGAATTGGTCCCACTGGGCGGCTAATTGGCCGCCTTTCTTTTGCATACGCTTGGCGTGCGATACTATGCGTCGTGAATCTGACGCTCAACTCTAAAGTTGCTCTTATCACCGGCGGATCGCGCGGGATTGGCGCGGCGGTGGTGCGAATGTTCGTGGCCGCGGGCGCGAAGGTTGTCTTCAATTATCAAGCGGCAAAGGTGCAGGCCGAGAATCTGGTGCGCGAGTGTGGCGCGGAAAACTGCCGCGCGCTGCAAAGCGATCTTTCGACCACGGAAGCGGCGCGGCAACTGGTCTCGTCCGCGATCTCGGCCTTCGGGCGTCTCGACATCCTGGTCGCGAATCACGGCATCTGGCCGCCTGAGGACGCACCCGTCGATCGCATGTCCGATGAACAATGGCATCGCACCATCGCCGTGAATCTCGACAGCGTCTTCGCGCTCGTAAAGCATTCCGTGGGACAGATGAAGAAGCAGGCCGCAGCCTCATTCGGAGCATCATTCGAAACTGCCGCCGGCCACATCGTGCTGGTCAGTTCGACGGCCGGCCAGCGCGGCGAAGCTTTCCACTGCGACTATGCGGCCTCGAAGGGCGCGCTGATCAGCATGGCGAAAGGACTCTCGACGGAACTGGCGCCCGACCATATCTATGTCAATTGCGTCGCGCCGGGCTGGGTGGCTACAGACATGGCGGCGCCCGCGTTGAATGATCCGACGACACGTGAAAAGGTTTTTCGAACCATACCGCTCGGGCGCGTGGGGACGCCGGAAGAGATCGCGGGGCCTATTCTGTTCCTATGCACGCCCCATGCCGGATTTATCACCGGCGAAGTTTTCAACGTAAACGGCGGCGCGGTGCTGGTGGGGTAACGAGACGGCCAGCATTGCTCCGCGCGACCGGACGGCCGAGGGCGGCCGTCCCTGCGTGTTCTTTGGTACAACCAGAATGGTGCAGCTAAAATCAGTTTGACCGCTTCTAACCAAGTATCCATGTACCGCTTCTTTGCCATTTTGCTGCTGTGCGCGCTGAGCGGTGCTCAAACCGCCGCTCCACCGCCTGCTTCCCCTGCGCGCGCGCCCGCTCACCCCGCCGTCAACATGAACGACTCCGACAACGCCCGCAAGGCG
>DAITPO010000285.1:0-2034 GCA_036833535.1 Candidatus Acidiferrales bacterium | reverse complement strand
TCGCCCGAATCGAGCCAGCCGTCGGCCTGCACGAGCGATTTTGTAGCGACCGGATTGCGGTAATAGCCTTGCGTCGCCGAAGGGCCGCGAAACAGCAGGCGGCCTTCGATGCGCTCGCCTGCCTCGCGCCCTTCGCGATCGAGAATCTTCACTTCGAAGCCAGGAATCGGTGCGCCCGCGAACACAAATTCCAGGGCGTTTTTATCGGCCTGATCGGCGGCCACGGCGCGGCCCTCGCGCTCGAAGGCTTCGCGGGCGATGCGGTCGACTTTGTAACCCGAGCCGACGGCGGGAGCGGAAACGCATAGCGCTGCTTCCGCAAGCCCGTAAACCGGCATCAATGCCTCGCGGCGGAATCCGCAGCGCTCAAATCGCGCCGCGAATCGCTCCATCGTCTCAGCGCGCACGGGCTCGGCGCCGTTCAATGCTGCGCGCCAACAGCTCAAGTCGAGGCCTTCGAGATCCGCGTCGGCAATCTTTCGCGTGCAAAGCTCGTAGGCGAAATTCGGAGCGGGGCTTAATGTTCCGCGATGCTTGTGGATTGCGCGCAACCACCGTTCCGGTCGCGTCAAAAATGCTAGCGGCGACATCACCACCAGCGGAAGCCCGTAGCACAGCGGAAAAAACCAGGCGCCGATCAATCCCATATCGTGATACAGCGGCAGCCAACTGACGGCCACGTCTTCGGGGAGGACCTTCACGCTCTCGCCAATCGCGCGAAGATTCGCCAACAGATTGGCGTGCGTCATGACCACGCCCTTCGGATCGCCCGTTGAGCCCGAGGTGTACTGCAGGAATGCGATTTCTTCGCCGCGCGCTTGGCCCCGCAAATGCCCATCCGTGGGGCGCATCTCCGATCGCGGCGGCGCAGACGAGCGCTCAGCGCGAACCAACTCCGTCGCGTCCAGAATATCTACCAGCGAAGGCACGCGCGGACTGAGAATCCGTGCTAATCCTTCCACCTGCCGGAAAGTGATCAGGAACTTCGCCTCGGCGTTTCGAAGAATCCCTTCTTGCCGCGCGGCATATTCCTCGATGCGGTCGGCGCGGAACGGCGGATACATCGGCACGGGAATCCCGCCCGCCATCCAGATGCCCGCGAAGCAGAAGAAGAAATCGGCTCCCGTCGGGAGCATTAACGCGACGGCCTGACCGGGCGCGAGCCCGCGGCGTGTTAGCTCCGCGCCAACCGCCGATGCGCGCGCGAGCAACTCTCCGGAAGTAATCGTGCGGATGTGATCGTCGTCTTCGTAGACGTGAATGTGCGCGGCCTCAGACTCGGCGCGGCCGCGGGCAATCAGAATTTCCGTCAGAGATTTCGCTGTCTCCAGAAGGCCGCGCAGCCATGCCCGATCCCTTCCGTCTGCTCCCGCCGCCGGTCCCGCCATCGTGGGCGAAGCCGCGCCACGGCCATGTGCCTCGCGCGATGAAGGAGCCTCGACCAGCACTGCCTCAACCAGGTCACTCACCGTGTCGGCTTCGGACAGAGCGCTATCCGGGAGCTGGACCGAGAAAGTCTTGTCCAGGCGCACCAGCAACTCCACGCGTTCCAGGCTCCCCAGCCCAAGGTCGCGCTCGAGATGCGCGGCCAGCCCAGCGCGCGCGCAAGTCTCGATGGCCGAACGATTTCCCAACTCGGCGAGTAGTTCGCGAACGATGGCGAGGATATGCTCTTCGACGATGGGCGAGCGGTCGAGTTTCATGCCGGGAGTAGACATAGCGATATCGGTGAGGTCCCCCCGGGGACGGAGCTGCTGCCAGCTAGTCGAAGGCTATCACCACAACCCTCGGGGTACAACCGCCGGGGTCACCCGGTGCGTAACACGTAATTCCCGATGCCAACTCTGCGCCCGCGGCCTTAGTCCCTTCGTACTAGGCGAAAATGAACCCATCGGGCTATCGCCAGCCGCTATCGCCGCT
The DNA here is from genome assembly GCA_036833535.1 of Candidatus Acidiferrales bacterium. Lineage (GTDB taxonomy): Bacteria > Acidobacteriota > Terriglobia > Acidiferrales > UBA7541 > Palsa-147. The sequence goes on along the minus strand of DAITPO010000285.1, from coordinate 114 downwards.
GGCAGAATCCATAGTGTTCGAGGCTGGGCGCCCCCATAGACGCCGAGTTTCGAAAGTGTCTGCACCTCCATCACCCCATGCCCACGGCGGCCGGCACCCCCACCGGCCGCCTTT
>DAITPO010000284.1:0-2069 GCA_036833535.1 Candidatus Acidiferrales bacterium | reverse complement strand
GCCTGCATCTGCTTCACGAAATAGAAATTCTCAGCGTGCGTCTGCTCCGGAGGCGCCGGCTTCTTGCGCGGCGGTGGAGGTCCCTGAGGCTGCGGCCCGTGCGCCGGGCGCTGGGGAAACTGCTCCTTTACTTCGGTCAGAGAGGTGCGAAAGAGCTTTCGGTTTACCATCGGGGACTCCTTGAGGCTTTACTCTGCTACCTAAGATTCAGCACAGTGCCGATTGGTTTCAGCGAATTAAGAAATTCTGCTATTGAGCGTCGGGCGAACTATCAGCGAATTGCCATCGAGACTGAGACGGCGTCGAGGCCCAGTTGCCGGCCGATATTTCGCCGGTGGCGGGCTGAAAGCTCGTCGAGGCTCGCCGCTGCACGCACTACCCAGCCGAGATCCACCTTCTTGCCGAGGTCTTCTAGCTCCCGCCGGAGGTCTGGATTTCGCGGCACGAGTGCTTTCGGGTTGACGGACAACTCGAGCAGGTCGGTGAGCAGACTATAAAACAGAGCCAGAATGTTTTCAAACGATTCCTTTTCCTGCTTGGCGAGCTGAGCGGTGTCCTTGAAGATAGCGCTGTAGTTCTTCCCTTCCACGGATTGGGCGATGAGCTGGAGAACCGTGCGGCGGAGGCGCGAGGACGCATCGAGATCGAGCGCCAGGGCGGCGCCGGGATTGCCTTCGCTGAGTTGAGCCGCGAGTTTTCGCTCGGCGGGCTTCAATTCAGTGCGCTCGGCCAGGAATTCTTCTACTTGTTTGGATTCCGCTGGAGCGAAATGGAATTGCAGGCAGCGCGAGCGAATCGTAGGCAGGACGGAGTCGGGCCTCGGCGCGATCAGGATCAGCGTGGACGTGTCGGGCGGCTCTTCAAGGATCTTGAGGAATACGTCCGCATCGTTCCAGCGCATGGTATCGGCGCCATCGAGGATGAAAACGCGGCGGCGGCCTTGCGGACGGAATGATGCGGCCCTTTGGACGGCGCGCAATTGGCCGACGCGGATCATTGGGCGTGCCACTGGCGTTCGCAGGCGAACGGGATCCGGGACGATGGCCCATACGTCGGGATTCGTCTGCAGAATCAGCGGTTGGCGCTCGACGGCGGCGGCATCGGCGCTTTCGCCACGTTCGGTGAGGCCTTGCTCGACCAGTGTGTCGGTGTCGGCGAGGCGGGCGATCTTCTGGCAGGAATCACACTCGCCGCAAAAATCGTCTTTTAGCCGTTCGCAATTCGCGGCTTGCGCGAACATTCTCGCCAGAGTGAATTTTCCAATGCCGCGCGGGCCGGTGAAAAGCAGGGCGCTGGGCATGCGCTCGCGTGCGAGCATCCCTTTGAGTGCGGAGACGATGCGTTCGTTGCCGAGAAATTGATCGAAGCCCATGATCGGCCTAGCCTGCCGTCCGTGATGCGAAGATTCGAGAATCGAGGCCGGCGAGCACGTCGCGATGAATCTCCTCGGCCGCGCGAAGAGCGCCGCGCGCTGTGTCGAAACATTCAATCGTAATCCAATTTGGCGCGTGCGCGAGACCGTCGTAGACCAGCGCCGTGGTGGTGAGATGCGCCACATCCGATTCCAGGATGTCGCGCTTCAGATTCGTGTAATCACGCGCGCCTTTGGAAGCAATCCGGCGATAGGCCTCCGTGGCCGGAACTCGCAGATAAACGACCGCGTCTTCTTTGGGAAGGTCGTAGATCTCGTACTCGAGCTTCGTGAGCCAGCGGAGGAATGCGTCGCGCTTGTCGGCCGGAACTCGCGCGCCTTGATGGGCGAGATTCGAGGCGATGTAGCGGTCGGCGACGAGCGTCTTGCTGGTTGCTAGAATGGATTCCATCTTCGGCTTGGCCTCGAAGCGATCACCGGCATAGAGCAGCGAGGAAAGGTGTGCGTCCACGTCATCGCCGGTGCCGAATTCGCCGTTCAGGAAGCGCGCCACCAGGTTGCCGAAGAAGCCGTCGTAGCGCGGGAAGCTAATGCGTTCGTGCGCGAGGCGGCGCTCGGTGAGCGCGGCCGTCAGCAAATCCAGCTGCGTGCGCTTTCCGGAGCCGTCAATTCCTTCGAGGACGATGAATTTCCCGCG
>DAITPO010000283.1:0-2130 GCA_036833535.1 Candidatus Acidiferrales bacterium | reverse complement strand
TGCTTCCGTAGAATGGCGGTTTGCGACTTGGGGATAAGACACCTCTGCTGGCAACGCGTCGCGCATCACCGGCGTCCATCATCCTGGCTACCCTGGGAGCGTATTGATGAATTTTCTGGAATACATTGAGAATCATCGCGATCAGAATCTCGAGGAGCTGACGGAATTTTTGCGCATTCGCAGCGTCAGCACCAAGTCCGAGTACAAGCCGGACATCGAGCGCGCCGCGAAATGGCTGGCGGAAAAGCTGCGTTCGGCAGGCATGGAAAAGATCGAGATCTATCCGACCAAGATGCACCCGCTGGTTTACGCCGAATCAAAGCAGATTGCCGGGCGGCCCACGATTCTGTTCTACGGACACTACGATGTGCAGCCTGCGGAACCGCTGAATCTATGGACTTCGCCGCCCTTCGAGCCGGCCATACGCAATGGGAATCTATTTGGCCGCGGCACGGCTGACGATAAGGGCCAGGTGCATATTCATTTGAAGGCGCTGGAAGCGTTATTTAAAACCGAAGGCGAGTTGCCGCTGAACGTGAAAGTGATGATCGAGGGCGAAGAGGAAGTCGGCAGCGTGAGTCTGTGGGATTTCGTGGTGCAGCACCGCAACCAATTGAAGGCTGATGCGCTGGTTGTGTCGGATACGAGCATGCTGGCCAAGGGCGTCCCGTCGATCACGTATGGCCTTCGCGGCCTGAATTATTATCAGCTGGAGATCACCGGGCCAGTGCAGGATTTGCATTCAGGAGTATTTGGCGGCGCAGTGCCGAATCCGCTGACGATCCTCGCCGAGATGATCGCGAAGCTGCATGACAAAAACTTTCATGTTACCGTGCCGGGATTTTACGACGACGTGGCCACAATTTCGCGCACGGAGCGCAAAGCGCTGAATTCGCTCCCGTGGCGCGAGAAAGATTTTCGCAAGAATGTAGGCGCGCCGGCTCTCTGCGGGGAAAAGGGATACACGATTCCCGAACAGCTCTGGTGCCGGCCGACGATGGAGACGAATGGCATCTGGGGCGGCTACATGGAGGAGGGCGCGAAGACGGTGATCCCGTCAAAGGCCCACGCGAAGCTCTCCACGCGGCTGGTGCCGAATCAGGATCCTGTGAAAATCGCCAAGCTGGTGGAGAAATACATCCGCAAGTTGCTGCCGGACACTGTGAAATGCAAATTCGAAGTGCTGAGCATGGGCAAGCCGTGGGTGGCGCCCTACTCTCATCCGATCTTTCAGCAAGCGATGCACGCGCTGGAGCAGGGATTCGGGAGGAAGGCGGTGTTCATCCGCGAAGGCGGCTCGATTCCGTTCGTCACGCAGATGCACGACACCTTCAACGTGCCGTGCGTGCTGCTGGGCTTCGGGCTGCCGGATGAAAACGCGCATGCCCCGGATGAGCACATCTCGCTCGAGAATTACTTCGGCGGCATCAAATCGGTGGCGATTTTCTACGACCGTTTTGCCCGGCATTGAAACAACCGGACGCCCGGCGCAAGCGATTCGCAAAAATAGCGATTTTCCGGCCTTTTTTAGTGTTTCCGCTTGCGCAAAGCGGACGCTGCGGCTATAGTGCCTTGCGCAGTCCGGCAGCCCTGAATCGTAATCAACTTAATTCTGAGGAGGAATTTGAAACTCGATGGCAAGCCCAATGAGCAAGTCCAAGATTGTGGCGCATCTGGCCGAAAAGCTGGAAGTGCCGAAGAAGAAAATCGGCGATTTTTTTGACGAACTTTTCAAGCTGGCGGTAAAAGAAGCGAAGGGCGCCGGCAAATTTGTCATTCCCGGATTGGGTCGGGCGGTGAAAGCTCATCGCAAGGCGCGCATGGGGCGCAACCCGGCTACCGGCGAAGCGATCAAGATCAAGGCGAAGACCGTTGTCCGGCTCCGCGCGGCCAAGGCTTTCAAAGACGCCGTTCTGAAGTAGGGATTTCCGGCGCAAAGATCACCAAAAGGTGAATTGACGAGCCCCCAAGGGACAGCCCGCATCGTTCGCGATGCGGCGGCTTGGGGGTTTCGTCTTTTCGTCCCGATTCTGCGAATGAGCGATACGTGAACGCGCCGGCAACAGCCTTCAACCCATTGAGCGATGCACGGCCAATGCGTGAGCACTCGGGGCTTCTGACCGACCTCTA
>DAITPO010000282.1:0-2153 GCA_036833535.1 Candidatus Acidiferrales bacterium | reverse complement strand
GTCGAAATCGAATCTCCCAGCGACAACAAAGCCGCGGTGGACCGCATCGCCGAGGCCGTCGCGGAGAAATTTTCGCGCCTCGGCGGCGAACTGCGCTTCCACCGGGCGCAGGACTTTGGCAGTCACCTGCAGGTGAACTTCGGAGGCAAGTCCGCCAAGCCGGTGCTTCTGCTCGGCCATTACGACACCGTCTATCCGCTGGGCACGCTCGCCACCATGCCCTGCCGCATCGTGGACAACAAGCTGACCGGCCCCGGCGTCCTCGATATGAAATCAGGCATCGCCCTGATCTTGCATGCGCTCGCGGCCTTGCAAGATTGGCATAAGCAAGACGGCGAATTGCCGCGTCCCGTGACCGTGCTCCTGGTCTCCGACGAGGAAGTCGGCAGCGACTCGTCGCGAGCGATCACCGAGGCGCTCGCGAAAAAAGCTGCGGCTGTGCTCGTGCTCGAACCTTCCTACGGATTCGAGGGTGCCGTGAAAACTGCCCGCAAAGGAGTTGGCGAATATCTGGTCAAAGTTACCGGCAAGGCTTCCCATGCTGGTCTTGATTTCCAGGAAGGCGTGAACGCGATTCTTGAACTGGCGCGGCAGATCGAAAAAATTTCCGGCTTTACTGAACTGAAGAAAGGCTTGACGGTGAATGTAGGCGTCGTGAGCGGCGGATCGCGAACCAACGTGGTTCCAGCCGAAGCGACGGCACAGGTTGATGTTCGCATCGCGCGCCTGAAGGACGCTGCCGGGATCGATAAGAAAATGCGCACTCTGCGTCCCTTCAATCGCAAGTGCAAAATCGAGATCACCGGAGGCATTAATCGCCCCCCGATGGAACGCACTGCCGGAGTGGCCGCCTTGTACTCCCAGGCCGTCGCCATCGCCCGCGGCCTCGGTTGGAAGCTCGGTGAAGCCGCAGTGGGCGGAGGCTCTGATGGCAATTTCACCGCCGGTCTAGGCATCCCCACCCTCGACGGTCTCGGCGGCGTGGGCGATGGCGCGCACGCCACCCACGAGCACGTCCTGATCTCGGAGTTGCCCCGCCGCGCCGCCCTGATTGCGGGTTTGATTGAGGCGGTGTGACCGAGTTCACAAGCTCCTGTGACGTACAACATAGCCACCTTTGACCCAGGGGTCCACACTAACCTAGAATTCAATTTGGGGTCAGGGTTTGCTCTGCTGCATGGGAGCACGTACCCGGAGGTCTTATGGGTGAGGGACTGTTCCAGCCGCTGCACATTCTGTTGATTATTGGCATCGCGCTGCTGCTTTTTGGGCCGAGTAAGTTTGCCGACTTAGGCAAAGGGCTGGGCGAAGGTATCCGGAATTTCAAGGCTTCTATGAAGGAGCCTGAGGACAAGGAAAAAGAGCCCCCCAAACCGCCAACCGCCTAGAGTTAGCCTGCATGCTGGCGCAACATGCGAAATACCAGCGCTACCGGTAATCCCACCACGTTGCTGTAATCCCCTTCGATGCGAGGAATCCAGCGGGACGCGACGCCTTGAATCGCGTAGGCTCCCGCTTTGTCCATAGGTTCGCCGCTGGCGACGTAGTCGCTGATCTCCTTCGCAGAAATTTCGGACATGGTCACCGAAGTGGTTTCACTGGCCGCTGACCACTGGCCACTGACCACTAAACAGACGCCCGTAATCACCTGGTGCTCACGTCCGGAAAGCAAGCGCAGCATGCGCGCAGCGTCCGCGGCATCGCAGGGCTTGCCGAGAAGCTGCCCATCGACGACAACCACGGTGTCGGCTCCGAGCACGCAATCATGCGGACGTTGACGCGCAACCGCCAGCGCCTTCTCGCTTGCCAGGCGTTCGGCACATTCTTTCGCGCCTTCTCCGGGCAACGGGTCTTCTGGAATGTCAGCGGGCTGCACTTCGAAAGCGATCCCGGCGTTGCGCAGCAGCTCCTGACGGCGCGGCGACGCGGAGGCAAGCACTAGCATGGGAATCATTCTAGAGCGGATTCGGCCTCGCGTTACTCCAGCGCTTCAGGCTCGATGGAAATGTTCTTCTCGCCTTTGGCGCGTTTTTCCCAGTATTTTTTCACCCAGGTTTCGTAGCTCTTGCCGGCGGCGGTGTCGCGGCCGGTGAATGCTAAGGCAACGATTTCAGAGTACGGAATGGTCGGGCGTTCAGTGCTGTTAGCGAGTA
>DAITPO010000281.1:0-2215 GCA_036833535.1 Candidatus Acidiferrales bacterium | reverse complement strand
CGCTCGCCGAGCGAGTTCGCTACTGCCACGAGATGGGCATCTACGATTTCTACCGGCGCGAACCGCGAGTCTCCGAATCCGCCACAGTCGCTGCTGAAGTTGACGTTGTGTCTTCCACATCCCAGGAACTGCGAGAGGAAATGGCCGCAAGAAAACCCGCCGTCGTCGCAAAGGTCGCTGAAGAAGATATTTTCGAGACACTCACTCCGAAACCGGAGCACGGAATTGCTGATCCCATCGCCGCGCTCCAACTCATTCGCGAAGACCTGGGCGATTGTACGCGTTGCAAGCTGCACAAACAGGGCCGCAAGCAGATCGTCTTCGGCGTGGGCAATCCGCGCGCCGACTTGATGTTCGTGGGCGAGGGTCCCGGCGCCGACGAAGACACGCAAGGCGAGCCCTTCGTAGGCCGCGCCGGCCAGTTGCTCAACAACATGATCAAGGCCATGGGCATTCGCCGCGAAGATGTCTACATCGCGAACGTGGTGAAATGCCGCCCACCCGGCAATCGCACGCCCGAACGCGACGAGTGTGAGACCTGCTCGCCGTTTCTCATGCGCCAGATTGCCGTCGTCAAGCCCAAGGTCGTGGTCGCGCTGGGTGCGGTCGCGGCGAAAAACCTGCTTGCCATGAATGCATCGATGGCAGAACTCCGCGGCCGCTTTTACGACTTCATGCCCGCCGGCGCGCGCAGCAGCGATCCCTCCTGGAAGGGAACGAAGCTCGCCGTGACCTACCATCCCGCATTTCTCCTGCGCGATCCGCGCCAGAAAGGCGAAGCCTGGAAAGACCTGCAGATGGTCATGAAGTACCTGGGGCTCGAGCCCCCGAAGAAGCCTGTGGAATAGGAGTCTCATGTGAGGACAGCCGCCCTCGGCTGTCCGGTCGAGCGCAGCTCGACTGGTTTTCTGCTCGGGACGCGGCTGACGCAGCCTGATTCACGATTCCCCTTTCCTCAGCCGTCACTGCTATCCTCTGATTCCGATGCCCGAATTCTGCGACGTCGCCGTGCCCGTGCCGCTCGACATGGTCTTCACCTACCGTGTGCCCGCGGACGCCACGCCCGTCGTGGGTGGTCGCGTGCTGGTCCCATTTCGCCAGCAGCGCATGACGGGCATCGTTGTCGAACTGCACGACCGCAAACCTTCCGTCGCCACGAAAAGTATTTTCACCGTACTCGACACCACGCCCGTGCTCGACGAGCAGCTGCTGCAGCTCGGCCGCTGGATCGCCGACTACTATCTGGCTCCGCTCGGAGATGTTTTCCGTACGATGCTGCCCTTAAGTGCCGAGTTCAAACGCTCAATCGGTTATCGCCTCACGGAAGAAGGGCAGATGGCGCTGCACCTGGCAGGTATGTCAGGATCGTCTGCCCGTTCCCGTCGAAGTCCGGAAGAGCAAGCGGCCGAGTTCCGTGTCCTCGACTATCTGGCGACCAACGAATCCTCACCGGGTGAATCGGACTTCGTCCGCGAAGAAACACTCCGCTCCGCGACCCGCGTTTCCCGCGCCGTGCTCGCTGGGATGGTTCGCAAGAAATGGCTGTCGCGCGAGGATGTGTCTGCGGCCCGCGATGCCACGCGCACCATAAAGATCGCAGCCTTGAAATCTGCCGAGGGCAAGTTGAACGACAACCAGCGAGTGCTGGTCGATACCCTGGCTGCTTCCGGCGGAAGAGTCCCGGTGACCACCCTGCAGTCGCTCGAAGCTCCACAAACCACACTCGCCACGCTGGTGCGGCGCGGCCTGGTCGAAATCGTCGAGGAGCCTGCGCAGTTCTCGGTCTCGCGCTCCAAGCCCCGGCCCGCGCTGTTCGATTTCGATTTGAACCCGGCGCAGCAAGCCGCGCTCTCACGAATCCGGCAAGGCGTCGCCGCCAGCAAATTTTCCGGCATGCTGCTGCACGGCGTCACCGGATCGGGCAAAACTGCCGTCTATCTGGCAGCCATGCGTGGCGTCCTCGAAGCCGGACGCTCCGCCGTCCTGCTCGTCCCGGAAATCGGCCTGACTCCGGCCGTGGCGGCGGACCTCCACCAAATCTTCGGCGATGAAGTTGCCATCCTGCACTCCGCTCTTTCTGATCGCGAACGCGCCGAGCAGTGGCACCGCATCAAGCGCGGTGAAGCACGCATGGTCGTCGGCACGCGCTCGGCAGTCTTCGCCCCCATTGCGGATCTCGCGCTTCTCATCGTCGACGAGGAGCACGATTCCTCAT
>DAITPO010000280.1:0-2219 GCA_036833535.1 Candidatus Acidiferrales bacterium | reverse complement strand
GGCCAACACTCAGACAATTACGAGGCTGTTATTCTGGCGGAGAGGGTGGGATTCGAACCCACGGTTGAGTTTCCCCAACACACGCTTTCCAAGCGTGCTCCTTAAACCGCTCGGACACCTCTCCGTTTTTAGGAGCGATTATTCAAAAGCGTAGCAGAAGCCAGCATCACCGGCAAACGCCGCGCGCCGCGCATAACGCATTTCTCTGCGCCCTCAGCGGCTCTGCGGTAATCCTTCTAGCTTTTGTTTTTAAGCGAGGCAGTCGATCCCAAGAAAGGCAGAACCACCGCGGAGATTTCCCAAAACTCTGCTACACTTTTTCCACCACTCCGGGGTGGTGCAATTGGTAGCACATGGGCCTTTGGAGCCTAGAATCCTGGTTCGAGTCCAGGCCCCGGAGCCAGTTTTCTTCCCTTCCGGCCAGAATTCCTACGCTGCCGTTCGATGCGACTTTCGTCCGGGATGCGCGCTGCGCACCAGTGGTCTTCGCCGCGCCGCCAAATATTTCGCCGCGCGTTCGAGCAAATGTTCGAATTCTCGTTGCAGCACTCCGGACTTGCGGGCCTGAGGGCGCGAGGACACACGACGCGCCGGCTTCTGACGAGGGGGCATGGGTTCCTCCAAGCCAAGCTATTGGATATCGCTCCAAAAAAGGGCGATCAGTGGCCGGGAGACTATGCTCAATTAGCGCGACTGTCAAGAGAGATTATAGTTTGCAAACGTGTCACCCCTTCGCGCAAGTTCAAGACCCATTAGCAACTTCCGCGGGAAACTGGAAGTGTCACCTTTTGTTGGCCATGGCGGATTTCCACAATCATGTGGAAAAACTCGCGCTGTAATGCTTCCGCCTTGCGCCCCGCCCTCATTCGCAATACTCTGGGCGCCACCATGAGCTCCGATCCCGGACAAATCCTGGTTCTTGGCGTTATCTGGTACATCGTCTTTTTATTCTCCACCACCTGCCACGAAGGCGCGCACGCTCTGGTGGCCAAGCTCGGCGGCGATCCCACTGCGTTTCACGGCGGCCAAGTCTCGCTGAATCCCTGGCCGCATATTCGCCGCGAGCCTTTCGGAACCGTCGTCGTCCCGCTCATTTCCTACTTCGTCGCGCACTGGATGATCGGATGGGCCAGCGCACCCTACGATCCAAACTGGCAGCAGCGTTACCCGCGCCGCGCCGCATGGATGGCTCTGGCCGGGCCCGCGGCCAATTTCTCGCTGATGATTCTCGCCGCCATTGCCATCAAAATCGGCGTTCAATACGGCGTCTTCCGCCCGCCCATGAGCGCTGATTTCACTCACGTCACCGAAGCCGCGGGCGGCGCCGGCTTGGCGGCCACGTTTCTCAGCATTCTTTTTGTCCTCAATCTTGTTCTCGGCATCTTCAATCTGCTGCCCGTCCCGCCTCTCGATGGACACAACGCCATCACCCTCCTCATGAGCGACGAGATGGCGTTGCGCTTTCTCGGCTGGACCAAGCAGGGCTTTGGCTTAATTGGACTCGTCGTCGCCTGGTACTTCTTCGACAAAATCTTCGGCCGCATCTTCACCCTAGCCCTAAATCTGCTCTATCCTGGCGCCAGCTACGGCTAATCAACCGTCCGCGAAGTCGTTCGCCATCAAATCCGTGCCGCAAATTGCAAGCGTCCCTAGCGCCGGCTTGTCCCGAGAATTGTCGAGGGGTGCCAGCCGGCGTCGTTGTACGGCGCTAGCGAGATCTCGTCAACTCCGCGCGCTGCCAATCGGTTGTTACGAAGTTATTCCGAACGGCGGACAACGCACGAATTGATTCAAATGCGAACACCTGTACCAAACTGCACGCCCTGAATCCCGCGACGCCGTCTCTCCAACCATGCTAAACCGTTGACCAGCAAGCCCAGCGAGCATCACTCGATTGGCCCCATTCCTGCTCCAACTCGCCCGGAGGCTTTTTTCATGAACGGCATCCCCGGCCAGGATCGGCATTACGGCGTGGAAGTCTCGGGCTGGAATTCAGCGGAGAATTTCTTCGTCGAGAAGACCTCTCTCGAATGGACGCCCGACGGCTTGAAATCAGTTCGCCTGAAGACTGATCTTCGCGCCGGCACGATCGTCTTCCTGCGCCTCTTGCAGCACGGCCTGGCCTCCAATCAATTTCCGATTGCGTATCAAACCAAAGAGCTAAGTTCCCGCGAACACGACGGTCGCGCTCGCGTCTGGCTGGAGCAAATGCATCCGCG
>DAITPO010000279.1:0-2219 GCA_036833535.1 Candidatus Acidiferrales bacterium | reverse complement strand
AAATAATTCAGCAGGCCTTGGCCTGTGGCTGCATCATCGAAAACTTCGCCTACCAGCGTTGCCTGCGCGGCTTTCTCGATGAAATTTCGCAGACGGTCTGCCGCTGAATCGAGACTCGCGAGGAAGAATGCGTACACCGCCGCATAACGGGTCGGCAACTGCGCTGGATGCAAATCCCAGCCCTGATAGAAGCCGCCGATCAGCGAATGACGGATGTGATGCGCGTGCAAGCGCCACGCAGAATGTACCGCGCTGCGATTTTCCGAGGCTTGCTGCGCGGTGAGAGGCGGGCCGCCCTTGGCCGCGCGATGAACGGGCACCGGCAGGACATTTGTCGCGCCATCCGAGAGCCAGACGCCCGTGCCCGCTAGCGCCACCTGCATCATTTCTTTTGCGAAATCGCAGGCGGGATGCAGCATGTGCTGATGCGCGGCAGTGATGTTGCGGCCGGCAGTGTAATCGTAGGTGCCGAAATGCGCGCCGACGCAGCGACCATCGGCCGAACGGGCCAGCGCCAGTAGATTGGATTCACCGCGCGAATTCAGAATTGATTGCGGCGTCTCGATCATCAATTCGATGCGCAGCCAGCCGCCCGGCAATCGCTGCGCCGATTCGAGGCGTTCGAGAATTTCGACCAAGGCTTCGACTTCTTCCGCGAGGCTCACTTTCGGGAGCGTGACGTGAAAATGTCGTGGGAGAGTACCAGTGCTGGCTTCTGCGAGCGCGGTGACGAATAAATCTAGCGTGCGGATGCTGCGCGCGCGGAGTTCCTCGTTGAAGGGCTTGATGCGAATGCCGATGAAGGGCGGCAGAGTGCCCGCTTTCGCTCCGGCGGCTACATCACGGGCGGTCGAAACGGCGTGCGCGTCTTCTTCCTCGTCGGGCCGATTGCCATAGCCGTCTTCGAAATCGATGCGGAAATCCTCGACCGGCTCGCGGCCCAGTTTTTCGCGCACGCGGCGATAGATCGTGAGGGCGAGCCACGCAGCGCGGCTTTCTTTGCGAAACGTGTCCGGATCGGAATCAATATATTTTTCGAGACGCTCGATTTCCTCGGGAGCATCTGGAAGCTCGTTTGCGCCATCCAATCCAATTGCTTTCGCAAAGGTGACGAAATCGGGAGCGTAATCGTCGAGGGCTTGCAACGCGTAAGCGCCGAGGCGCGGCGCTGAATCCGCGTGGAACAATTGAGCGCCGGCATAAACCGTGTGCACGGGCTGGCGGCTGCTTGCGGGGCCGGGATAAAGCTGCGCGAAATCGCGGTGGCGTTCGCGCAGCTTGGCGTCCAGCGCTTTGAGTGATTCCGGCGTCAGCGTTCGATTCATCGGCAGCCTCGGCAGCTCACAAGGATACTCTGGGGTGATACCAGAACCACAGGGAAACGCAAGAGATTCGGAGCGATCACCGCATTGAAGCCTCGCGCGCGCGCGGATTTGGTGCGCGAAGGCGTAACAGCAAGGCTAGAACGCGGGTTCTATTGCCGCGCGAGCGCTGCTGCTGTAATGTTGGTGCCTCGTTTCCCCAGCCCGACCCACGATGCCGTCTAGAATACTTCTCGTTGATGACGAACCCGCTCCGCGCGCAGGGCTTGAGATTCTCCTGCGCCGCGAGGGATTCGAAGTGCTCGGCGTTGCCGATGGAGCTTCGGCGCTCGAACACTGCGCGGAATTTCGTCCCGATCTCGTGCTGCTGGATATCGTGATGCCCGGGCTTGATGGATTTGAGGTTTGCCGGCGGATCAAGGCGGCGCCGGAGACGCGGCTTACGCCGGTTGTTTTGATTACCGGGCTGTCTGCTGTGTCGGATCGCATTCAGGGGATCAATGCGGGAGCGGACGATTTTCTGAGCAAGCCGATCGACTTCAGCGAACTGCTGGCGCGTACGCGATCTTTGCTGCGGCTGAAAAATTACACTGATGAACTTGAGAACGCTGAGGCTGTTCTTTTCAGTCTCGCGCGGAGCATTGAGGCTCGCGACCCGACGACTCATGGACATTGTGAGAGGCTGTCTGAGATTTCTGCGCTGCTGGGGACGCGGCTGGGACTCGAGGCTGATCAAGTTACGGCGCTGCGGCGGGCCGGTGTGGTTCACGATATTGGAAAGATTGCTGTGCCGGATGCGGTGCTGCTTAAGGATGGGCCGCTCACGCCGGACGAGGAGGAGCTTCTCCGCGAACATCCCGTGGTCGGCGAACGGATTTGCTCGCCGCTGAAATCTTT
>DAITPO010000278.1:0-2229 GCA_036833535.1 Candidatus Acidiferrales bacterium | reverse complement strand
AGCATGGCGCGCAGGATCGCGGCAATTTCCGGCGATCCCACGAATGTGGCGTCAATCTGATTCAACAAAGTGCCGCGAACGCGAGCCATCTGCTGGGCCATTGTCGGCGGCGGGCTGCTCAGTTTCTGCAACAGTTCTGGGCTGCGGAGAGTGCCGATCATATCCACGCCGTCGCGCGCGAGCAGCCCGCGAGTGTCCGGCGCACCGGGGTCCATGAAATTGCGAGGCTGCCGTGCACGGACAAGCGCCTCGACGCGGTCTCCAGCGCGCAGCGGCGGCAGGGATTCTTCAGCGCCGCGCTTCCAGAAATAATTCACGCGAAGTCCGCCGACGGCGGGAATCACGCGGCCGGCGGCCTCGACGCTTTCCAAGTCGACCAAGTAGCGGGCGCCCCACGGCAATCTCAGAGGGTCTTCACGCAAGCGCCCGCGCCAGCGCAAAGGTTGGCTGGTGTCAATCCTCCTTGACGCGACGAGTCGGCTGACGTTATCGCGCGGCACCGCGTTCCGCTCGGTGGAAACGCTCGCGGCTCCCAGGGCGCACCACGCCGCGAGAGCAACGATCCCGGCTGGCCAAAGCGCGCGTAAAAACTTTGCCGCCAAAGCACCAGTTAGAATGAGAACTCCCGCCGCGATAAGCCAGGGGGCGGCGCTTGAAGATCCCGCGGGCCGTAGAAGAATTCCCGCGGCAAATGCAGCGGCGATCCAGAGTGCCGGGACTTTCATCAGTGCCTCTGGAGTTTCACCAGCGTCTCGATGTGAAACGTCTGTGGGAAGAGATCGAAGAAGTCGATCGAGGCGATCTCGTATCCACCAGCAAGGAACATGGCCAAATCGCGGGCCAGCGTTGAAGGCTCGCAGGAGACGTAGACGATTCGCGCCGGTGCGAGCTTCGCGATGCGTGCCGCGCCTTCCGGCGACAGCCCAGCGCGCGGCGGATCGAGCACGATGCAATCCGGCGTCTCGCGGAAGCGCCGGAGAAATTCGAGCGAATCGGCTTCGCGGATTTCGAGCTTCCCGGCGCGCTCGCGATTCGCGGCCGCGTTGGCTTCGCAATCGCGCGCCGCCACGGGATTCGACTCGACTGCGATCACGCGCTTGAAAGACTGCGTCAGTGGCAACGAGAAGAGCCCGACACCAGCAAAGAGGTCAAGGGCAAGCGCGCCATCGCCGGCAGCCGTCGCAACGGCCGCGGCCATCTCCCCGGCAAGAAAGCGATTCACCTGGAAGAACGAAAAATGGCTGACGCGATAGGCGAAGTTATTGACGGCGTACTCGATGTGGCCCGGCCCGAAAAGCTCCATGCGGCTTTGGCTGACGGTCTGAAAAAGAACGCTCGCGGCCCAGGGCATCGCAGAACGAACTGCCGCGGCGAAATTCGCGGCGGCCGGAGGCATCTGCGCGAACGAGAGCGTCAGCAAGATGCTGTCGTCCGTCGAATCGGCGAAGGCTTCCACTTCGCGAAGAGATGGAGGTAGCGCGGCGCCCGAAATCATCGCCCGAATTGCGCTCAGTGTCCCTTCGAGGCGCGGCGAGAGAATGGGACAGGTCTCGATCGGGACGAGCGCGGACGACTCCGCGCGAAAATAACCAATTTGTGCGGACGCGCCGTTAACCGCCTCACGGACTTTCCATTGCGCGCGATTGCGATAATTCAGCGGCGACGCGGCGTGAGTGGTAATCGGGGCCGTCCAGTCAATCTTGCCAATTCGGCGCAGCGTCTCGCGCAGAATTTCTTCTTTGTAGCGGAGCTGCGATGGGTAGGCAATATGCTGATAATGACAGCCGCCGCACACATGAAAATGCGGGCAGGGCGGCAGAGTGCGTTCCGGTGACGGCGATACCATGCGTTCCGTCCGGCCGCGCACAAATTTCTTCTTCCGCTCGGTAGTCTCAATGGAGACGACTTCGCCGGGGATCACGTAGGGCACAAACACGGTCGCACCGTCGTGATGGGCCAGTCCATCCCCGCCGTATATCAATTTTTCGATCGTGACTTCCATCAAACGATCGTCTCCGAAGCGGTCAGTTGATCTTAGGTCAGATAAAACAGACTGAGGCGCGGGACAGCGAAATGCTCGAAGAGCCGCTTCTGAATATACTGCCTATCGAGCTGCGCGAGTTGCGCCGCGGACATCTTGCGCCGGTACGGCGCTAGCTGCCGGTCGAGTTCGCGACGGACCTCGAGAAGCAAATCTTCCGTGGCGGCGGCGTGGAGTGCTGCAGTCAA
>DAITPO010000277.1:0-2293 GCA_036833535.1 Candidatus Acidiferrales bacterium | reverse complement strand
GGGCTGCGAATGCCGGTTTCGAATTTGCTGTTGATGTAAGCGAGCGCGAGCGGCTTGTCGGACGGCTTGCCGAGATAATCCACCGAGGAATTGAGAGTCATCTGCCCGGTCGTCAGCGTGCCGGTTTTGTCGCTGCAGAGCGTGTCGATCGTGCCGAAATTCTGAATCGCGGGGAGATGCTTGACCACCACCTGCTTACGCGCCATGCGCACCGCTCCCCGCGCGAGCGTGACCGAAGAAATCATGGGCAGAAATTCGGGCGTCAATCCGACGGCAAGCGCGACGGCGAAGACGAAAGATTCGAATGCGGGCCGGTGCATGGCCACGCGCACCACGAGAATGAATAGAACGAGAAAAAACACCGTGCGCGAGATCAGCAGGCCAAATTGCTTCATGCTGCGCTCGAAGTCGGTTTCTTCGGGCCGCATTGCCAACCGGTCGGCGATCGCTCCGAAAATGGTCTGCGAGCCGGTCTTAAGGATTTCCGCAGTCGCGGTGCCGCTGACTACCGATGTTCCGAGAAAGACGAGATTGAGCGCGTCGGGGCCGGTCGAAGGTTGCCCGTCGCCGAGCTTCGTCTCTTTTTCGACGGGCATCGATTCGCCGGTCAGCGCGGATTGCTGGACGTAGAGATCACGGGCTTCGATCAGCTTGCCGTCCGCGGGGACGAGATCTCCGGCGGAGAGCCGCACCAGATCGCCGGGAACGATTTCGCGGCGCTTGATTTCCTGCCACTTGCCGTCGCGGAGAACAGTGGCGGTCGGCGTGACATTCTCGCGGAGTTTCTCGATTGCTTTCTGCGAGCGGTAGGTTTGAATGAAATTGATGGCGACGCCGAGGGAGATGATGACGAGGATTACGGTCGCGTCGGTCGCATCGCCGAGCGCGAACGATGCGGCGCTGGCAATGAGCAGGATGATGACCAGCGGATTCAGAAAAAGCAGCAGCAGTTCAAGAATCGGTCCGCTGCGTTTTTTCGGCGCGGGCTCGTTCGGCCCGAACTGCTTGAGGCGGTCGGCGGCCTCGCGCGAGGAAAGTCCCGCAGAAGCTGCGGGAATTGCAGCAGCCGCCGCCATCAGACTTTTCTCGCGACGAGCATCAGATTCTCGCCGAAAAGTATCGCAGGCGAGAGAAGCGTGCGGCGAATTTCCTTGTTGCGTTCGCGCTGCGGCGGAAATTTTTCCTTGCGGAAGGCGATGAGCGTGTAGAGCCACATCCACGGGATATAGATCGAGTAAGCGTAGCTGATGGGTTTGAAGTGCGTGCCCGCGACGTCCTCGAGCCGGAATCCTGAAACGTGCAGCAGGTAGCGCAACTCGTGAAAGGTGCGCAAGCCGATGTGGTGCAGCGGATGGCGGCCGGATTCTTCGAGCGGCCGCGGATTGCAATTGTAAAAGCCGCTGCCGAAAAAGCGCATCCGCGAGCGCAAGGAAATAATATTCGGCGTGGTGACGATCAACAATCCACCAGGCTTCACAAGCCGGTGCATTTCGCGAATGAAAGAGTAAGCGTCTTCGAGATGTTCGACGCCTTCGATGGAGAGGACGAGATCGAAACTGGCATCGGGCCAGGGCAGCGGGCGCGTCATGTCGGCGACACGGAAGCGACCGCCGAGCGCGGCGCGCGCCTCGGGCAGAAGTTCGTCGACCATATCCACGCCGGAGATTTCGAAGCCGAGCTTGGCGAGCTCGATGGAAACTTCGCCATCGCCGCAGGGCGCGTCGAGGATTTTCCCGCCGCGAGGCAGGCCCAGCGCCGGCACGCGGCGCAAAACTGAGGCGTAGATTCTGGGGCAGCTCGGTGATTTCATAGCGTTTGCCGCGCGATTTCTAACCGAAACAAGGGTTCAATTAAAACCTTCCGTAAGTTATTGAAAACAAAGAGTAGAGCCCACTTCTAACCGAAATATTTTAAAGACCGCCCTGGTGGTGCGATTGAGCGGTTTGGTGAGAGTTGGGAGCTCGATGGCGGGCTCTTTTCGATCGCCAAGTTCTGCTTCGTATTGTGATGCCCTCTTTTCATGCTTGCCGCTCCTCTAATCACCGTAGCATGGATTTGCGGAAATTTCATGGGCCGGAGTCTGTGGATCGTGTGGAGAAATTGGCGCCGCGAAGCGTTTGAACGGCGACTCGTCCCCGGCACAACATTATTGCGACGCAAGTGATCGCCATCGAGGATTCGACCCGCAAAACGCAATCAGGTAAACTTAAGGCTTCGCGCCCGTAACTCAGCTGGATAGAGTATCTGCCTTCGAAGCAGAGGGTCGGGGGTTCGAATCCCTCCGGGCGCGCCA
>DAITPO010000276.1:0-2306 GCA_036833535.1 Candidatus Acidiferrales bacterium | reverse complement strand
CCGCACATCGACGCGCCCACGCATTGCGCCAGCGCGGTGATTTCATCCGGCGACGCCATCGCCAGCCCGTTGCGCGCCGGCAATTCTTTCATCATCGTTTCGTAGATTTCGCTCGAAGGAGTAATCGGGTAACCGCTGAAGAATCGGCAACCGGCATCCAGCGCCCCTTGCGCCACCATGCGATTGCCGGAAATCAATTCGGCATGCGCCTCGCGCATCATGTCGCCGACCAGGTCTCCGGCGCAGCGGACGGCGAGAGCTGCACCACCACCGGATGCACCAGCTCTTGAAAATCCCGGATCGGCAGACGGAAACATTCGCCCCTCTTGCCGCTGAGCATCTTGGGGCAGAACACTACGGTCGGAAATTGCAGCAGATTTTCGTCCAGGTAAACCACCGTGCCGAAGGGATTCTCGAAGGGTTCGGTTCGCCCGATCTCGGTGATCGGGAAAATCGCGTCCAGCTCCGATTCCAGCATCGGCTCGACACGCGCCCCAGCCAGCGCATGGGAAAGCCGCGCCGGGTTCAGTTCATAGCCCTCCGGTACAACGGCCGAAGCGGCCATTCCATTCACGCGAAAGAGCAAAATTCGCGCGTGATTGGGATCACCGCAACTGCACTCGGGCTCTCTGTGGACGTCGAGAGGAAAATATTGCTGCAGGTGATTGCGCAGCTCGCGCTGGATATTCATGAGCATGCCTCCCGGGAATTTCCCGGCCAGGCATCGCCGCGAGTCCCTAAAGGCGCAAGATTTTCAGCGATGCCCGCTCCAATTCACCTCCATCCTGTTCCTCCGTCACGCGCGTTTCTGTGACCTAAGTCACCCCCGCCTGTGACGCTGGGCAGCTCACCCGCCAACAGTCCAGGGGATCTCTGGCTTTTTTCAACGTGGGCAAAATCCTTGGAAAGGCGTCTGGCGGAATGTAAGTCAATGTGTTCTGTGGCTTACATTCTAGCTGCGGTAATACGCCTGTGTGTAAAGCGCAGTGTAAGGGGCTGCTTCCGAGTCAGGCGGTCTTGGGGTTGAGCCGCGTCGCGATCTTTTCGAGCAATGCGGCGCTCGCTTCACCGGCATGGCTGGTGGAAAACTCGCTGCCCAATTCGATCACCGGAATGCCCGCGCAGGCCGCTTGAAAGGACGGCATCGTGGCCGCCATCGCGGCCATCTCGGGGCCGACCAGCAGCAGATCGAGGCGGGTCACGCGCATCAACATCAGCGCGTCGCCCAGGTGCGTGCTGGTCTGCACGTCATATCCCGCGCGGCGCAGCACTTCGCGCAAGGTGGCCAGCACGTCGGCATCGGAGTCCAGGCAAAGAACGGTGCGGCCGGTGAGCGCAGGCGTTTCAGCCAGCGCCCCGGGGCGGTAAAAAGCGGCGATGGCCTTCTCCTCCGACTCGTGCGTTTCGAACAATTTCGTGAGGTTGGTCATCTCCAGAATTTTGCGCACATGCTCGGGCACGTTGCAAAGCTTCAGTTCTCCGTGGGCTTTGCGCGTAATGTTCAGCGTGCGCACCATCGTCCCCAACCCGCTGCTGTCGATGAACGCAACTTCGCCCAGGTGCAGCACGATCGATCGCTGGTCGAGCAACAACTCGGTAACATGCTCGCGCAGCGCCACGCTCCCGACGCCGGCAACAATCCGTCCGCTGCAACGCACGACGGTCACGCGCCCCACTGCCCGCGTCTGCAGCGCCAGATCCACAGTTCCTCCGATGTGTGCGGGATCAACCCTGCGAAGTCGCCGCATTATACTCACAACCCGCGACCCGCGCCGCCGGAAAGCGGAAAAGCCCTCGCTACTCGGCCGGTAGCCTTCGTCCCTCCGGATTGACTTGGCTATGGGCGCGGCCTAAGATGTGCGCCCGATGGCAGAGTCGCAATCGTTGGCCGGCCGCACGATTTCTCATTACCGCATCGTCGAAAAGCTCGGCGGCGGCGGAATGGGCGTAGTGTACAAAGCCGAGGACACCCGCTTAGACCGCGCCGTCGCCCTGAAATTCCTTCCCGATGATTTCGCGCACGACGCGCAAGCCCTGGAACGCTTCCAGCGCGAGGCGCGCACCGCGTCGGCCCTGAATCACCCCAACATTTGCACCATCTACGACATCGGCGAGCAGGACGGCCGGCCCTTCATCGTGATGGAGCTGCTCGAGGGGCATACGCTCAAGCACCTCATCACTGGCAAAGCACTGAACACCGAGCAAGTCCTCGAGTTCGGAATACAGATCGCCGATGCGCTCGGCGCGGCTCACGGACGCGGCATCATCCACCGCGACATCAAGCCGGCGAACATCTTCGTCACGCA
>DAITPO010000275.1:0-2395 GCA_036833535.1 Candidatus Acidiferrales bacterium | reverse complement strand
CCACGCAGGGCTTGACCAGCGCTATTCCGAGCGCGGGAAGAACGAGGATGAACCCGACGAACAGGCCCAGCGGCACCGCGTTGCGCACCGGAGCGAGCCACGATGCGCCAATGGACCCGATGAGGAAGTACGAACCGCCGAGAATGAGATAGGCGACCGAGAGTGCGCGGCGGAATCCCATGCGGTCAGCGGCGGCCCCGCCGAAAATCGCAAGAAACCAAACCATGCCGCCGAAGATGCCGGTCAGCGTGCCAGTCTGCTCGGTGGAGAAATTCAGCTGCTCCTGCAGATACAAGGCCAGCGACGCAAATGCCCCGTAGTATGCGAGGCGCTCGAAAATCTCGGTGATGTTGGCGACCCAGAACGGCCGCTCGAACCCGGTACGGATCTCTTCGAAGCGTTGAGAGAAAGACAAAGTGGCTCCTGTGGTTATGTGGCGCGGGCGCCCCCGCCCGCGTTCAGCCCAGCCGCTCTCGCACTTGCTGCGCGGTCACGCCGGCGATGCGAACGACTTTATTCCGGCTGGTCTGGCCGGAGGCAATGGTAACGGAAGATCGCGGCACCTTCAAAAGTTTGGCAAAGAAATCGATGC
Source organism: Candidatus Acidiferrales bacterium (assembly GCA_036833535.1). Taxonomy (GTDB): domain Bacteria; phylum Acidobacteriota; class Terriglobia; order Acidiferrales; family UBA7541; genus Palsa-147. The sequence goes on along the minus strand of DAITPO010000275.1, from coordinate 1,803 downwards.
ACGCGTCGTTGGCCCGGCCCTCGATCGGAGGCGTGGTCAAAGAGACTTTCAGCGCGTCGCCGAATTCTCCGGTGATGGCGTTCTTCTTCGCGCGGGGGTGAACCTTGATCGCGAAAGTGATTCCGCCTGCGGTTTCGTGAATCGCAAACATGGGTTCAAAAGAGACTCTTGTCATCCTGAGCACGCGAAGGATATATGCACTTCAGTCCAGTTGCATAGTCCTTCGCGGCCAAGAACGCCGCTCAGGATGACAATATATGCGGTATCGAGGGGGATGGACGTGCTCGCTCACGCCTTCGTTCTTTCCGCCAAAGATCCCCGGCCCACGCCAACGCTTGGTCCATCACCCTTATGGCCAGCCCTTCCTCTGTGTCCCCTGTGTCCTCTGTGGTTAAGGTTTTGTGCGCTCTCCAAAAATCGCCGTACCCACGCGCACGCAGGTCGAGCCTTCCTCGATCGCCACTTCGAAGTCGTGCGACATGCCCATGGAAAGCACTTCCATGCTGACCCCATGGAGTCTCCGCGCAGCGATCAAATCGCGCAAGTGGCGCAGCTTTCGGAAGTATGGGCGCGCACCCTCGGGATCGTCGGTGAATGGAGGCACTGTCATCAGGCCACGAAACCGCAGCGCATTCAAGCGCGGAGCGGCCAGCAGCAGCTCTTCCAGTTCGCGCGAATCCGGCGCAACTCCGCTCTTCGCCGCTTCGCCACCGACGTTGATTTCGATCAGCACGCTGAGCTTCTTGCGGAGAGCGCGCGCGGCTGCATCCAGTTTTTCGGCCAGCTTCAAGGAATCGACCGAGTCCACCGCGCCGAACAACTCTGCTGCCTTGCCGGCCTTGTTGGTCTGGAGGTGTCCGATCATGTGCCACTCGGCTCCGGCCAAGTTGGCCAGAGCGGCCGCCTTCCCGGCAAATTCCTGCACGCGGTTCTCTCCGAACAGGCGCAGTCCGGCGGCGTGGGCTTCGCGAATGCGTTCAGGCGGGTGCGTCTTGCTCACCGCCATCAGCGCGATTTCTTCCGGACACCGCCCCGCGCGCCGCGCTGCCTCCGTCACCCGCTCGCGCACTCTCGCGATGTTCTCAGCAATCGGCATACGAACCTTAAACCACGAAGGACACGAAGTACCACGAAGGAGGATCAAAATTTCCTTCGTAGTACTGCATGTCCCGTGTTCCACGCACTTACATAATCGCCGTCGGCGGCGCCGGATCTTCCGGGCGCCCGCAACTGGCCAGCGGCAGGCGAATCATGACAATGGCCAGCACCGCGAGCGCGGCCAGCGCCAGCAAGAATGGCGGCGTCCACTTGAACAGCGTAACGTCGTGATTCGACCCCACCAGCCCTGCAATGACCAGGCCGCACAGGGCTTCTCCGGCGATCATGCCGGAAGCGGTTAGCACGCCGGCATTATCCACGCGCGCTTTCTGTGCATCGTTGAAGCCGCGGCGGTCGCGCAACGTGTCGGTGATCCAGCGAATCACGCCGCCCACGAAGATCGCGAATGTCGTCCCCAGCGGCAGGTACATGCCGACAGCGAACAGCATCACGCTCTTCACTTCGATCATGATCATCCCCAGGCCCAGCAGGATGCCGACGATCACCAATGGCCACGACATGTCCCCGCCGACAATTCCCTTTGAGAGCATGGCCATCAATCCCGCCTGCGGAGCCGGAAGTGCGGGGCTTCCGAAGTGGTACGCCTTGGCCAGAATCGCGATCGGGAAGAAAAGAACCAGTGACGCTACCACGATGCCGAATAAATCTCCGATCTGCATCTTCGCGGGCGTGCCGCCGAGGATG
>DAITPO010000274.1:0-2416 GCA_036833535.1 Candidatus Acidiferrales bacterium | reverse complement strand
GAGCGGCCGCGCTTCTCCGCGAAGGCAAAATCGTGGCGGTGAAAGGACTCGGCGGCTATCACCTCGCCTGCGACGCCAAAAATGCAGCCGCCGTCGCCGCCCTTCGCGAGCGAAAATTCCGCAAAGAGAAGCCGTTCGCCCTGATGGTAAGAAGCGCGGCCCTCGCACGCAGCATCGTTGAGCTAAGCGCCGACGCGGAAGCGCTGCTAACTTCCATAGAACGCCCGATCGTACTCGCCCCAGCCCGCGTGAATCTCGCAGAAGTTGCGCCGGACAACGACGAACTCGGCGTAATGCTTCCTTACACGCCCTTGCATCATTTACTTTTCGCCGCAGGCGCGCCCGAAATCCTGGTAATGACCAGCGCTAATCGCTCAAGCGAGCCGATCGCCTACGAAGATGACGAAGCCCTAGCTCGCCTCTCGGAAATTGCCGACGCATTTCTAATCGGCGAGCGCCCAATCGCCCGCCGCGTGGATGATTCCGTTGTTCGCACCAGCGCGTTTGGACCCACGGTCCTCCGCCGCGCGCGAGGCTATGCGCCCGGCGCGGTTGCAGAAATTCCCTCCGAGCGTTCGATCCTCGCCGTCGGCGCCGATCTCAAAAATGCGATCACACTCGTAGTAGCAGGCCAAGCCTTCGTCAGCCAACACATCGGCGATCTCGACTACTACGAATCGCGAGTCGCCTTCGAGCAGACCATCCGCGACCTCGTCGCCATGTACGAGATCGATTGGGATGAACTCCTCGTAGTTCACGACGCGCATCCCGGCTACGTTTCAACAGCTATTGCCCAAGAGCTCCCCGCATCTGAAAAAATTGCCGTCCAGCATCACCGCGCCCACATCGCCTCAGTCCTAGCCGAGCGCCAGGAATGGGACAAGCGGGTGATTGGCTTCAGCTTCGACGGCGCAGGCTACGGCGACGACGGCACGATCTGGGGCGGCGACATTTTCACCGGCAGCGTGGCCGAAGGATTCGCCCGCGTGGCGCATCTCCGCCCCGCAACACTCGCTGGTGGCGACGCGGCGGCCCAGCATCCCGTGCAAGCCGCCGCAGGATTCCTCGCGCAGGTCCCCAACTTGCCTGATCTGACGGCCGCCCCATTTTATTTTCCCGATCGCTACGAAAGCGCTCTAGAGCTGATCCGCAAGGATGTCAGAACTTTCGCTACGACATCTATCGGACGGCTATTCGACGCAGTTGCGGCGCTGCTGGGCTTCACGCGCGAAATTACTTTCGAAGGCCAGGCAGCAATGTGGATCGAGCATTTGGCTCGCCGCGCGCCACTCGTCGAACCGTATCCTTTTCCATTCGAGGACGGCGAACTCGATTTCCGCCCGTTGTTGGAATGCTTGGCGCATGACCGGTTGCGCGGACGCGATCGAGGCGAGATCGCGCGCGCTTTTCATCGCAGTGTCGCGAATTGTTGTTATACGTTGTTGAATCGCCTTGACCCAGATTGCGGCACGGAAGTGGTGGTTTTATCCGGCGGAGTTTTTCAGAATGAGCTTTTGCTGGCGGAATTGAAATCTCTTTGGGCGGACGGGCGGAGGCAAGTGCTCACGAACCAGGCGGTTCCGCCGAACGACGGCGGGATTAGTCTGGGGCAGGCGGCACTTGCTGCCTTCAGGATATCGGGCGAAAAAGCCCCACGCGCAACATCTTCGTCCGCCCGGGCGGAGGCACCCTGTGCTCCGCAGCGCGGAGCTTGGCAGGACTAACGGCGATGCATGAACTTTCCATCGCGGTGAACATCATCGATCTAGTGCAGGAGGAGGCCGAGCGCCTCGGAAACCGGCGAGTGTGTGCCATCCATCTGAAGCTCGGCCAATTCTCGGGCGTAGTTAAGGAAGCACTGCTCAATTCCTACGAATTGGCCTGTGAGCAAACATCGCTTCACGGGACGCGACTCGTAATCGAAGAAGTGCCTATCGCGATTCACTGCGCTACCTGCGGCGCGCGCCGGCCCGTGCACTCGGCGCAATATCTCTGCTGCGCCGAATGCGGCACACCGGCCTTTGAAATCATCGAGGGAAAAGAAATCGAAGTCTCAGCCCTGGAGTTGCACCCATGAGTTCCCAACCTCGCCTGGTCGAAGTGAGAAAAAACGTCTTGAAGCAGAATGATGTCGTGGCGTGCGCCCTCCGTCGGCGATTTCGAGACGGCGAGATCTTCGTAGTCAGCCTCGTTTCCAGCCCTGGCTCGGGCAAAACCATGCTGCTTGAACGAACGCTCACCCAGCTCCGGCAGCGCTATCGCGTGGCCGCGCTCGTCGGCGATCTCGCTACGGAGAACGACGCCGAGCGACTGGCGCGCAGCCACGCGCCCGTCGAGCAGATCACCACAGGTACGCTTTGTCATCTCGAAGCCGCAATGATCGAGCGCGCCCTCGATGGATGGGAGACCGGGCCTC
>DAITPO010000273.1:0-2416 GCA_036833535.1 Candidatus Acidiferrales bacterium | reverse complement strand
GAGGCCCGGTCTCCCATCCATCGAGGGCGCGCTCGATCATTGCGGCTTCGAGATGGCAGAGCGTGCCGGTGGTGATTTGCTTGACCGGGGCTTGGCTGCGGGCCAGGCGCTCGGCATCATTTTCCGTGGCTAGATCCCCGACGAGCGCGGCCACGCGATAGCGCTGACGGAGCTGGGCGAGCGTCCGCTCAAGAAGCATGGTTTTGCCCGAACCGGGGCTGGAAACGAGGCTGACGACGAAGATCTCGCTCTCGCGAAACCGCTGACGAAGGGCGCGCGCCACGACGTCATTCTGCTTCAAGACGTTTCTTCTCACTTCGACCAGGCGAGGTTGGGAACTCATGGATGCAACTCCAGGGCTGAAACTTCGATTTCTTTCCCCTCAATGATTTCAAACGCCGGTGTTCCACATTCGGCGCAGCAGAGAAATTGCGTCGAGTGCACGGGCCGGCGCGCGCCGCAGGTAGCACAGTAGATTGCGATGGGCACTTCTTCGATTACGAGCCGCGTGCCGCGAAGCGAGGTTTGCTCACAGGCCAATTCGTAGGAATTGAGCAGCGCTTCCTTAACGACGCCGGAGAATTGGCCGAGCTTCAGGTGGATGGCGCAGACCCGCCTTTTACCGAGACGTTCGGCTTCTTCCTCGACCAGATCGATGATGTTCATCGCGATGGAAAGTTCGTGCATCGCCGTTATTCCTGCCAAGCTCCGCGCAGCGGAGCAAAGGATGCCTCCGCCCAGGCGGACGCCGATGTTGCGCGTGCGGCTTTTTCGCCCGATATCCTGAACGCAGCAAGTGCCGCCTGCCCCAAACTAATCCCGCCGTCATTCGGGGGTACCGCCTGGTTCGTGAGCACTTGCCTCCGCCCGTCCGCCCAAAGAGATTTCAATTCCGCCAGCAAAAGCTCATTCTGAAAAACTCCGCCGGATAAAACCACCGCGTCCGTGCTGCAATTTGGGTCAACCTCGTCGACCAGCTTACAGCAACCATTCGCGGCGCTGCGATGAAAGGCGCGCGCGATCTCGCCTCGATCGCGTCCGTGCAACCGGTCATGCGCCACGCATTCCAACAACGGGCGGAAATCGAGTTCGCCATCCTCGAACGGAAAAGGATACGGTTCGACGAGTGGCGCGCGGCGAGCTAAATTCTCGATCCACATGGCTGCCTGGCCTTCGAAAGTAATTTCACGCGTGAACCCCAGCAGCGCCGCAACTGCGTCGAATAGCCGTCCAACGGATGTTGTAGCAAAAGTTCTGACGTCCTTGCGGATCAGTTCCAGAGCGCTTTCGTAGCGCTCTGGAAAATGAAACGGAGCCGCTTTCAGATTGGGCGAGCCCGGGACCTGCGCGAGGAATGCGGCTGCAGCCTGGACCGGATGCTGCGCGGCGGCATCGCCGCCGGCGAGTGCGGCGGGACGGAGATGCGCCACGCGAGCAAATCCTACAGCTACGCTGCCGGTGAAAATTTCGCCGCCCCAGATTGTGCCGTCATCGCCGTAGCCTGTGCCGTCGAAGCTGATGCCGATCACGCGCTTGTCCCATTGCTGGCGCTCGGCTAGGACTGAGGCGATGTGGGCGCGGTGATGCTGAATCGCAATCTTTTCGGATGCCATGAGGTCTTGGGCAATAGCAGTCGAAACGTAGCCAGGATGTGCGTCGTAAACCACCACGAGTTCGTCCCACCGGATTTCGTACATCGCGACGAGGTCGTGAATGGTTTGCTCGAAGGCTCGGCGCGATTCGTAATAGTCAAGATCGCCGATGTGTTGGCTGACGAAGGCTTGGCCTGCTACGACGAGGGTAATTGCGTTCTTGAGATCAGCGCCGAGGGCAAGGATGGGGCGATCGGAGGGAATTTCTGTAACCGCGCTGGGCGCATAGCCTCGCGCGCGCCGGAGGACCGTGGGCCCGAACGCGCTGGTGCGAACAACGGAATCATCCACGCGGCGGGCGATTGGGCGCTCGCCGATTAGAAATGCGTCGGCAATTTCCGAGAGGCGGGCTAGGGCTTCGTCGTCTTCGTAGGCGATCGGCTCGCTTGAGCGATTGGCGCTAGTCATCACCAGGATTTCAGGCGCCCCCGCGGCGAAGAGTAGATGATGCAGCGGCGTGTAGGGCAGCATGACGCCAAGTTCGTCGTTGTCCGGCGCAACTCCGGTGAGAGATACGCGCGCTGGAGCTAGGACGATCGGCCGTTCCGTGGATTTCAGCAACGCCTCGGAATCGGCATTGAGTTCGATGAATTCACACGCGATGTCTGCGCTTCTTACCATCAGCGCGAACGGCTTCTCTTTGCGGAATTTTCGCTCGCGAAGGGCGGCGACAGCGGCTGCGTTCTTGGCGCCGCAGGCTAGGTGATAACCGCCGAGTCCTTTCACCGCCACGATTTTGCCTTCGCGGAGAAGCGCGGCCGCTC
>DAITPO010000272.1:0-2440 GCA_036833535.1 Candidatus Acidiferrales bacterium | reverse complement strand
CAGTTTTGGGGCGGGTTCGGAGTCGCTTAATTTTTCGGTTGGGCAGCCGCGGCGATGCGGCAGGCATGGTCCAATAGTTCCTCACCGTACCCCGAATCGTGACGTTCTCGATTGACTTGATCTTCAAGAATAACGAATCCCGCAGCCCCGTTCGCCCGGTATGATCCGACCACAACCAGGGTCCGATCGCCCATATTCTGTGCCGCGCCAGGAATTCCCTCAGCCAAAAATCGGAACGGATTGTGCGAGCCAAGACGGTTTCCCGGCACCCACATGGCCTCATAGTGGTGTCCGGAGAAGGAGACATCCAGGGGCGCCCATCGGTTCCCGATCGAGGTTTCGTGCTTCCGTAAGGCTTGATGCACATCGGGCCGGATACAATCCACATGAATGTGTAGCTGGTCCTGAGAGCGGCCGGCGGCGGAGTTAATGGCTAAAGCGAGGTCATCGCGTGGGAGTGTCCGGTGCAGCGCTTCGTCGATGTATGTGCGAGCCTCCCAAGCATCGGCAAAATAATTCGGCGCGTCGGGAGCCAGAATGATCGGACTCTCGATTCCCGAGATGTGGGCGGTGGGAATCAAGAGAATTTGCGTGGCGCCCCTGATGTCCTTCAGAATCGCAAATCCCTTCTCGATTCCGTCACGGAGATCCACCTGGACGCAAGGCTTGGGGTCGTGGCTCTGCAACTGACCGGGGACGCATTCATTGTTCACGATTATCCATAGCGCATCGCGCGGCCCGATTTCTTGAGGTGCTGCGGCCGGGAGCCACACTACCACCGCACAAACCGCCATCACGGCGGCGGAAACTCGAAACGAAGTGATCGTGCGCAGGCCCACGATATCGAAATCATACCCTGGCGGAACACCTTGCCGCGCGCTTACTTGCTCCGCAAAGTGGCCAAGAGGGCAGAGCCATTGGGGCTGCCGAGACCCGTGCAAGCGTCCCAGCCCGGCCCCGCGGAATAATCTCCGTTGTTTCCCGAAGTAATGTCGTGAAACGTGGCTCCGGCCGCCGTCGAATATAGCAGCGGATTGACATAGCCTACATTCGCTCCCAATGTCTGATTAATGAGTGCCAGCAGCCCTGCCCACAAAGGCGCAACTGCGCTCGTGCCGCCAATCACCGCCGGCTGCCCATCGACGACGACGTTGTAACCGGTCTCCGGATCTGCATCCCCTGCGACGTCGGGCACTCCGCGTCCAACGAAGCCATTCGGAGCCTTCGGTACATTCGCGCTGTGCTGGTAGCTCGGAAGTGCGAAAACTTCGCTGATGCCGCCGCCGGTTGCTCCCTCGTTCGCCGAAAGCTCGTTCCATACCTGCTCACTGCCTATCGCCGTGCCTGAGATCGTCAACTTCGTTCCGCCACAACCGACTACGTAAGGACTCGCGGCAGGAAAATCCACTGTGGGCGTTCCGTTAGTGCTTCCGTCCGAAGCGCCGTCATCACCGGATGCCACGAGAACCGTGACTCCCATCGTCGAAGCATCCTGGCACGCGGAATTGAGGGCGTTGCGCGACTGCTCGGTCCAGGAGTCCTCCGGCCCGCCCCAACTGATCGAGACAATCGACGGCTTCAGTGTTGCGTCTTGCACGGCGGTGGTGACGGCGTCTATGAATCCCTGGTCCGTATTGGGCGCAAAATATGCAGCGATCTGAGCTCCGGGCGCAATTGCGCCTGCCACTTCGATATCCAGCTCGACCTCGCCATCGGGTCCGTTTGGATCTCCGGTGGGAGAATTCGCCGCGCCGTCGACCGAGACAGCCGTGACCTTCGGAGTTGAAATTCCGAGATTGCTGAAAAATGAATCGAGGTCCGCAGCGCTGTAGCCGCCTCCCAACTCGATCACTGCGATGCACTGCCCAGCACCGGTCGCTCCCGAAGGAAACCCGTAAGCCCGTGCCACTTGAAGTGGCGAGTAAGAAACGGCCGCTGCTTGAGCGTTCGGCTTTCTACGGCGTAGGCGAAAATGCGGTTTTGCTTGCAGGCGATTGTCGAGCCCAAAAACTCCTTCGACCACGGATTCCAGCTCGGCCGGAATCGTGAGGCTACCCGTACGGCAGCGGAAGGCACCCGAACTGTGCTGGTAACGGCGCAAGTTCACGCCAAACGCGTCGTTAAATGCCTGAACCGTACCGCCGAGCTTCACAATCCGGCGCGCGCGATCCTCGTTTACAATTTTCAATCCGTATTGCGCGGCAAACGCGCGAATTTTTTCAAGATCGGCCGTCGAAGCGCCGTGCTGGCGCGCAAATTCTTCGCGGCTTAGATATTTTCGCTCGCGCGGCAGGCCAGCGCCCATCTCAGCGGCGGACGGATACTCGTCAGGCTTGGATCCCCGCCGCAATAAAACTGAGACTTCGATCTGCTGATTCGGATCAGCCGGCCCTACATCCTGTCCGCCTGGCAACGCTGCCCGCGCGCTGCCCTTTAGCTC
>DAITPO010000271.1:0-2473 GCA_036833535.1 Candidatus Acidiferrales bacterium | reverse complement strand
GCCGCCCATTTCGCGAGCACCAGCTTCATGATCGGTTCACCCCATCCGGTGGTGGAAGCGGCGGCGCTCAAATTGTCGGCATAGCAGCCGCAGCCGATGAGCGAAGAGTCGCCGAGGCGGCCGGGAGCCTTGTTGAGCGTGCCTCCGGTTGAGGTCGAAGCGGAGATATTGCCATCGCGGTCGAGAGCTACGGCTCCCACGGTATCGTGCGAAATCTCGGGCGCGAACAAATCGTTGCCGTGGGTCGAATCCTGCGCCTGGTATTCGCGCAGGCGCTCAACCTCGCGGGGAATGATGAGGTCTTCGTTGCGACAGAGGTTGATGCCATGCTCGGCGGCAAAGAGCTCGGCGCCCTCGGCGACGAAATAGACGTGTGGGCTGTCACTAAGAATTTTCCGGGCGGCGCGAACCGGATTTCGCAGACGCTCGACGCAACCGACACCGCCGCCGCGCAGGGTTGCGCCGTCCATGATGAAGGCGTCGAGTTGCACCTTGCCGTCGCGGTTCAGGAAGCTGCCGCGGCCGGCGTCGAAGGTCTCGTCGTCCTCGAGCACGACCACGGCTTCTTCGACCGCGTCAAGAGCGGAGCCGCCGCGTTCCAGCACGCGCCATCCGGCAGCGGCGGCATGGCGCACTCCGTTGAGATGCGCCTCGACCATGTCGTCGGGAATGGCCCAGGCACCGCCGTGTACGACCAGAACAGGATTGGTTGGCACTTTCAGTCCTTGCCGGAAGTTGCGGGAATCAGTCTAGCACTCGAGAAGCGTGGAATTCGATGAGCGAGTCATTTCGAGGATGTCGGAGGCTTCCAGAAAAAACGGCGTGATCCGTCGTGAGATGTGGGAAGATTCTCGGTCAGAGTTTGCCCAGTGGGGAAGGAAATTGGAGTCGAGGAGGCGGTTCTTGGACCCGGGTGTCGCCGCAAACAAAGAAGACCAGACCAGCCCAATCCGGTTCCGCTCGGAGCAAATTGCGGCAAGGTTTCTCTCGCCCGATGGAGCAGAGGTCATGAAGTCTCTGGAGGTCCGCTTTGACCCGCTGCTGGGGACCACGTCTCGTATTGCCGAAGGCGTCATACTCTCGAAGGCCGATGAAGGTGCACTCGCTCCTCTTCAAGCTCCCAACTCGAACTGCCCATTCTGCCCCGATCGAATCCGCAGGGTCACTCCCAGAGTACTGGTGCCGATTCACCGCGGCGGACGGCTGGAGCAGGGAGAGTCAGTGTTGTTTCCCAACCTCGTTCCTTACTCGCAGTATGCTGCGGTCGCGGTTTTCTCCGGGCGCCACTGGCTGCCATTGAACGGGTTTACGCCCCAACGACTGTTGGACAACCTTGCGGTTGCTGTGGATTACGTCCGCAAGGTGCATGCTTTCGATCCGAGAGCCGAGAACTGCGCCTACAACATAAATTACCTGTATCCGTCCGGTGGGTCGTTACCGCATCCGCACGCGCAGGTATATCTCGATCTGCATCCGACAACTCTCATGCGCTTGCAGCGTGACGCCAGCCTCGCTTATTGGACTGCGAACGGCCGGTCGTATTGGGACGACCTGGTGGAGACCGAAGAAGCCCGAGGGCTACGCTTCGTGGCTCGGGTTGGCCGGACCAGGTGGATTACCGCTTTTGCTCCGATCGGCTTCAATGAGGTGCGGGCGGTAGTCTCGGGCTGCGAGACCTTGCTCGAACTCACCGAAGACGACCTGCGTGCACTTGCAGAAGGCATCTCACGCGTTCTCCAGTGGTACGACTTGGCGGGATACAACAGCTTCAACCTGGCGCTCTACTCAGGGCCTCTGAACAACTCGCGTGGTTGGCGCGTGTATCTGTCGATGATCACGCGCACGGCAATGCTGCCTTATTACCGGAGTGACGCCATGCATATGGAGCGGTTGCACTGGGAAGCGGCAGTGGATCGCGCGCCGGAGCGGATCGCCGACGATCTCCGGGCCCATTTCGCGGCAGATTAATCGAACTCGGTAGGGCTGAGTTCGCTGATCCCGTTGTTCCGCCGTTTGGAGTGCGTTCAGGCGGCCTTGGCGGGAGTATCCATTTCGGTTGTCCGCTGCCAGGTGTAGATGACGCGGTGGACTACGGTGATAGTCGACAGCACAGCAATCACCCACAGCACCGGAGCCATGACGTTGAACAGGGCGCCGATGATCAGCAGCACCAGACGCTCGGGGCGTTCCATGAAGCCGACCTTGCACAAGCCGATAAGCGACTCGGCGCGGGCACGGGCATAACTGACCATGATGGCGCTGATCATGGCCAGCGCGGTCAGAACGACGTAGAAGAACCGGTTGCCGCGACCATAAAAAACCAGCAATCCCAGGAACAGTGACGCATCGCTGTAACGGTCGACAATGGAATCGAAAAAGCCTCCGAAGCGGGTCACCTGGTTCGAGAGGCGCGCCACGCGGCCATCCACCAGATCGAAGAATCCCGATCCGATGATGACGAGGCCGGCATAGA
>DAITPO010000270.1:0-2480 GCA_036833535.1 Candidatus Acidiferrales bacterium | reverse complement strand
GCTTCTACTATGTGTTTGGCGATGCTTAGGCCGAGGCCTGTGCCGCCTACCTCGCGGCTGCGGGCGGCGTCAACTCTGTAGAAGCGCTCGAAGATGCGCTCTTTATCGGCCAGCGGGATGCCTATGCCGGTATCGGCTACCGTTACTATCGCTTCGGAATTGTGCGTGACGGCGCTCAGAGAAACTTTGCCGCCGGGTTGCGTATATTGCACCGCGTTGTCCAGGAGATTTTGCAGCACTTCACGCAATAAGCTGGCGTCGCCGCGGACCGGCGGTAGCTCGGGAGGGAAGCTTACGTCGAGCGATAGATTGCGCTGGCTGGCTTTTAGCAGCGTAGTGGTAGCGCAGCTTTCCATGATGTCGGCCAGGGCTACGGGTTGAAATTCGAGCTCGAGCTTTCCGGCTTCGATGCGCGCGAGCTTCAGAAGATCGTCCGTGAGACGGCCGAGGCGGACGGCGTGATCGCGGATGATTTCCAGGAAACGGCGATTATTTTGTTCGTCTTCGAGCGCGCCGCTTAGCAGGGTTTCGGCGAAGCCTTGGATGGCGGTAAGCGGCGTTTTGAATTCGTGCGAGACGTTGGCGACGAAATCCTGGCGCACGCGCTCGAGGCGCCGCAGTTCGGTGATGTCGTGCAGCACGATCACCGCGCCGTGGTGCACTTCTTGCCGCGGCGCACCCGGTGCAGATTCGACGTCCGCGCCTGGCGCGCGGCCTGCTCCAGCCGCTTGCACATCGAGCGCGGGAATCGGCGCGGCGGTCACGCCGAAATTTCGCGGCGAGACTGTGCCGATTACCAGATCGCCCTGCACGTGCTCGCCGCTTTGCAGCGCGCGGCGGGCGAGCGCAACGAGATCGGCCTGGCGTACGACTTCGAGAAGCGGGCGATCTTCGCTGGCCGCGGCGTCCACATTCAAGATTTCGGCGAAGGCTTGATTGCAGAAAACTACGCGCTCCTTGGCGTCAATCACGGCGACGCCCTCGACCATGCTGCGCAGAATGGCACTCGAGCGATTGCGCTCGTCGGTAAGCGTGCGAATGGAGTCGGCGAGGCGCGCGGCGGTCTCATTCAGCGCGCGGACGAGATCGGTGAGCTCGTCCTCGGTATCTTCGCGCTCGAGCGGACGGAAATCGCCGCCGGCCACGCGGCCGGCGAAATCCTTCAAGCGTTCAACCCGGGCGGAGAATCCGCGCGAGAGGATGAGCGAGACGCCGCCGCCGAGCAGCAGAATCAGCAGCGAAGCGACGACCAGACGGCTGCGCACCGCGGCGATCGCATCGCTCACTTCGGCCAGCGGCACGGCCATGCGAATCACGAAGGGGGAGCCGGAAGGCGGCTGGTAGCGCACGGCTCGATAGACCAGATCGCGATTGACCGTGGCGCTGTGGCGCACCGATTCGCCTTCGCCATTCGCGAAGGCATCGCGGATTTCGGGCCGCCCGGAGTGATTTTCCATTTTGGCAGGATCTTCGGCGGTGTCGGCTAGGACGAGTCCATCCGAAGCGATCACGGTGACACGCGCGCCGCTCTGCGACATCCAATCGGCCCAGGCGCGCAGCGCCGCGATATCGTCAATCTGCGGCGGGTGGGCTTGCGCCGTTTTTTCCAGAGCGCCGAGCTCGTTTTCGGCCGAGTGGATGTATTCGCTCCGCAGAATGCGCGTGGCGTAGAAATCCATCGCGGCCAGAACGGCCAGCAGGAGCAGCAGATACGTCAGCCCCAATTTCCAGAAGAGCTTAGCTCGCACGGGTTTCGAACAAGTATCCGGCGCCGCGAATGGTTTTTACATAGGAAGGATACTGCGGATTCTCTTCGATTTTCTCGCGCAAGCGGCGAACGTAGACGTCCACGCTGCGAGGAGTGACGAAGCGATCGGTGCCCCACACGGCGTCGAGAAGCTGATCGCGGGAGAAAACTTTGTTGGGTCGCGCGGCGAGATAGTAGAGCAGGCGGAACTCAAGCGTGCTGAGGGGAACCTGCTTTCCGGCGCGCGTGACGCGATATGCCGCGGGATCGATGCGCAGGGCGCCGACGTCGATTAGCTTTTCGGTCGCGGCGGCCGGTTCTGTGCGCCGCAGCAGTGCTTTCACGCGCGCCACAAATTCGCGCGGGCTAAACGGCTTGGTGACGTAGTCGTCGGCGCCGAGCTCGAGGCCCACGACGCGGTCGGCTTCTTCGCCGCGCGCGGTGAGAATTAATATTGGCAGGCGATTCAGCGCGGCGTCGCGGCGAATCTCTTTGCAGATCTCGAGGCCTGAGAGCTTCGGCAGCATCAAGTCGAGGACCAGCAGATCGGGTGGCGATTTTTTCACTTGCGCCATGCCGAGCGCGCCGTCGGTGGCGGTGAAGACTTGATAGCCGTCCTTCTCGAGGTTGTAACGGACCAACTCGACGATGTCGCGGTCGTCTTCGATGACTAGAATGCGCTTCTTGATCACAGCCTCCGGACCCTCGTTTCGTTCAACCATAATGGAACCCG
>DAITPO010000269.1:0-2567 GCA_036833535.1 Candidatus Acidiferrales bacterium | reverse complement strand
ATGGCCGCGCGTTAGCCCCGCTAGCTTTTGCCAAACGCCGTCCGCAAAGACCCGCGGCGCTTCCAGATTGCGCGAGCCGGCCAGAAAAGAATGAAGCCCCACAACAGCATCATCGGTCCCGCGTTCAAGAAGAACGCGACCAGCCCAATCAAGCTCTCCACCGCGTCGCGATAACCGCCGACCACCGCGTTCCGCAGACGCAGCCCTACCGAGCCATTTCCCGTGGCCGCCGGCGCTTTGTATTCCTCAGCGATTTGCAGCTTGATGGACGCGTAGCTCACGCGCTTATCGAGATTCGCGAGCTGCGCTTCCATCTGCTCGATTTCGCCGCGCGTCTGCGAAATCTGCTCTTCGACTTCGACCACGTCGCTAAGTTTCCCGGTCCGCGTGCGCAGGATTTCGATCAATCGCTGCTCGGCCTCGCGCTCATTGTGCAGCCGCGCTGCCAAATCCACGTGCTGGTCGCTTACGTCCTCGCCCTGCTGCGACTCCGTTGTGACGCGCCCCAGCCCCCGCAATTCGCCGAGCGTTGCATCAAGTTCCGACGACGGGACTTGCAGCGTCGCATCGAGCGAAGCCGTAGCGTCATTGCTCTTGTCGAGTGTCATCGCGCTCGCAAACCCGTGATGCCGCGCCAACAGTTTCTCCAGCAACGCCCGCGCTGGATCCAGCTTCGCCACCACCAGATTCATCGCCGCCGTCCGCGCAATCATCGGGCCGCTAGACACGGGCGCAGCAGCAGGTTGAGGCTTAGGCGAGCCCGTATCGTCACGCTCGAGGTTTTCGGACAGATCCGCTGCTTCGCGACGGTTCACTTCCGCGTTGTCCACGCTCACGCTGTAATTGCCGCCATTCGAGTCAGTCCGTGGGTCGAAGTAGTTCGAAATATGCTCTTGCGCGAGCCGTCCTCGAACTACGGGCCCCACTTTCAAGAGGTTGGGTGTGCCGACGGCAAGTATGAGGATTAACACTGCTGCGACTGTCGCAACGCGCCAGGTGAGTGAACTGGCCCACACCTGCCGGACGATGTTGATCACGCGACCGGACTTATACGCGGGCTTCGGCACGTGCGCAGCCTTGGCTTGAAGGATTGCATCGGCTGTTATTGTTGGTGCTTCGACCGGCCAAGTTGCGAGCTTTTCCGATAGCGCGCGGAGATCGGCGGCTACGGCAGTGCATTCGCCGCAAGTGGCGATGTGGGCAGCGATTTCGCCGGCTCGCGCTGGCTCCAGTTCGCCATCGAGATACGCCATCACTTCTTCCGGTTCAATTTCATGCATGGTGCGATTCATGGTTCCTGCCTCAATTCCTGCGCGCTCGGACCACCCTGCGTCTCGCAACGCAATTTCTGCGGCTGCGGATCGAGTGAGGCCTTCAGCGCCATTCGCGCTCGAAACAGCCGCGAGCGGACCGTGTTCACCGGAATCCGCAATGCCGCGGCAATTTCCTCGTAGCTCAATCCTTCGTATTCACGCAGCAATACGACTTCGCGATGTTCCGCATCCAGCGATGCGATCGCGCGCCGCACGCCCAACTCCGCTTCCGTCGCGTTCGCCCGCCCGACTTCATCGGCCTCGACTCCAGACTTTGGCTCCTTCTGCGATTTGCGGTATTCCGCAGCCGTCAATTTCAATGCGATCGCGTACAAATAAGTCCGAAACGCAGCCCGCGGCTCCCACCGCTCCGCCCCCTGCAACACCGCCAAAAAACATTCCTGCGTCAATTCCTCAGCTCGAGTGACATTCGAGAGCCGCCGCCGAAAGAATCCATAAAGGGGATCGCGATAACGCAAAAACAATTCCGTAAAGCTCTCGGTAGAGCCTTTTTGAAACTCCAACATCAATTCTTCATCGCGTTGCATATCTTCTCGCCGTTGTAGGGGCGGGCCTGCCGTTCAGTCCCGCCCGGCGTTCGGCCCCGCAGTTCGGTCCAATTTCAGGCTAAAGCGTTAGAACGAACTCGCCCAGCAATCTTGCATCTCCATCGCAAATCTCACGGCTCAGCTCTCACTACCTATAATGCCGATTGGAGCCAAAAAGTTCCCGGTAGCGCCGGCGTCCCTGCCGGCATCTTACGGCTCACTCGCACGCCAGATCTGGAAACGTGACGCGGCCCGACGTCCGAGTCACATCGAGCTCTGCAATCTGGCCGGACGTGTCGAGCCGCGCAAGTCTTCGAGATGTCGCACGCGCGGTGGTCGTAAGAGCCGGCAGGGACGCCGGCGTTACCAAACCTGCGCCCGAATTTGTGAGGGGATTCTAAATCGAAGGGAAAATCCAGAAGGGAATTACAGCCGCCCCAAAGCTACGCGCCGATGGCCGTTCTTAACGCCCCAGCCAGCGCGTCCGCCCATCGCCGCACATCCTCATCGCGCTCGGCTTCCACCATCACGCGCGCCAATTTCTCAGTCCCCGAATAACGCAGCACCACGCGCCCCGAATCGCCCAGCGTCTTCTGGGCCTCGGCCAGCGTCGAAGCCACATCCGGCAGCGAATCCAGCGGCGGCTTCGAACGCACTTTCACATTCACAATCGTCTGCGGATAAATCTTCAGATCGGCAACCAGCG
>DAITPO010000268.1:0-2569 GCA_036833535.1 Candidatus Acidiferrales bacterium | reverse complement strand
CCCGCCTGCGGCTGCGGAAACTTCCTTGTCATCGCCTACCGCGAATTGCGCCTCCTGGAAATCGAAGTCCTCAAGCTTCTTCGCCGCGACGAGCAGCTCAAGATGGCCGCTGTTTACTCGGGCGTGGACGTAGATCAGTTTTACGGAATAGAAATCAGCGAATTTCCGGCCCGAATTTCTGAGGTCGCGCTTTGGATGATGGACCACATCATGAACAACGCGCTCTCGGCCGAATTCGGCAATCCCTATCTCCGAATCCCGCTCAAGAAATCCCCGCACATCCATCCCGTAGATGCCCTCGAAATTGACTGGGCGGCAATTCTTCCGCCGGATCAATGCTCCTACGTATTGGGCAATCCGCCGTTTGGCGGTGCGAAATACCAGACCGACAAGCAGCGAGAGCAGGTGCGGCGCGTGGCCCGCCTCGGCGGTTCCGGCGGAACGCTCGACTACGTGACGGCCTGGTTCATCAAGGCAGGCGAATACATCTCTTCAGCACACGTGGAGACGGCCGCCCCCGGCCGTCCGGTCGAGAGAAGCTCGACGGCTACCCCTCCCCGCATCGGCTTTGTCGGTACCAACTCCATTACCCAGGGCGAGCAAGTTGCGCAACTCTGGCCTGTGCTCTTCGGCCGCTACGGTTTGGAAATCTCGTTCGCCCATCGCACCTTCGCCTGGGGCAGCGACGCTCGCGGCAAGGCGCATGTTCACGTCGTCATAATCGGCCTCTGCCGCCGCGATGACGAGCCGCCGCAAAACGCCTCTTCACCTACGACGACATCAAAGCCGACCCCACCGAAAGCCGCCACGCTTCGCTCACGCCGTATCTGTTCGACGGCAGCGGCATCGCGGATCGCCATCTGGTGGTCAAAGAAACGTCAGACCAACTCTGCGGCCAGCCGAAACTGATCATCGGCTCAAAGCCGATCGACGGTGGCAACTACATTTTCGACGCCGAGCAGCGCGAAAGATTCCTGAACATGGAACCCGGGGCTCGGAAGTACCTCCGGCCTTTCATCGGCTCCGAGGAATTTATCAACGGCGGAGACCGCTCCATTCTCTATCTCGAAAACGCCCAGCCCGGAGATCTCCGCTCCATGCCGGAAGTGATGAAGCGCATCGCGGCGGTAAAAGAGATGCGCAAGGCTAGCAAGAGCGCAGGCACGCGGGCACTCGGCGATTTCCCGACGAAGTTCCACGTCACCGTTGTCCCCGACCGCCCGTTTCTGGTCATACCGAAGGTCAGTTCGGAGCGACGCGACTACGTCCCTATCGGCTGGCTTGAACCGCCCGTTGCTCCGAGCGACCTAGTTTTCGTTCTGATGGACGCCGACCTCTACCATTTCGGCATCCTCACGTCGCGCATGCACATGTCATGGCTTCGCTACATCGGGGGCAGGCTGAAGAGCGATTACCGATACTCCATCGGCATCATTTACAACCCGTTTCCTTGGCCCGACGCAGATGACAAGCAGCGCGCCCGCATCCGCGACCTGGCCCAGGCGGTGCTTGACGCTCGCTCCAAACTTCCCGGCGCAAGCATGGCCGACCTCTACGACTCCGACGTCATGAAACCGGAACTCCTCCGTGCCCACCGAGCCCTCGACGCCGCGGTGGACAAACTGTATCGCGCCGAGCCCTTCGCTGGCGACCGCCAGCGCGTTGAGCACCTTTTCACGCGCTACGAAAAATTGATCACTCCGCTAACGGCAGCGCCCAAGAGGAGGCGCAGCCGGATCCGGGAATCAACTTCGTAAACTTCCCCTTGCACAAAACCGCATTCATCTGCTATAAACAATTCACCGAGAGCATTCGTGTGGCTGGCTGGGCGCTTTTCTGCAACTCTCGTGCGCGTCCGGCATCTAAGATTGAAGAGGGCGTGACGCCTTCAATTGGTCCCGGCCACGGGGCCTTGATTCAGAAGCATTTAAGCCTCTGAAGGGTACCTTCAAAGCAAGGACCTCCAAAAGCAAGTTCTTTTCTCAATTTTCTGTCTTCCGCTTCGGCGTGCGCCGAAAAATCGGCGTCTTTGCATATCCAGAGCGGAAGGCCATACCGTTGCGCGCTTTTGAGCCGCCGCAAGAAGCAGGTTCCTCACCGGGCGTTCCGCCCGGTTCGGAATGACAAGGGCTTTTTGTGATAGCGAGGCTCCCGGTCCTGCCCTGATTTCCCGATGTGGAAATCCCGTGGAAATTCTGTGGGATGCGCGGATTGACAGGGTTTTACGCAGCACGGTATGTTTGTAGGGTTTCGAGGACGGTCGGGGACGCACTTGTGTGTCTCTGCCTGGACTGAATTCGCGCCGCTCTGGCGGATCGCGATTCGGTCTTTGACAACTAGGTTGAACGTGCCAGTCGTGAGAGAGCGGATTCGGGCATAAGTCCGAAGCGATCTCACAAGATAGGCCACAGAATCGTGAACGAAAGAAGATCTTCGCGAGCGGTCGAGTGGTCGCCAGCACATCCTTTCGAGCGATGGAGCTGGCAGCCTACCTTCTACCCGTCGGTAGGCGAACAGGTTTCAAACGAGAGTTTGATCCTGGCTCAGAATCAACGCTGGCGGCGTGCCT
>DAITPO010000267.1:0-2610 GCA_036833535.1 Candidatus Acidiferrales bacterium | reverse complement strand
GACGTGCAGGAATGCACGATCGAAGAGCGCGAAGAATACGAGCCGCATATTTGCCAGGGAACGGTGGTTTATGCGGGCGTGGATTACGAAGCGATTTTGCGGCAGGCGGAAAAGGAAGCGGACGTGATTCTGTGGGATGGCGGGAACAACGACACGCCATTCTACGTTTCGGATCTGGAAATTGTGGTGGCCGATCCGCACCGGGCGGGGCACGAATTGACTTACTTCCCCGGCGAAGTGAATTTGAGGCGGGCGGACGTGGTGTTGATCAATAAAGTCGATACGGCGTCGGCGATTGCCGTGGATACCGTGCGGCAGAACATCCGCGCTAACAATCCCAAGGCGAAGATTCTGGAGGCGGCCAGCCGCGTTTTCGTGGGATCGCCGGAGCAGATTGCCGGGAAGCGCGTGTTGGTGGTGGAAGACGGGCCGACGCTCACGCACGGCGAGATGTCCTACGGCGCGGGAGTGGTTGCGGCGCGGGAATTCCGCGCGGCGGAATTGGTGGACCCGCGGTCTTATGCGGTGGGATCGATCCAGAGCACGTTTGCGAAGTTTCCGCAATTGACGAACCTGCTGCCCGCGATGGGTTACAGCGCGATTCAGAGGCACGAGCTCGAGGAAACGATTAATCGCGTGCCGTGCGACCTGGTGCTTGTTGCGACGCCGATTGATTTGGCGCGGGTGATCAGGCTTTCCAAGCCATATCTGCGCGTCAGCTATGAAGTGGAAGAACTCACGCATCCGGGACTTGCGGAAGTGATTGCGGAGTTTGCGCGGGAGCACGCGCCAGCGAAGGTGTAGCCATGAATATCAGAGATTTTATTTCTCTGCGGGATTTGTCTCCTTCGGAGATGGGGCATTTGCTCGTTTTGGGGCGGCAGATCAAGGCTAGCCCGGCGCGTTATTCCGAGACGCTGCGCGGGAAGACGCTGGCGATGATTTTTGAGAAGCCGTCGCTGCGGACGCGGGTGAGCTTTGATGTGGGGATTCATCAGCTCGGCGGGAATTCCATTTATCTTTCGCCGTCGGACATCAATTTGGGGAAGCGCGAATCGATTCACGACGTGGCGAAGACGCTCGAGCGCATGGTGCAGGGAATCATGATTCGAACGTTTGCGCACGAGCGCGTGGAGGAATTGGCGCGTCATGCCGATATTCCAGTTATCAATGGGCTTTCGGACTTCAGCCATCCTTGCCAGGCGATGGCGGATTTCCTGACGATTTGGGAAGTGAAGGGGAAGCTGGAGAAATTGAAGTTGGCTTATGTGGGAGACGGGAACAACGTGGCGCACTCGCTGATGTTTGGCGGAGCGCAGCTTGGTTTGGAAGTTTGCATCGCCACGCCGAAGGGTTATGAGCCGAAGCCTGAGGCGATTGATTGGGCTGAGCGGCGGGCGGCACAGAACGGCGGAATTATCACGGTGACGAACGATCCGAAGGCGGCGGTGGCTGGCGCGGACATTGTTTACGCGGATGTGTGGACGAGCATGGGGCAGGAGGACGAGGCCAAGGTGCGCAAGCAGACGTTTGGGCGCTACCGCGTGGATGCGGAATTGTTTGAGACGGCGAAGAGCAACGCTTTGTTCATGCATTGCTTGCCGGCGCATCGCGATGAGGAAGTGAGCGCAGGCGTGATTGATTCGGAACATTCGGTGGTGTTTCAGCAGGCCGAGAACCGCTTGCACGTGCAGAAGGCGATTTTGGTGGAATTGATGAAATCCGTGCCTGTGGCGGCGATGCGGCCGGCGCCGGCTTTGGATTTCGTCGGCGTTTAGGCCAGGGGTTGATATGAAAAGCATGGTGCTTGCGATCGGCGGAAACTCGCTGATCCGTCCCGGCGAACACGGGACCGATCCTGAGCAGGTTGTGAATGCGCGGCACGTTGCGGAGCAGGTTGTGCGCCTGGTGCGAGACGGTTATCGGATCGTGCTCACGCATGGGAATGGGCCGCAGGTTGGGGCGGAGTTGTTGCAATGCGAACGCGCGGCCGGGAAAGTTCCTGGGCATCCGCTGGATGTTTGCGACGCCTCTACGCAAGGCACGATGGGATATTTGCTGCAGCAGGCGTTGGCGAATGAGATGAAGCGCGCGGGGTTGAGAGTGCCGGTGGTGACGGTGGTGACGCAAGTTGTGGTGTCGCCGGATGATCCGGCGATGAGCCATCCTGCGAAGCCGGTTGGTCCGTTTTACAGCGCGGAGGAAGCGGAGAAACGGCAGCGGGAATTTGGATGGACGATTGTGGAAGATGCGAAGCGCGGGTACCGGCGCGTGGTGCCTTCGCCGCAGCCTTTGGAAATAGTCGAATGGGAAGCGATTAAGCGTTTGGTGCAATCCGGAGTGCTGGTGATTGCTTGTGGGGGCGGCGGAATTCCTGTGGCGTGGAAAAACGGCAGCCTTGTGGGCGTGGAAGCGGTGATTGATAAAGACCGCACCTCGGCTTTGCTGGCTTCGAAGCTGCACCTCGGGCTGTTTGTGATCGAGACGGATACGGACTATGTCTATCTGAATTACAAGAAGCCAACGCAGCGGGCGCTCCCCTTGATTGATGCGGAGAAACTTGAGGAGTATGCGCGCGCGGGGCATTTTGCTCCCGGAAGCATGGGGCCG
>DAITPO010000266.1:0-2622 GCA_036833535.1 Candidatus Acidiferrales bacterium | reverse complement strand
CTTACGACGAGCTTTACCGCGCGATGAAGCCGGGGATGCGCGAGAACGAGGCCGTCGGGCTGGTGAGCAAAGTTCTCTACGATCTCGGGTCCGAATACGTCGAAGCGGTGAATGCGATTTCCGGCGAGCGCTGCAATCCGCATCCGCATGTATTTTCGGATCGCGTGCTGCGGCCGGGTGATCCGGTTTACTACGACATTTTGCATTCGTATATGGGCTATCGCACTTGTTACTACCGTTGCTTTACGGTGGGCTACGCGTCTCACGCGATGGTGGACGCATACAAGCGCTGCCGGGAATATCTCGATGCGGCGATTTCGCTGGTGCGGCCGGGGCGAACTACCGCGGACATCGCTGCTGTGTGGCCGAAGGCGCAGGAGTTTGGATTTCCGGATGAAGAGGCTTGCTTCGCGCTGCAGTACGGACATGGCATCGGACTCGCGATTTGGGAAAAGCCGGTTATTAGCCGGCTGGTGTCGTTCGAGCATCCTTGCGAGATCAAGCCGGGGATGGTATTTGCACTGGAAACTTTCTGGCCTTCGACGGATGGATGGAGCGCGGCGCGAATTGAAGAGGAGATTGTCGTCACCGAGACCGGCCACGAAGTCATTACGCGATTTCCAGCCGAGGAATTGCTGGTGGCGGGATCGCATTACGTGACCGTGAATGGGCCTTTGGCAACGGTGCGCGAGAACGAAGCGCCGCGGACGGAGCGTTACGTCAAGGCCGTGGAAGCGAGCGCGCGAACGGAGCGCGTGAAAGTCGGCGATTGATTTTCTCCTGCAGCATTCCCACACATCATGGCCATTAGCGTCGTAATGCCCGCTCTGGAATTGGCGCAGGAAACCGGCAAGGTTGTCGCTTGGCGGAAAAAAGAAGGCGAAAGTGTGGCCAAGGGCGAGCCGCTGCTGGAGATCGAGACGGATAAGGCGGTGGTTGAGATTGAATCGCCGGGGGACGGGATTCTTTCCGGCGTGAGCGCCAACGTGGGTGACGTTATTCCCGTCGGGAAGACGATCGGCTGGCTTCTCCACGCAGGCGAGAGTATCCCTGCGGACGCAGCGGGATCGCACGCTTCAGGCCGCACGAAGACGGAATCCACGCAACGAATCCAGCCGGCGAAGATCGGCGACGCGATGTCTGCTGCTGCGACGCCGACGAAGATTTCGCCGAAGGCGCGGCGGCTCGCGCAAGAGCGCGGCGTGGATATTCAGCGATTGCAAGGCTCGGGACCGGGCGGGGAAATCTTGGCATCGGACATCCTCGTGGCGGCGGAACCGGCACGCGCCGGCGCCACGAAGACTGCGGCTGCGGCGACAGCGGACTCGGGAGCCGAGGCGCTGAGTTCAGTCGGACGGCTCATGGCCGAACGCACCACGCAGAGTTGGACGAGCGTGCCGCATTTTTTCGTCGCGCGCGACATTGACTCCTCCGCTCTCAATGAATATCGTCAGCGAGCTGCGTTCATTGAGAAGTCTGGCAGCGTCCGGCCGACGCATACTGATTTATTGATCGCCCTCGCAGGCCGCGTTCTTGCGAAGCATCCGCGATTGAACGCGAGTTGGACAGGAAACGGAATCCGTTCGAATCCTGAGGTGAATATCGGCGTTGCGATGGCGGTGAAGGACGGAGTTGTGGCAGCGGTAATTCGAAATGCAGATCGCGCGACCATTCCGGAGATTGCTGCCCGGCGGCGCGAGCTTACCGAACGAGCGCGGGCGGGACGATTGCACCCCGCCGATATCACCGGCGCGACATTCACGATCAGCAATCTGGGCATGTATAACGTGGATGCGTTCACGGCAATCATCGGCCCTGGGCAGGCCGCGATTCTCGCCGTGGGACGCATCGCCGATCGCGTGGTCGCTGTCGAAGGCAAACCAGTAATCCGCCCGATGATGACCGTGACGATTTCATGCGATCATCGCGTGACAGGTGGAGCGGGGGCGGCGATGTTTCTAGCTGACCTCGCTGCCGCGCTTCGCGATCCTGCCAAACTCCTCGAATGACCGCGGACGACCCGCGGCAAGCCGGGCCGCGCTCGGACGTCAATTCGAGTGTGTATACGGAATCAGGCCCCCTTTGCCGCGGCGCGGGGCTTTTTTCTCCTTTCAATCTGCACTGTACCTTTGAAGTAGGCGCCGGGCTCGATCAGAACCCGCGGCGTGATGAGATCGGCTCTCACCGAGGCGTTCCTCTTGATCTCAATGCGCTCGGTCGCTTGAAGGTGGCCGTGAAGTTCACCGTACACGATCACTTCGCGAGCAACCACTTCGGCGGTAGCCTTGGCGGTTTCCCCCACGATGAGCTTCTGGCATTTCAGGGAAATGGTGCCCTCGATAATGGCATCGAGGCGCAGATCGTCGCTGGCAGACGTCTCTCGCTTTGGGCTGCGATCGACCCTGGTTATGCCTGCGGGATACGAAGTTGTGTCCGCTGGATGATGCGGCGCTTCGATGGGCGAATCAATCGTGCCTGTGGAACTGAACGCCGGTGAAAACGAAAGTGTTGCGGGCTGTGCCTGCTTGCTCCACCACATAGACTCCTCCTTAAAGGGTCGATGGCGCAAGCGGACCGCCGAGAAATGTAGTCCTGCGGGCGAATGCGGGCAAGTGCGAATGA
>DAITPO010000265.1:0-2654 GCA_036833535.1 Candidatus Acidiferrales bacterium | reverse complement strand
ACCACCTTGTCGATGCGGTTCATGAATTCCGGCGCGAATTTCCTCTTCGCCGCTTCCGACGCCGTACGCTCCACTTTCTCGTCGAGCCCCACCTGGTTCTCCGGCCGCTGCTGCGGCGCGAATCCCAGCCCTCCGTTCATCAGCTCGGTGATTTCGCCGCCACCCAAATTCGACGTCATGAAAATCATCGTCTGCGAAAGATCCACGCGCCGGTTATCCCCGAGCGTCAACGTCGCCTTATCCAAAATTCCCAGCAGCAACTGCCAAAGCGAATCCGACGCCTTCTCGATTTCATCGAAAAGCAAGAATGAAAGTTTCAGCTTCTCGGTATGGTACTGCGCCAAAGCTTCCTGGGTAATCAACGGGTGCGTCTCGCGATGGCCAAGATATCCGGGAGGCGAGCCGATCAATTTCGCGATTTCATGGGAATGCTGGAACTCCGCGCAATCCACCTTAATGACCGCCCGCGGATCGCCAAAAAGAATTTCAGCCGTAGCCTCGACCACGCGCGTCTTCCCCGCCCCGGTCGGCCCAAGGAAAAGCAAATTCCCCACCGGCCGTCCCGGCGAGTTCAATCCCGCCCGGAACACCTGATAGAGATCCACCACCGCCTGAACCGCTTCGTCCTGCCCGACGATCTTCCGCCGCAGCCCTGACTCGAAATCCCGCGATTCCGGGCTGCGTTGTGTCGGATCAAGATGTTTTGTGCGCGTCGCTACGGTCATGATCGATCACCGGCCTCTCCGATTCGGCCCAAATGCCCTCGATTGCGATCTCTCGAACTGATCGAGCTTGACGTCGAGCGTCGAGCGAAGCAACCGCAACTGCGTCATCAACTCGCGGCTCGAAGCGTCTCCCCCGGTCGCAAGTAACGGCGGCGACAAATCCGCCAGGTCTAAATTCATTATTCGGAGAGACTGAACCAAAGTCTGGACGTACGGTGAACGGATGTCAAAGAGTTCAACACGACCATTTATCCTTTCACGCAACAGTGACCAATTGAGCGCCAGAAAGGGATGGTCGCGCGAAACCCTCCGCACCACTTCATCCGTAATGCGCGGCCGCTCGCCCAGATGCGCCAAATGAAGCTGCTGGACTTTCCCGCGGCGGCGCACGTTATGCACCAGAAAGTATGAATTGCCTCTCCGTCGAATGAATGCCACAACCTTCTCCTTTGGGCCGTCTGCGGCGTAGTGTATGGTCCGTCCACTACGCCGTCAATGATAGGATGCTGCGCGCATGAAATAGTTGCGTCGAATCGGTCATTGCACTTTTGGAGGAATTCCGGCGGGAACTTTCGAGGGCGGCAGAGCTCACTTTGTGGGAAGCCGAGCTTCTCCGCTAGTGTTTTGATGCCCGCCGGCGCGAAATGGATGGGATCGAATTATGACTTGGGACGTTGTATATCGTCTCGTGAAACAAATCCCGCGCGGGCGCGTCACAACTTACGGTGAGATTGCCCGCGCCACCAAAATGCGCGGCGGCGCTCGTGTGGTCGGTTACGCTATGGCGGCTACCCCACGCGGCCGCGGCATCCCATGGCATCGCGTCGTCGGCGCCGGGGGAAAGCTCATCATTCGGGAGCCCTACGGCTCGCTGCAAAGAAAGCTGCTCGAAAGCGAAGGCGTTGAGATCCGCGGAGCGCGCGTAAATTACAAGCAACACGGCTGGCGGCCCAAGCGCGCAAAGGCGCGGAATCCGTAGGGCTCGTTCCCGCGCTGGCGGGACTGGCCTCCGCGTGCTCAATCGCGCCACGAGCACCATGTGTGGTATAGAAGATTGTTCGCGCGCGTGCATAAATTTCGCGCCGACTATCGCGCATCTCCGATCGCTGACTGACCCACATCCGGCAAGGAGCCGGATCAACCTGCAATGAGCGAACCCGTAATCCGAGTCGAGGACCTCTACAAGAGTTACGGCACCGTCGAAGCTCTTCGCGGCGTCAGTTTCGAGGTTCATGCCGGCGAAGTCTTCGGCCTTCTCGGACCCAACGGCGCAGGCAAAACCTCGACGATCGAAATTCTGGAAGGCCTGCGCACGCAAGATCGCGGAAAAGTCAGCGTCGCGGGACTCGACCCGCAGACCGCCGGCGCAGGTTTCAAGCAAGAGGTGGGCGCCGTGCTGCAGTCCACCGCCTTGCCGGACAAACTGCGCGTCGCCGAAGCACTCTCGCTCTTCGCGCACTTCTACCGCCGCAGAAACGATACCGAAGCGCTTCTGAAGCGATTTCAATTGGACGAAAAGCGCAACGCGTTTTACAACCAACTCTCCGGCGGGCAAAAGCAGCGCCTCGCGCTGGCCATGGCGCTCGTGAACGATCCGACGGTTCTGTTCCTTGATGAACCCACGGCGGGTCTCGATCCCCAAGTGCGCCGCGAAATCTACGACATCATCGAGGAACTAAAGAGCGACAAGAAAACCATTCTTCTGACCACGCACTACATCGAAGAGGCCGAAAAACTCTGCGACCGCGTAGCCATCGTGGATCGCGGCAAAATTATCGCCGAAGGAACCCCGCGCGACCTGAAGCAGCGCTCCGGCAACACCACGCGCATCGAAGTGCGCCTTTCGCGGCCTCTGCAGCCGGGCGTCCTCAAATCGCTCGACGGCGTTGCCGACGCCCGTGAGTTCGATGGCACCTACGTGCTGCACTC
>DAITPO010000264.1:0-2690 GCA_036833535.1 Candidatus Acidiferrales bacterium | reverse complement strand
TCGGGCCCAACTGGTCGACGGGCTCGCCGATCACGTTCATCACGCGGCCCAGCGTCCCGCGGCCCACCGGTACGGAAATCGGGCCGCCCTGGTCGATGGCCTTCATGCCGCGCACCATGCCGTCGGTGGGCTGCATGGCGATGCAGCGCACGCGGCCTTCGCCCAGGTGCTGCTGCACTTCGAGAATCACGTTGATCGGGCTGGGCACGGTGAAGCCGTCGCTCACCACTTTGACCGCTTCATAAATTGGAGGCAGGTGTCCCTCGGCGAACTGCACGTCCACCGCCGGCCCCGCGATTTGAATGACATGTCCTGTGTTGTCTGGCATAAATAGCTTCGAGCTATGAGCTATGAGCCGCGAGCAAAACCTCGAACAAGACGCGCGCCTTAGCTTTCAGCCCTTGACCTCTCTTCAGTCTCAACTTGTCGCTGCTCGCTCGGAGCTCATTGCTCAAAGCTCACAGCTCTACATCGCCGCCGCGCCGCTGACGATCTCGATGATCTCTTTCGTGATCTTCGCCTGCCGCGCCCGGTTCATGACCAGGGTCAGGGAATCGATCATGTCGGTCGCATTGTTCGTTGCCGAATCCATCGCCGTCATGCGCGCGGCGTGTTCGGCGGCCACCGATTCGAGCAGCGCCCGGAAAATCTGGATGCTTACATACTTCGGCAGCAGCGCCCGGAACAGATCCTCCGGCGCCTGCTCGTAGATGTAGTCCACCTGCGCCGTGCCGAACTGCGACGCCTCGTCGCGCTCGGCGCTGCGCATCCCCACGCCTGCGCTTACCGCCGCTTCTTTGGCGCGCTTCTTTTCCTCTTCCGTCAGTTCTTCGACCAACCGAACCGCCTGTTCGCCGATCTGCTCGATGGGAAGAATCTGCTCCACAATCAGCCGCTGCGCGATCACCGACTTGAATTCGTTGAATACGACATAGACCGCGTCAATTTCCTCGCGGCAGTATCGCCCGATCACGCTCTCCGCCAGCGCCCGCGCCTGCGCGAACGCCACCTTGCCCAGGATTCCGACGTGCTCACCGGTGACCTGAATCGTTGCGACGCGCTCCGCCGCTGCCGGCTCGGCCTCAATCGATTCCGTCAACTCCGCCAGAGTCCTTGTCTGCACCTTCGCCGATGGATACCGCCGCCGCAGAAAATCGCGCCCCTTGCGGCCGATCGCCTCGATATCAATGTTCTTTCCCGCCTTCGACTCCAGGAACCGCGTCGCCGCCTTGAGCACGTTAGCGTTGAATGCCCCGGCCAGCCCTTTGTCGCCGGTCACCACCACCAGCAGGATCGTTTTCTCTTCCCGCTGCGCCAGCAACGGATGCTTCGGCTCGCCCGTCTCCGGATCGTAAATCTCCGCCCGCGTCACCAGCGACTTCAGCACATTCGTCAGCATCTGCCCATACGGACGCGCCGCCAGCGCCCGCTCCTGCGCCCGCCGCAGCTTCGCCGCCGAGACCATCTTCATGGCCTTGGTGATCTGCCGCGTGTTGATCACGCTGCGAATCCGCCGCCGGATATCGAGAATGTTGGGCATCAGTCGTTAGTCGTCGGTCGCTGGTCGCTAGCCAAAATCAAAATCCCTGTCATCCTGAGCGAAGCGAAGGACCTATGCACTCTTCACTGCGCTGCAGACTTATTCCACGTGTCGCGAAGTATTTTCCAAGGTCCCTGAAAATCACGTTTCCAGATCACCAACCGCTTGCCCTTGAAAGGCACCTCTTTGCCGTCCTTAATCAGTACTCCTGAATAATTTGTGCTGTCGATCAGCAGATCGCCCTCTTGCACCGAATTGATGTTCTCGAACTTCTGCTCTACCAGTTTGTCCTGCTGCGCGAACCAGCCAGCATAGAATGCTCGAACGGCATTTTTCCCGGATACGGCCTCTTTCTCCTCCGGCAGTACTGTCGCATCATCCGTATACATGCTCACAATCGCATCCACGTTCTTCGCTCTTGCCGCTTCTGTCCAGTGAACATAACCGTCCGCTATCGTTTTCCGAGCGTCCGCCAGCTGCCGCAAGAAAGGAGGAACATCTTTGTTCTTTACGTCCTGAGAGGTCTGAGCCCCCGCCACACCGATGGTACCCAAGAGCGTAAGCCAGACCCAAACTTTCATGAGACGTTCTCCTTACTACTTCGCCACTGCTTCGCGTGACGCCACAAACTGCTGCTTCGCTTCTTTGATCACGCTCTGCATCTGGCCTTTCAGCGCGTCATCCAGAATCTTCTTCTCCATGATCGCGCGCAGCACGCCGGGATTGGTCGACTCCACGTATCTGTAGAGTTCCGCCTCGAACTCGCGCACCTGCCCGACTGGCAAATCGTCGAGGAATCCTCCCGTGCCCGCCATGATGATCAGAATCTGTTTCGAGAACGGCAGCGGAGAGAACTGATTCTGCTTCAACAATTCAACCAGCCGTTGCCCGCGATTCAACTGCGCCTGCGTGGCCTTGTCGAGATCGCTGCCAAACTGTGCGAACGCCGCCAGTTCGCGGTATTGCGCCAATTCCAGCTTCAGCGTGCCCGCCACTTGCCGCATGGCCTTGATCTGCGCGCTGCCGCCCACGCGGCTCACTGACAGACCGACGTTCACCGCCGGCCGGACGCCCTGGTTGAACAGATCGGTTTCGAGATAAATCTGCCCGTCGGTGATCGAAATGACATTCGTCGGAATGTATGCCGAAA
>DAITPO010000263.1:0-2741 GCA_036833535.1 Candidatus Acidiferrales bacterium | reverse complement strand
CCTTCCGTGGGACGTTCATCTAATGAATTTGCAGGAGGTTCTGGATCGCCTGGATATACTGCGGCGGTTTGCGGGGATACGAATCCAGGATTTCTACAACAAGATGCTTGCGTCAGGCTGGACGCTCGGCAGCGGGCAGTTATTGCGCGTCCTGCAGCTCGCCATTGCCGCCTATCACCGGCCGTGCGTGCGCATGCTGGCGGATTGCTGGCGCGAATCTGATCCGGACATGGTGGTTTCGTTCATCCCGCACTTTAATAGCGAGTTGTGTGAGAGTTTGCAGCTCGTTTCTCCTGGGCGGCCATTCGTTACAGTCCTCACCGATCTGGCCAATTATCCGCCGCGATTCTGGATTGAAAAGCAGCAGCAGGAGTTCATCTGCGGCACGGAGCACGCGGTCGCCCAATGCCTCGAAGCCGGCCACTCGCCCGATCGAGTCCATCGAGCGTCCGGCATGATTCTCCACCCGCGCTTCTACGAGCCGATCGAAAGGGGCCGCGCCGCCGGCCGCGAAGCCCTGGGTCTATCGCCCGATCTCCCGACCGGCCTGATCCTCTTCGGCGGCCATGGCTCGAACGTGATCGACGATATCGTTGAAGCTCTCGATAAATCGGATCTCGAGCTGCAGCTAATTGCCATCTGCGGCCGTAATGACAAGTTGGCGCAATCTCTTCGCGCGCGCCGCTCACGCATCCCACTCTTCGTCGAGGGTTTTACAAAGCAGATTCCGTATTACATGCATCTCTCGGATTTCTTCATCGGCAAGCCCGGCCCCGGCAGCCTGAGCGAAGCGGTCGCGAAGCAATTGCCGGTGATCACGGAGTGCAATTCGTGGACGCTTCCGCAGGAGCGTTACAACGCCGACTGGATTCGCGAGAAGGAAATCGGGCTGGTGGTGCGCAGTTTCCGCCAAATCGAACCGGCCGTGCGCGAACTGCTCTTTCCCGCCACACTCGAGCGCTTCAAGCGAAATACCGCCGCCATGCCGAACTGCGCCGTGTTCGAGATTCCGGAAATTCTAAAGGAAATACTGGATCGCTGCCCGCCGGGCTCCGGTCGCTGCTAACTTGCCGGACGCGAGCGAAGGCGGACACAGCCAGGAGTGGCTGTGCTACTGCGGACCGCTAGCTCTTCGGTTCTAGCACGGCCTTGATCTGCGTCTGGCTATCCCGAATCACGTCCAGATTACGCTCCCAGGGTTTCTTGCCGTCCGCCTTAACGACCACATTGTGCGTCCCCGTTCCCAGCGGCAGAATCGATGGCGTATCCCCGACAAACTTCCCATCCACATAGATCTCCGCGCCCTCCGGCTCCGAATGTACGGCGACAGTCCCGTTGCCATCTGCATCGCGACTCTCCGGGCCGAATCCAAGAGGCGCTTCGGGAATCTCGCGATTCATCACGTTAATCAAATCCTGCGCGCTCAGCGCAAAATTCAGCCCTTCGAGTTTGGTGCCGTCAGGCCCCACGCGCTTGAACGTGGCAATCCCGACGACCTCGCCCGTCTCGTCCACCAGCGGCCCCCCGCTATTCCCCGGATTGATTGCGGCATCGGTCTGTATCCACGTCCCATCATGCTTTTCCACGCGCCCAACTCCGCTCACAATTCCGCGCGTCACCGATTCCGGCAACCCGCCGCCAGGATTGCCAATGGCGTAGACCGTCGCCCCTGGCCGGACCGAAGCCAAATCGGCCAGCGGCAAGCGCGTGTACCCAGTGCCATCCACTTTCACCAGCGCCAAATCCAAACTCGGATCGGAATAAACAACCTTTCCCAGCAGCCGCGCGCCCGCCGCCGTCACCACGAAGAAGCTTGCTTCTCCGTCCGCGACGTGGCGGTTCGTGGCGATGATTCCATTGTCCGTGAGGAAAAACCCGCTTCCCTGCGAATGTTCTCCGTCGAGCCGCACGACGGCCGGCATCGCACGCCGCATGATCTCTTCGGCCGAGAGCTCCTTGCGCGCCGCGGCCCGCTTCGGTGCCACCGGAGCCGACACAGGCACTACACTGCCGCCACGAAGCAGCGTCGCGGATTGCAGCGACACGTCCACGTGCTTGGTCTTCAGCAGATAATAAGTCGACTGATTCCGGCCCATCGCCGACGTCCATTTGTAAGGTCCTTGCGTCAGCACGAATTCCTGCGCCGCGAAGCCATCCTTATATATGCGCGCCACCATGGGGTGCTCGAGGCGGTCGCTGAATACTGTATGAACGCGGTGGTAGTATCCGCCCGGGACTTTCATCTCGTACGGCGTCGTCCCCACCACGACGCCATCCATCTCAACGGTAGCTCCTGGCGGATTGCTCGTGATCGTAAACGTATCGGCGCCCGCAGCCTTTACGATCAGCAGCGCCCACGCCGCGCAGATGCACACCCATACGCCGGCTCGACGAATCGCCATCTTCGCCAGCCTCCTTCCCCAAGTTCGAGGGCTCGCAAAATCTCACTCCGACGCGTAAGAGTCAATTGTGGGAATTACGGAATGAAATGCTAAGTACTTGCCGCAGAGTACCGCCGGCTTCCCTGCCGGCTCTTTTTTGTGATTCGCTAGCTGAAGATACGACTGCCGATAGCAGCCGCTGCGATATGCCGACTCATTCTGGATTTTGCCGCCGCTCATTGGCGCGCGCGATGCTAAACTCCGCGGTTTGGCGGCCCGGCTCCGGACAGATGACCATCTCCTCTATCCACATAGATACCCGCCCTGACTGGCGCGGCGGACAGAATCAAGTCCTCCTGA
>DAITPO010000262.1:0-2753 GCA_036833535.1 Candidatus Acidiferrales bacterium | reverse complement strand
AAAGCGCGGCGTCAGGAAGTTCGCGAAATCGAAGTAATCGCCGAAGCCAATCCCACCGAGCTAAGGCGCATGTTGCAGGTGATCACGCGCGGTGAGATCGAGGCCGAGCAGGCGAAAAAGGAACTGATCGAAGCGAACCTCCGTCTCGTTGTTTCCATCGCCAAAAAATATACGAACCGCGGCCTGCAATTCCTCGACCTGATTCAGGAAGGCAACATCGGCTTGATGAAAGCCGTGGACAAATTCGAATGGCGCCGCGGCTACAAGTTCTCGACTTACGCGACGTGGTGGATTCGCCAGGCCATCACCCGCGCCATCGCCGATCAGGCCCGCACCATCCGCATTCCGGTGCACATGATCGAGACCATCAACAAGCTGGTGCGTACCAGCCGCCAGCTCGTTCAGGAACTCGGCCGTGAGCCCACTTCGGAAGAAATCGCCAAGCGGATGGATATTCCCGTCGCGAAGGTGCGCAAGATTTTGAAAATCGCGCAGGAGCCGATTTCCCTCGAGACGCCCATCGGCGAAGAGGAAGATTCGCATCTCGGCGATTTCATCGAGGATAAGGCCGTCGTGTCGCCTTCCGATGCGGTGATCAATCTCAGCCTGAAGGAGCAAACGTCTTCGGTGCTGAAGACGCTCACGCCGCGCGAAGAAAAAGTGATCAAGATGCGCTTCGGACTCGATGACGGCAGCGAGCACACCCTCGAAGAAGTCGGCCAGTCGTTCGCGGTGACGCGCGAACGCATCCGCCAGATTGAAGCGAAAGCCTTGCGCAAGCTGCGCCATCCGTCGCGCTCGCGCAAGCTCCGCGCCTTCCTAGAAGGCTCCGCCAACGACTACTGATTCCCGGAGCGCTACGACAAGAGCCTGATGAGTTTGCAATTTGGATTCCGCGATCTATTTCTGCGGCTGTGCTGTGGACCAATCGACTGCCGAGCCGTAGCCGTAGACTAGCTGCACGCCGCGGTCCGTTCCCAAGAATAACAGGATTGTGAGAACGCACAGGCCGATCAGCATCAGCTTGCGATAGTTAGCCGTGAAATCTTTGCGGAAGACGAGCGCGAAGAGGCTCAGCGCCAACGCGACGCTCGTGGTGATCATCATTAGCGTTTCGTGGATGCCAACGACGGTCATCGCCGGGCCCGGCGGAACGGATTTCTGTGCGTAGAGGCCCGTCAGAATTGCGAGTCCTGCGGCGAGCGTACCGAGATAGAGCAGGCGCGCGGCGGTGCGATGCCAGTCATCGCTCTTTCGCAGGACTGCGACGATTTCGAAAATCAGCGCACCGATCCACAGTCCAATGGGGAAATGCACGAACAGCGGATGAATGTTCAGGACCGCTTTCAATCCGGGAAGCATCGCAGAGGACCTCCTCGCGGCGGAATTATGCGGCAAGCGGAGTGCAACGCGAAGAGGAATTCCTGAACGTGAGCGTGGCGGTCCTAATCTCCGGGAGCTTCAGCCGGCAGGCCGACCGCGAGACCTCGCGCGCGCCATGCTGTCAGGACCGCAACGAAATATATTCCCGAGAGCACGGCGAACGCGACGATCAGTCCGGCGCGCTCTGCCAACCATCCGAGCAGAAAGCTCATCAGCATTTGCAGCGACGTCGAGAACACCATCACCGCCGATTGCGTGCGACCCATCAAGTGCTTCGGCACGGTAGTCATGATCGAGGATTGCGTGACGATTCCCGTCAGCGCGCGGCAGCCGCCGAACAGCGCTTGCATGGCCACCGCGATCAGCAAAATGTGCACGAACGGAAAGAACGAGTGGCCGATCGCCAGAATTGCCAGAGCGGCGATGAGCAGCCGCGTCACGCGCACGCGCCGCATCAACATGCCGACCGACACTCCGCCAATCAGAGCGCCGAGACCCCAGCCGAATTCGAGCGCGCCGAATCCTCGCGCGCCGGAATGCAGCACATCTTTCGCCAGCGCCACGACCACCACATTCGCGCTGAAAACTCCCGCGACCATGCAGGCGTAAGTAAATCCCATGGCCATCACGGCGGGCTGGCTGCGGAGGTACGCGATGCCGTCTTTCAAATCGCGCAGAAACTCCGGATCGGGCATCGGCTCGACGAGTGGCGGCAGAGCCGTTTCTTCCGCCACGGCCAGCGGCGCATCGAGACCGGCGCGCGCTTCCTCGGGCTTCGCGGTGCGCGGAGTGAAATATCCGCGACGCAGCATGTAGATGCACCACGCCGACGCCGCATATGTCGCGGAATCGACCGCGAGGATGCCCGCGATACCGACGCGATCGTAGAGAAATCCGACCAGCGCACCGGCCGTCAGCCAGCCGCATTGCACGGCGATCACCAGCGCGGAATTCGCGCCGACGAGTTCATCTCCGCCCACCACTTCTTGCACCAGCGCATTGATCGTCGCCCAATAAATCGCCGCGCAGAAACCATTGAACAGCACCATGCAATAGATCAGCAGGAGACCGGCATGCGCAAAAGCGATCAACGCCGCGCACGTTCCCACCGCAATGAACCGCGCCAGATCGAGTGTGATCGCGAGGTACCTTCGGTCGATGCGATCGATCAGCACTCCTGCGGCGATGGGGACGAGAAGGCCCGGCAGCGTCGCGAAAATCAGCATGATGCTGACGTCCACGGTCGAGCCGGTTTGCGCGAGGATGAACCACGTCACGCTGGCGAAGTTCATTCCCGAGCCGAACAGCGATATCATCATGCCCGCAAAAAAGTAGCGGAAGCCGCGCCGGGCGAGCAGCGCGCGCCAATC
>DAITPO010000261.1:0-2789 GCA_036833535.1 Candidatus Acidiferrales bacterium | reverse complement strand
GTTGCTGCTCCGCCGCGTGCAGGGTTTTTTTTGAACGTGATGTTGTGCCGCTTGACCCAACTTGAACAGTAAAATGGTTGTCGTGAGTGCAAGTAGTTGATTTGATTGATGCAGGGCTGCGGCTTTTTCAAAACGTGGTGCCACGTTTGCGTATATTTGGGTCTTGATTTGGAAAAACGAGTCAGATTCTGTGGTGGCCTGTTTTTGGAGGTCACCGTGTTTTTCCGCATCAAAAAATCTGGCCATCGCGCCTACGTCCAGGTAGTCGAGAACAAGCGTTTCGATGGCGCCGTGCGCCAATCCGTCATCGCCAATCTGGGGCGCGCCGATGACCTCATCGCGTCCGGCGCTCTGGCGTCGCTGCTCGCCTCCGGCGCCAAGTTCACTGACCAGGTGTTGCTCATCACGACGCTCGATGAAGACCGCGACGGATCGTTATCGGTCGCCGCCAAACGCATCGGCGGACCGTTACTGTTCGGTCGGATCTGGGAACGGCTCGGCATCGCCGACGTGCTTGGTGAACTGTTGAAGCAACGCGCCTTCGAGTTTGCGGTCGAGCGCGCCGTGTTCGTCGGTACTCTGCACCGGCTTTTCGTTTCCGGGTCGGATCGGGACTGCGCGTCGTGGATGGCGGACTACGACATCGCCGGTGTCGAAGGTCTCGACCTTCACCATTTCTATCGCGCGATGGCTTGGCTCGGGGAGGAACTGGAGGAGAAGCCCGCGGAAGCGCTGGCGCCACGCTGCGTCAAGGACGTCATCGAGGAGAAGCTATTCGAGCGCCGACGTGATCTCTTCACCGATCTCTCAGCCGTGTTCATGGACACCACGAGCCTATCGTTCTATGGCGAGGGCGGGGAGACGCTAGGTGAGCATGGCTACTCGAAGGATTATCGACCTGATCTCAAGCAAATGATCCTGGGTCTGGTCGTCGATGGTTCGGGTTCACCGATTTGCACGGAGATGTGGCCCGGCAATACGGCGGATGTCACGACGCTGTTGCCGGTAATTGATCGTCTGCGCCAGCGCTTCGGCATCGACCGCGTTTGTATCGTCGCCGACCGCGGCATGATCTCGGCCGCGGCGATTGCCGGGCTCGAAGAGCGCCAGCTCGAATACATATTAGGCGCTCGCGAGCGCGGTGATGTGCTGGTGAAGAAGATCGTCATGGAGAACGATGACCCCTTTGTGCCGCTTCTGATCGAGCGGCAGACGGGCGAGACGCAGCTCTTCGTCAAGCAGGTGATGCTCGAGGACAAGCGCTACATTGTCTGCCGCAACGAGGCGGAAGCCGAGAACGACCGTAAAGACCGCGAGCGGATCGTCGCCGCCCTCGATACGCAATTGAAGAAAGGCGACAAGGCTCTGATCGGCAATTCGGCCTACCGGCGCTATCTACGCAAGACTGGCGAGCACAAGAACACGCCGATATTTGAAATCGATCTCGGCAAGCTCGCCGAGGAGGCGCGCTTCGACGGCATCTTCGTTCTACGCACCAACGCAAAGATCACACCGCTGCAGGCGGTCCTGCGATATCGTGACTTGCTGAAGGTCGAAAACCTGTTCTTGCGAACCAAGGCCGTGATGCGGACGCGGCCGATCTTTCATTCCTCCGATGCGGCGATCCGAGGACACGTATTTTGTTCGTTCCTGGCGCTCGTCATGCAGAAATACCTGGAGGACCTGTCATGCCAGGCCGGCGTCGTGCCGGAATGGAAGAGCCTGCTGCGCGATCTCGATCGCCTGCAGCAGGTCCGCATCCGCCATCGCGGCAATGACTGGGTAGTTCGCACCGACGTCGCCAAGCCGATCGCCGATCTATTCCGCCACGCCCACATCGCGATGCCGCCGCGCGCCAAGCAGATGGCGCCACCGAAACTCGTATCCCCCACGAAATCCGCCCGGAAACGTCGCGGTCGCCCCAGGCGTGGTGCCACGTCATTGCCAATTTCGCCGAAAGCCGCTTGATATCAATGCCTTGCAAAACTCAAGTGTTCAAGTCGGGTGAGATTGGATATTAACGTTACAGCGGGCGGCATCAGCAGTTCCGCAGTTTCGCGCTGCGATACGGCTTATCCCGCGACTTCTGTGCGCCGTACTTCAGCGGAACGACCTATTGGGGTTGTACATCTCGCCGATGGCGCCCCTGTTTCCGCCAGAGTTCGCGACAGCGAGCAGCATAAGCGGGATACAGATCGCGAGGACGATGACGGTCATTAGTCCCTCGTCGTACCACCATCGTCGGAAGTGTCGTCCAAACATGCTCATTCATTGCAGGCTGCCCGTTGGCCTCGCTTGCTGCCAAGCAAGAATAAGCCGCTGACGCCGATCACGCTCTGCGAGGTCTTCGTCATACTGCGAGTAGAGATTGAGCGCCGCCACCGCCTCGACATTCTCCGCGCTCAACAGCTCAGCTAATTTCAGTGGCGTCCGTGGGCGGTGGAGGTTTTCCTCGAGCCACTTAGCGCGGAGGCGAGCAAGGGCACGATCGCGAGAAATGCGGGGCACGCTGACCTCCACTCTGATTGGAAGTCAGGGCTACACGTCCGGGGTAAACGGGTGGTTGCGAAAATAAGTGGAGTTGCCGGATGGGGATGGGGGATGATTTTGATATGTGCCCTCGGACAGCCGACGGTCCAGGGCAAAATGTTGCCACCCAAATTGCCACCCAACCCCGCAGCATTGGGCAGGACGCGGGCGCACGGCAACGCACTCGGCGACTGAGAAAGTCCAATTAAACGGGACTTGTCGGCATATGGGAGGATGGGCCAGTGCGGCCCATGACGGTT
>DAITPO010000260.1:0-2881 GCA_036833535.1 Candidatus Acidiferrales bacterium | reverse complement strand
GGCGGCGCCTCCGGAGCGTGTCCTTCGATGAGAGGATAGCACCACTTGCGCAGCGCCGGAATGTGCACGTTGATCCAGTAATCCCACCAGTCGAGCGCGCGGACATCGTAGCTGAAATCGGGGCGCTCGTCGGGGGGAAGGGATGCCGATAGCCGCTCGATATTGGCGGCTTCGAAGATGTGGTCGTTGTGCAGGATGAACGGCTCGAAAAGCGCGATGAGCTTCACGACCTTGTCGAGTTCGCGCTCGCGCCGCGCGAGTGTCGGCATCTGAAAGCCGAAGGGCTCGACGCTGCGCTGTATGGCTTGCACGATAGCTTTCTGCGCGGGGGCCGACAGCGTTTCGTAGCGCGCTTTCGACACCGGGATAGCGTCGAATTTCAGCTTCATGCGCTGCCCGAATCCATTCTGCGCGCGGTAGTGGCGGCGATGGCCGAGGCCCGTCAACTCGATCGAGCGGCGCATGTTGCAGGGATTGGTGACCGAGGAGGCGATCTGGTAGACCGGGGCGTTGCAGCGCGCCATCAGCGCCGCGGAGATCAGAGTCATCCCGCGGCAAACTAAATCCACCGGCACGATGTCGAGGCATTTGCGTTCGTTGGTCGGCAATTGGCGGAAATAGGTGCCGAGCAGGTACGAAAGCGAGGCCGAAGTATTGATGCCCTCATTCCAGCCGAGGAACGGCTGCCCGATCGAAGATTCGACGATCGCCGGGCGCACGATGGCTACCGGAGTTTGCGGCGATTGCTTCGTGAAATTTACGATCAGCGATTCGGCGAGGCTCTTTGTGAGCGTATAGGTATTTGGCCAGCCCAACTCGTTGGCGCGACGCGTTCCTGCTTCCGTGAGTGTTTGCCGAATCCAGCGCAGGCGGTTCTTGCGAACCTGATTCTCAAGCGCAACGCCACGAAGATCCTTCGCTGCATGTTCTTTGGCCAGCGCCTGTTTTCGTAGCTCTGCGGCTACTTCGCGGCTTTCCGAGCGGACTTCGGTTACGCGGATGAAATTCTCGAGCGAGTGCCATTCCTTCTCCGCGTCGAAGCCGGCAATTCCCGCGGGATTGTAGTTCGGCGTTGCAGTTTCGTGGATGCGGCCGTCGCGCTGGCCCGCGACGTAGCACGTCGAAAGGTGGAGCAGCGCTGCATGGCGGCACTCGCGGAGGAATTCGAGCACGTGAGCGACGGCGTTCACATTCGAAGACAGCGCGTCGCGCAGATCGGGATTGAAATCGGTGAGTCCGGAGCTATTGACGATGAGGTCGAGCGATCCAGCGAGTTCCGCGCGCGCTGCGGGGGCCATTCCCAGGTCCGGTTTCGTGACATCGCCTTCCACGATTTGCACGCGCTCGCGGAGAAAAGCTGCGAAGCGGGCCCCGTGACGCTTGGCCAGAGGCCCGTAGACCGGCGACGTCTCGACCATCTTCTGGAAGCGCTCGAGCGAGGTCGTCGAGCGGTTTCGCCGCACTAGGACTGAAATCCTGCCGATATCCGACAGATCGGTGAGCAGATTCGCTAGCCAGACTTTGCCGATGAAGCCGGTGCCGCCGATCAGCAGGATTTTCTTCCCCGCCAGCGACGCGCGCACGGAAAGCTGCTCGCCTGCGCTGCACTGGGGGAATTCGACTACTGGGATCGTCACGCGCGGCGTGGTACGCGCGGCCGGCCGGATTGCTTCGTTCAGAATAGACGGATTCCGGATGAACCCGAGATCGCGCGCCAGCTCTTCGCGGGAGATCCGGCCGTCGGGGCGATGGCTGACCAGCTTGGCCAGAGCGCCGCGTGGGCGAATGACCGGCTCGAGCAGCCGCCCAGTAGCTATGCCGTCCCGGAATTCGAGGCGGTTGGCGATAAGGCTCTCGATTCCCAGGTGCTTTGACAGCGGCCCCATGATGTGGTCAAGCCCCTGGCTGACCAGCACGATGCGCTCGCCCCCGGCGATGGCTTCCCGCAGCTTGGCGACCCCCGCTGGCTTCAGGTGCGGCTTGAAGACGTATTCGAAGTACTCCTCGCCCAACAGGTCGAGCCGGTCCTTGCTCACCCCGCGCAGGACGGTATGCAGCAGGCGAGTGGCGACCACCCGGTGAGTCACGTATAGGAACGGCCGGGCCGCTGCCAGGACGCCCATTCCGCCGCGCCGGGCCCAGCGCTCAAGGAAGCTCTGGGCATTCCAGGCAAAGAAGCCCACGGGACGCACGGCGGTAAGGTTCAGCAGGCTACCCTCGACGCGCCAGAATGTGACAGGCCGCCCGGGCACACCCGCTGCTCCGGCGCCGTCCGCGCGATTGTGATTAAGTGTCACAGCCTGTGATGGTTCCATGTATAAACGGGGCCTCCTGCCGACGGTCCCGTATGCCTATGGATTCACTGAAATTAGCATTGTAGCAGCTGGGAAGCAAGCGAGGCTAATGCGGACGCCTGTCAGCCCGCGGATTCTGGCTCCGCAGCCAACTGATACGCCGGACTCATCAGGCCCGTCGGCGGATATATCTCTTCGTGACTGAAGCGGAAGCCAAGCTTATCGAGCACGCGCTTCGATGCGGCGTTCGAGGGATGGTGACCGGCGAACAGCGCCGCCGCGCCGAGTTCCGCAAACGCGAACTTGATTATGGCCTGGCTGGCTTCAAACGCCAGCCCTTTGCCCCAGTACGCGGGTCGAAGATGGAAGCCAAGTTCGAGGATGCGAGCTTCGGGCTTGTAGGGGCGCACGCCGGCGCAGCCCACAAAATCACCGTCTGCGATCCAGAAAATCGGCCAGTATTGAATGCCGGAGTGCGCCATCGAATCGATCTCTCGCGCCAGCCTCTCCCTGACCTCTTCCTGCGAGAAGGGCCCGCCGAGAAGCCTGGTGACTTTCGGGTCGCCCCACAGAGCCATGGCCAGAGG
>DAITPO010000259.1:0-2884 GCA_036833535.1 Candidatus Acidiferrales bacterium | reverse complement strand
AGAAAATTTCGCGCGGCTTCGCCAAGCGTCGCCGTTTGGACGTCGCCCGAGCGCCGCGGCTCCTTGAAGAATATCAGCACAGCGAAGAACATCAGGAAGACGCTAACGGCCGCGGCGCGAAACACATTTTCCACGCTCAAATGCTGATGAACATAGGACGCAAGGTAAGGACCGCCCGCACCGCCGATATTCACGAGCGTGTAGTAAATCGAGTACCCAAGCGAGCGCACATTTTCTTTCGATGCCCGCGCTGTAGTCCCGACCACGCACGGCTTCACCAGTGCGATCCCAAACGCAGGCAGCATCAACACGAATAAAACCAGCGCGAAGAGCGGCACCGCAGCGCGTACGGGCCCAAGCCACGGCGCGCCAAGCGAGCCCAACAAAAAATACGAGCAGCTCAAGATGAAGTAAGCCAGAGAAAGCGAGCGGCGGAATCCCAGACGATCCGCTAGCGTTCCGCCAAAGGCCGCGAGAAACCATACCAGCCCCCCGAAGAATCCCGTAAGACTGGCAGCTTGCTCGGTGGGAAAGCTTAGCGTCTCGTGCAAATACCGCGCCAGCGACGCAAAAGCCGCATAGTAAGAAAGCCGCTCGAAAAGCTCGCTGATGTTGGCCACCCAGAACGGGCGGTCAAATCCGGTGCGGATTTCCTGCAGCCTCTCACCGAAACTCAAAAGGCTCCTCCCACGTCTTTCTGTTGCAGCTCGCCGGAGACAGGCGGTGATTGTAGCGGAAGAGTACCGCGCGGGCCGAGTGAAGTTTTCGCGCGCCGCCGCCGTGTGCTAGGATTGCTTCCCCGGCGGAGAAGACTTCAGCCGCCACGCACCCCGATGCCTTCAGCGATGACGAAAACCATGATGAAAGCGCTGCGCAAACCACGCGCGGCGAAAGGCATGGCGGTCGAATCCGTCGCAATTCCTGAAATTGGCCCCAGCGAGATTCTTGTGCGCGTGCGCGCCGCTTCGATTTGCGGCACCGATCTGCACATTTATCACTGGGATCGGTGGTCGGCCTCGCGCCTGCATCCGCCGGTCACCACGGGCCACGAATTCTGCGGCGTGGTGGAGAAAATC
Organism: Candidatus Acidiferrales bacterium; assembly: GCA_036833535.1. Lineage (GTDB taxonomy): Bacteria > Acidobacteriota > Terriglobia > Acidiferrales > UBA7541 > Palsa-147. Next base: position 1,808 of record DAITPO010000259.1, on the reverse strand, counting down.
GGCGCCAATGTGACGCGCGTCGCGCCCGGTGATTTCGTCAGCGCCGAAATGCACGTGGCCTGCGGCCATTGCCGGCCGTGCCGCATGGGCCAGCCGCATGTTTGCATGAACGTGCGCATCATCGGAATCGATACTGACGGCGCCTTCGCCGAATTCGTGCGCATTCCCGAATCCAACATCTGGAAAGTCGATCCTGCGATCCCGGAACATTACGCCGCGATACTCGATCCCCTCGGCAACGCCGTTCACACCGTGCTTTCGGGGCCGATCGCCGGACAAACGGTGGCGGTGACCGGCGCAGGGCCAATCGGCCTGATGAGCATCAACGTAGCGCGCGCGTGCGGCGCCACACAGATTTTCGCCATCGAAATCAAAGCGCATCGCCGCGAACTGGCCAAAAAAATGGGCGCCGATGAAGTTTTCGATCCGGCTGCAGGCGATGTCGTCGCGCAAATCAAGGAAGCCACCGACGGCGCGGGCGTGGACGTGCTGCTCGAAATGAGCGGCAATCCGACGGCGATTCACCAGGGATTTCAGATGCTGCGTCCCGGCGGACGCGCGTCGCTTCTGGGAATTCCCGGCCGCCCGGTTGAACTGAATCTCGTCGCCGATATTATTTTCAAAGGCGCGACGGTTTACGGCATCTACGGCCGGCGCATGTTCGAGACCTGGGTGCAGATGACCGGGCTATTGAAAGCCGGCCGGCTCAATCTCGATCCGCTATTCAAAGAGCGCATGCCGCTCGACCGCTACGCCGAAGCATTCGCGCTTCTCGAATCCGGAGAAGCCGGAAAAATTCTCTTCTATCCGAACGGCACGCCTCACTAGTCCCTCGTCTGGCCTATAATGCTGTTTCGTTCCGGGTAATCCTTGGGAGGCAATATGGCCACCGCTGCTGCACGTCCTCAGCTAAATTTTCTTCACGACGCTCTTGAAGACCTAAAGGCAAAGCATGTTTATACCCATCTACGCATTCTCGCCGGCGAGCAGAAGCCGGTCTGCGTCGTGGACGGCAAGGAAGTCATCAATCTCGCCTCGAACAATTATCTCGGCCTAACGACACATCCCAAGTTGCGCAAAACCTCGCTCGAATATACGCGAAAGTACGGCGTCGGCACCGGCGCCGTTCGCAGCATTTCCGGCACGATGAAGATTCACATGGAGCTGGAAGAGCAGATTGCGCGCTTCAAACAAACTGAGGCCTGCGTCGTATTCCAGAGTGGCTTCACCGCAAATGCTGGAACGGTCTCCGCCATTCTCGGCAAAGACGATCTGATCATTTCCGACGAGCTGAATCACGCCTCGATTATCGACGGCTGCCGCCTTTCGAAAGCCACGATCAAGGTCTTCAAGCACAAAGATATCGCCGATTGCGAGCGCGTCCTGAAGGAAACGGAAAATTGGAACGGCAGAAAGCTGCTGGTCACCGACGGAGTGTTTTCGATGGACGGCGACATCGCCGACCTACCCGCGCTCTGTGATCTCGCCGAAAAATATCACTGCATCACCATGGTGGACGACGCGCACTCTTCCGGGGTGCTCGGCCGCAATGGCCGCGGCACCGTGGACCATCTCAATTGCCACGGTCGCGTGGATATCCAGGTCGGCACGCTCAGCAAGGCGATTGGCGTTCTCGGCGGCTACGTTTGCGGCTCGCGCGAGCTGATCGATTTTCTCTATCATCGCGCCAGGCCTTTCATTTTCTCCACGTCGCATCCGCCCGCCGTTGTGGGCGCCTGCCGCGCCGCGTTCGAACTGCTGGATTCGGAAACGGGAGAGAAGTTGATCAAGCGGCTCTGGTCCAACAC
>DAITPO010000258.1:0-2884 GCA_036833535.1 Candidatus Acidiferrales bacterium | reverse complement strand
CTGCGGCAAAAGTATCCGCCAGGCCGCGCCCGCGCCTGGATCTCCGCCGCCCGAAACGAAAATCGCGTCGATCGAACAGCTATCGGGATAATTTCCCTTGAAGTACGCCGTGTCCACTTCAATTCGTCGAATCGTGCCGTGCGCGCCGAGCTTGATGATTACCCAGTCGTGTCCGGGACCGCGCCGCCTCCGAGTCTCCCAACCGTCGTGCATGCCCTTGCCGCGGCCCGGCAACAGCAAATTGAGAGGCGCGCTGTAGAATTCGTCGCTCGCTCCCACGACGCGCCCGCCGTTCTGAATCGCAGCGAGATCGATCTCCCGGGGATTCGCAGCGGTCTTGACCGGCGCCGGCAGCACTTCGCCATGAACGCGCAGCCGCGCCACGCCGCCATCGGGATAAATCTTCAAGCGCACATGCGTGAAGCGATGCTCGCTTCGAATCTCGACGAAAGTCTGCGAGTCGCCTTTGAGCTGCGATTGAGGCAGCAACTCGTGCCACTTCGTGGATGCCGCATTCAAAGCCGCGAGCTCGCGTTTTAACCCGGGCTCAAGCGGAATCGCGCAGGCTTCAAGCAAACACTGCTCGGGATAATTTCCGCGAAAAAAGCTCGTATCCACGACGATCCCGCGAATGATTCCAGGTAATCCCAATCGCACGATGCACCAATCGTAGCCGGGAGTGCGCCGGCGCCGCGTTTCCCAGCCGTCCATCCATTTGCCGCGGTTCGTGTATTTGTCCTCGATGAAAACCGGCTTCGATTCCTTCAAAAGATTTTCTTTCGGCGCAAAGAACTCGTCGTTTGCGGTGACGACGCGCGCGCCGAGCCGCTCGGACGCCAGATTCGGCAGCTTTTGAAACTCGCTCATGCGTCTGTCCGCTTCAAGATGTTCCCGGTCGGCCCAGCGGAAAATTCGCCGCGCTCGAAAATCTTTCGCCCGCGAAGAAACGTCGCGGTCACCGCGCCCAGAAGCTCGCGCCCGGCGTAAGGCGTCAGTTTGTGACGTTGATGCAGCCGCTCCGCGTCCACTCGAAAAGCCGCCTCCGGATTCCACAACACGAGATCGGCATCGCGCCCCACGTCGATCGTGCCTTTCCGCTGCGCGAGGCCCGCCAGCCGCGCCGTCCCGCGGCACAACCATTCCACTAGGCGGCCCACAGAATAGCCGCGCAAACGCGCCGAAGTCCACACAGCGGGGAGCGCCAGCTCGAGCGAGGCGATGCCGCCCCAAGCCGCAAAAAAATCGCCGGTCTCTTTCCGCTTCATTTCAGGCGGACAAGGCGAATGATCGCTGGCAATAAAATCAAGCGTCCCATCGCCAAGCCCGGCCCAAAGCCGCTCTCGGTTCTCCGCCTCACGAATCGGCGGCGCGCACTTGAATTCGGTAGCCCCATCAGGAATTCCAATGTAGCTCGGGTCTTCAGACCCGAGGCCGTTAGGCTCGCCAGCCGCAAACGTCAAATAATGCGGGCAAGTCTCGGCAGTGATTGCCAAACCGGCGGTTTTTGCAGCGCGAATAATATCGAGCGCCCCTGCCGACGAAACATGCACGATGTGGAGCCGGCTCTTCGCCGCAGTCGCAAGTCGCACAAGCAGCTCGATGGCTTTGTTCTCAGCTTCGCGAGGCCGCGACGCCAGCCACGATGAGTATTGGTTGACCGGCAATTTCGCAGCAGCCTTGCTAGCAGATTCGATGATCTTCGGATCTTCCGAATGTGCCAGCAGCGGAGCGCCGAGCTCTGCAAGCACAGGCATCGCAGCACGCAGATCGTCCTCGCCCACGTGCGCGAATTCTTCGACACCGCTCGGCACAAGAAAGCATTTAAACCCGAACACTCCTTCCTGCCAGAGCGGACCGAGATCGTGCAGGTTGCCGGGGACGACTCCGCCCCAGAATCCGGTATCCACCCAAAGCTTTCCGGCCGCCGCGGCGAGCTTTTCGCGGAATGCCGGAGCTGTCGTGGTAGCGGGAATGCTGTTCAGCGGCATCTCAATGAGCGTCGTAACGCCGCCTGCAGCCGCCGCACGTGTCGCGGTAGTGAATCCTTCCCAATCCGCGCGGCCGGGCTCATTAATGTGGACGTGCGTGTCCACAATGCCCGGCATCACCAGATCATCGCCCGTTTCGTAGATCGATGAGCCGCTCGGCGCTTCGTCGAAAGCCGTGACCGCGGTTATCACTCCATGCTGAATATGAATCGCGGCGGGAGCCGGCTCCGCTGCGTTCCCAGCGAGAACGCGCTTGCCTCGCACGATGAGATCCGGCGCGCTCATGCTCGATCAGCGCTTTGAAGATATTCTTCCAGCAGATTCTGCGCGACGCGCGAGCGGTAGCGCGCACTCGAGCGCATATCGTCAATCGGCGCGATTTCAGAAGCGAGCGAAACCCGTGCCGCAGCGATCGCGGTCGAATCCAGCCGCTTGCCCCGCAGCGCATTCTCCGTTGCGGTCGCGCGAATTACGCTCGGAGCCACGCTCCCCAGTGCGATGCGTACGTCGGTGATTTCACCATCTACAAGTTTCAGCGCGGCAGCCATGCATACTTTTGAAATCGCCTGCGCCCGGCGTGTGCCGACTTTGCGGTAATATGATTTCCACCCCGCGCGCCCGCGCGGCAAAATGATTCGCGCGATCAATTCATCGGCTCGCAAATTCATCTTCTTGTAGCCTGAATGAAAGGCGGAGTACGGTACTCGCCGCGTCCCGCCTGCAGATATCAGCTCGAGTTCAGCATCGTAAACCAGCAGCGCAGGCGGAGAATCAGCCGCCGGCGACGCATTGGCGATGTTTCCGCCCAGCGTGCCGCGATTCTGTGTAGCGATTCCGCCGGTTTCCTCAGCCGCGCGGCAAAGCAATGGGAATTCGCGCTGCAGCGTAGCATCGCG
>DAITPO010000257.1:0-2910 GCA_036833535.1 Candidatus Acidiferrales bacterium | reverse complement strand
GTCCGGATGCGGCTCGGGCTGCCGTATTCGGCTTGGACGGGGCAGAGCCCCGTCACCACACAATCACACAATCACAGGATTACGCGCTCGTCTCCCACTCGCCGCGTTACTCGCTCGCGGTCCAGGTATTCGAGCAGTGGAATCGCATACTTGCGGCTGATTCCGGTTATATCTTTGAAGCGGGCTACATCAATCTTCGGCGCGCTCGCTTTGAGGGCGGCGATTCTCTGGCGCAGATCTGCCAGCGCACTCTGGTGGAAGACAAGCTCCTCTGAAATCTTGATCAGAACTTTGTCGCGCAAGAGCAGAGTAACTATTTTCTGGGCGCGGATTTTATCTACCTTCAGGCCGGCCAACACTTCTTTCAGCGACGGAACTTTCAGCCCTGCGGACGCAAACGCCTGCTCGATGATCTTTTTGGACTCGGCCTCTTCGTCTTTCATAACCACGCCGCGACCGGGCAAGTGGACGAGTTCACCTGCGACTTCGAGTTTCTTTTCTTCCGCCAATTTCGCGAGCACGCCGTAGAACACTTCGGGGCCCAGGTTGACCCGATCGCGGAGCTCCTCTTTGCTCATCCCTGCTACGAGGGGGTTGGCGTCGTGAAACTTCTTGAGAGCCTGAAGTACATCTGCTTTGGCTTCCGCGAATGCCGCTGGCGCAACCAGCACTTGATTGCACCACACTAATTCGGCCGCGTCGGCCAGTTTTGTGGCTTGTTCCTGGCGGATATTCATTTCTCCGGGGATGTCGTCGAGGCGAAGGCCGATGGCTCCTCGCCGCGCCACCCGCGCCGCGAGTACTTGTACCGGAGAACCAGAGCGCATGATCTTGAGAAATGCGGTCACATCTTCCGCGCGTTGCTTGCGAGGCGCGGGCGACGCGTCAAGCACGACGCCTCCGCCAATGGTCAATACCGGTGAAAACTGGCGTACGATGAAGCGATCACCGGGCAGCAGCAGCATCGGCTCGGCGAATCTAAGTTGCGCATAGGATTCGCCTCCCGGCTTCAGCTGTTTTGCTCCATACAGCCGCACTTCGGCGATCATTTCCGACGTATAAGCGTGAAAGTGGACGCGCGCTCCGTCCTTGAACGGCTTCGCCGAAGGAAGCAGAGTAAGGAGCGCATCGGCTCGCGATGTGGAGCGAAAAGTATCCGCGGTGGCTAGAGTCATGCCGCGCGCGAGATCTTCCGTGGAAAGTCCTGCGAGATTTAGTGCGGTGCGCTGGCCTGCTGCAGCGGATTCGGCGGGCGAGCCGTGCACCTGCACGCCTCGGATTCGAACCCGCTTGCCGGCGGGAAACACTTCAAGCTCCTCTTCCTTGTGGATCGTCCCGGCCACGAGAGTGCCGGTGACGACCGTGCCGAAACCTTTCATTGTGAAAACGCGATCGATGGGAAGGCGAGCCAGCGCCGCGGAGTTCTTAGCTGCAACTTCGGATGCGACCCGGGAGAGCGCGGATTTTAACTCGTCCAGCCCTGCGCCCGTTAACGAGCTCACCGCGACCATGGGCGATTCCGCCGCATCCAGAAATGATCCGCGCACATAATCTTCCACTTCCAACCGCACCACTTCTAACGTTTCCGCATCGACGGCGTCGGACTTTGTGAGTACGGTGATGCCGCGGCGGATTGCCAGCAGGCGGCAAATGTCGAAGTGCTCGCGAGTCTGCGGCTTGATGCCTTCATCGGCGGCAATTACGAGCAGCACCAGGTCGATGCCGCCCACGCCCGCCAGCATGTTGCGCACAAAGCGTTCGTGGCCGGGGACGTCGACGAAGCCAAGGCGAATCGTGCTGCCATCGGGTGCAGGGAGTTCGAAGTGGGCAAATCCAATGTCGATGGTGATGCCGCGCCGCTTTTCTTCTTCGAGACGGTCGGCGTCAATGCCGGTGAGCGCTTTCACCAGCGCCGTCTTCCCGTGATCGATATGTCCGGCCGTGCCGACGATGACGGACTTCATTTGCGACAGTATAGACGGGCGTTGTGTAGAGCGGGCGCCCTCGCCCGCTGCCTTTGACCCTGGGGTTGGACTCTTGGCCTCGAAGACATGATCAAAGTCAAGATCAAGAGCAACACCAGCAGCAAAGGCCGCGGACAGGAGTGTCCGCTCCACACTACGAATCCACATGCGAAAAGTCGATGGAGATGCGACAATAAAGATTCCCTGATGACCACCTCTGCGATCAGTCCTTTTGCCGTTACGCCGGAGATGATCCGGGAGCACGGCCTGACCCCGGAAGAATTCGAAAAAATCAAGCAACTGCTCGGCGGACGGGAGCCGACTCGGACGGAACTTGGAATTTTCAGCGTGATGTGGAGCGAGCATTGTTCCTATAAGTCGTCGCGCGTTCATTTGAAGCGTTTGCCCACGCGCAGCAAACTGGTGGTGCAGGGGCCGGGCGAGAATGCCGGCATCGTTGACATTGGCGACGGCTGGGCCTGCGCGTTCAAAATCGAGTCGCACAATCATCCGTCGTTTATCGAGCCATTTCAGGGAGCGGCTACGGGCGTCGGCGGGATTCTGCGCGACATTTTCACTATGGGGGCGCGGCCGGTCGCGGTGATGGACTCGCTGCGGTTTGGGCCGATTCAGGCTGCCCAGAACGCGGGCGAGGGCGCCCGCGCTACACAGGCTGAAATTCACAAGAACCACTCTGTCATGGAGGGCGTGGTTTCTGGCGTTGCTTCTTACGGCAACTGTTTCGGCGTTCCCAACCTTGGCGGCGAGGTCAAATTCGAATCTTGTTACTCTGGCAATCCTCTGGTGAACGCGTTCGCCCTTGGGCTGGTCCGCCGCGACCAGATTTTTTACGGACGCGCATCGGGCACGGGGAATCCGGTAATTTATGTAGGCTCCAAGACCGGACGCGACGGCATCCACGGCGCCACCATGGCGAGCGAAGAGT
>DAITPO010000256.1:0-2913 GCA_036833535.1 Candidatus Acidiferrales bacterium | reverse complement strand
CGTAATAAACCAGCACTTGCCGCCGGAACAGATGATCGATCATCCGGAAAATGGCCTTCTCGTTTCCAGGAATGATGCGCGCCGATAAAATTACCGTGTCGCTCTGTTCGATCGTGAGCAAGCGGTGATTGTCCACGGCGATTCGCGAAAGCGCCGACATCGGTTCGGCCTGCGTCCCGCTCGCCAGCACCACCAATTTCTTCGGATCAAAAGTGCGAATATCCTGCGGCCGCACCATGCTGCCGTCCGGAATCCGCAGCATGTTCAGGCTATGCGCGATTTCGACGTTGTCCACCATGCTGCGCCCGACGATGCCCACCTTCCGGCCATTTTCGAGCGCGATGTCAATCACTTGCTGGATACGGTGCACCGAGCTCGAAAAGCACGAGACCACGATTTTCTTCGGCGCCGCTCGGAACAATTCCTCGAATCGCGGCACCACCGCCCGCTCCGAAGGCGTGTATCCCGGCCTCTCGACGTTCGTGCTGTCGCTGAACAGCGCCAGGACTCCCTCGCGTCCATATTTCGCAAACGCATCGAGATCAAACGATTTCCCGTCCACCGGCGTGTGATCGATCTTGAAGTCGCCGGTGTGAATAATCGTTCCCATCGGCGTCCGCACTGCCAGCGCCACGCACTGAATCGTGCTGTGCGTCACGTGCAGGAATTCAATCTTGAAAGGCCCGATGGAAATGGTTTGTCCCGGCGCGATCTCGCGCAGATCGGCATTCTCGAGCAATCCGTGCTCTTCAAGTTTCTTCTTCACCAACGCCAGCGTGAATTTCGTGCCATAGACCGGCACATCCAGATCGCCGAGAACGTAAGGCACCGCGCCGATATGGTCTTCATGCGCGTGCGTCAGCAGAATCGCTTTCACTTGCTGCTTGCGCTGTTTCAGGTAGGTGATGTCGGGGATAACGATGTCCACGCCGAGAAGCTCGGCCTCGGGAAACATCAGCCCGGAATCGATGACGATGATTTCATCGCCGCATCGCAGGGCCATCATGTTCATCCCGAACTCGCCGAGCCCGCCAAGCGGGATGGCCCAAACCGAAGAATTACTCAATTCGTTCCCAGCCTTTCGCGAAACAACTATCGTACCACGCAGCGTGTTCGAGAACTTCTCTTTAGGGGATCAAACCTCAGAATTTGTGTGAGCGCAACGAAGATTCGTCAGATCTCGACTTCGTCGGAGCGAAATTCTTCGGTCGTAGGGGCGCCGCTTGCTGCACCCTCCTTGTCCAAATTGATCGCGGTGTATGCTAAGGGGCGAAGATGAAGAGGCTCAGTCCCGGTCCCCACTCCCACTAAATAATCGCGCAATCGCCACCAACAGCACAGCCCCAACCACCGCCGCCGCAAGGCTGCCAAAAAATCCGAACGTCACAATATTGAGCTTCGTGAAAATCCAGCCACCGATGACCGCTCCTACAAGCCCAAGCACAATGTTAGCCAGACACCCAAATCCTCGCCCACGCGAAATCGTCCCCGCAATCCAACCCGCCAGCAAACCAATCAAAATCCACCAGATCAATCCATGCGAGAAAACCAAAACGTAATCTCGTTGCTGCGCCATAATCTCAAGCGACATTGCCGTCACTCTCCATTCTTAATCGTATGATCCAAACTCAACTCGACAGGTTTCGGAATCTTCGCATTCATTATCAGTGCAGAAAAAGCGCTGTCATCCCGAATCCGCCTAGGCGGATGAGGGATCTGCATTTTCTTTCGTTCATTCCATCTTCATCGCAAAAAATAAAATCTCCAGCGCTCTCTCACTTTCCTATTTTCTATTTCTCTCGTTTGTACTATCAATAGGGCGCACAAACGCACGCAACGCAACAAAATCTCCGCGCGCCGCCGCAAAAATGCACACGCGCGCATACATTATCCGCAAGGGGAGTGAATGGCAAAGAAAAAGGGCGCGACGGGAAGAATTCTCCACGATCCAATCGCCGATCATCTCACGCCGATCTACCCGCTTGACCTCGCCAAGGCCCGCACCGTTGACGATCTCGTCCGCGCCATGGGCCAGACCGCCTTCACCGGCCGCCAAGTCGGCGACGCCGCCGACGTTCTCGAGGCCATGGCCCGCGACAAAGACTGCTTCATCGTCATGACGCTCGCCGGCGCCATGACCGTAGCAAAAATGGGCCTCATCTTCTGCGATCTCATCGAGTCCGGCATCGTCAAAGCCATCGTTTCCACCGGTGCGCTCATGGCTCACGGTCTCGTCGAAGCCACCGGCCGTTCGCATTTCCGCTACGATCCGAAAATGGACGATCGCGAGCTTTTTTTCGCCGGCTACAATCGCGTCTACGATTCGCTCGAACCCGAAATCAATCTCGATCACGTCGAAGAGGTCGTCGACCACGTTTTCGTCAAATGGGATCCCGAGGAAATCGTCTGCAGTTGGAAACTCCATCGCCGCATCGGCGAATATTTGCAGAAACATGCCAAAGGCCGCGGCATCCTGAAAAGTGCAGCCGAACACAATATTCCGATCTTCGTCCCCGCCTTCAGCGATTCCGAACTCGGCATTGATTTCGCACTCTACAATCGCCTGCGCAAAAGGGAAGGGAAGCCCGCGTTACGCTTCGATCCCTTCGAAGATTTCGAACATTACGCCACCACAATGCTCGCGACGAAGAAAATGGGCTTGCTGACCATCGGCGGCGGCGTCCCGCGCAATTGGGCGCAACAATTCGGCGTCTACGCCGAACTCCTGGCCCGCCGCGGCTACGAAAAAATCCCACTCAAGCGTTACAACTACGGCGTTCGCATCTGCCCCGAGCCAGTCCATTGGGGCGGCCTCTCAGGCAGCACCTACACCGAAGCCGTGAGCTGGGGAAAATTCGTCCCGCCCGAGGAAGGCGGCAAACTAGCAGAAGTCTTCGACGACGCCACAGTAGC
>DAITPO010000255.1:0-2936 GCA_036833535.1 Candidatus Acidiferrales bacterium | reverse complement strand
GCGTTGTATTCTCTCGGCGTTCCCAGCACGCTGCTGATCTTTCCGGGAGCGGGTCCGGGAGAGGGGCACGAACTCGACAAGAATCCGTGGCACGGGAAGATCAAGGTACGGGAAGAGTTGAAGTGGCTGGAGAAGTACGGAAGGGTTGGGGAAGGACGATGACAGGCCGCGATTGGTTTGGCCTTAAACGTAGCGGAGCTAGTTTCTACGGATTACCTTCCGGTCGGTTTCGCTGACGATCTGGCCATCTTTACATTGTGATTGGCCGCCTCGTAGTGGGCGATGCCGTTGTAGAGGGCTTCGGCGATTTGCTGGCGGTAGGTTGCACTCTGCAGGTTGTTCTCGTCGGTGGGGCTGCTGACGAAGGAAACTTCAGCCAGGATCGCGGGCATGGAAGTTCCGGTGAGCACGACGTAGTGAGCTTCCTTGACCCCGCGGTCGCGCAAGCCTGGGGTTTTCGCAGACAGCATGGCGTACAACGCGCGCTGCACGCTGGCGGCGATCTTTCGCGACTCTTGTACCTTTTCACGAATATCGACGTTGGTCCAATCGATCGTTTTCAGGCGGGCTGCCTCCGCTTCGTCCGTTTCTTCAGTCCTCGCCTTTACTGACGAATAGGTGTTGGTGTAATAAGTTTCCACGCCGCGGGCCGAAGGGTAATCGCTGTAATTTGCGTGGACGGAAACGAAGAGGTTTGCTTGCGCGAGGTTGGCAATTTCGGCGCGCTTTTCGAGGGCGAGATAACTGTCATCCTTGCGCGTGTAGATGACCTCGGCTCCAAGACGGCTCTCAACCAGGTGCCCGAGGCGCTGCACGATATCGAGCACGAGATCTTTCTCGAACAAACCCTTGCGACCGACCCCTCCCAGATCCCAACCGCCATGTCCGGCGTCGAGCACGACGCGAAGCTTGGCCGGATATGCGGGCGTGTGAGTTTGCGCGGTCTCGACTGGGGTTAAGCTTGCTGCCGGCTGTTTTTCAGCTCGGTTCACTGCAAGAGGAGTCGGGTTGACCGGCTTCGAATTCGCGGCGACCTGAGCCGGCGGAGGGACATCGTGGGGAGCTTGCCCGGTTGCGGTTTCCACGGGCGTGGGATTGGTGGGAGCGAAGAGATCGATCTTTGCGCGGGGGATCGGCTTGCTTCCAAGTTTGCGAACTTCGACCACCAGGCGGTAGGGATTCGGTTCGAGACTGACGGAGAAATCCGACGCGCTGTTGGTTTCGAGCACCACACGGGTCACGCCGGCGACCGGTTGCGCGACGCGAACCCGGCGCAGCAACCCATCGTTCACCGCGATAATTTTATTGAGCAATGCGGACGCCAGGGTGGTGTCGTGCAAGTCGAAATAAATTCGCTCCGGATTCGGCAGCCGATGAGCTTCGTACTGAACCTGGTCCTGGATGTCGATCACCACTGTGCTGGAGTCTGCTGACGACCAATGACGAATGTCCGTGACCCGCGGCAGGGCGCCGGATTCTTCCGAAGCCTGCGGGGAAGAATCGCTCTCATCAGCGGCGGTATCCACTGCCGTGGTCGTTGGTGATGCAACCGGCTTCGCGATTGCGCTCGCAGGCTGCGCGGTTGGCCGTGCAGAGCTTTGCGCAATCAAGTGTGCGCTTGCTGTGACCGAGTGTGCGCGGCGGCCGAGGACCCACCACACTCCTGCGCCCAAAGCCACGGCCAGCAATACCACCGCAGCCACCACCGCGACGCCGGGACGGAAACGAGAAGTTCCTTCAAGTTCCGCGACGTCGATGGTATGGTCGCTGGATTTCAAATCCTCGGGCGCAACTGATGCGGAAGTTTCGACTGAGGTTTCTTTAGGAAGCTCGGAACTGTGGCCCAAGTCTTCCGGCGTCGGCACGATTACAAGAACCGGCTCGGGCTCGACGGCGACGTTGTGGACCACGCGCCGTGAAATCTCGCTCAGGCGATCTTCTTCCTCCGGCTTCATGGCCGAGAGAATTAACTCAGCCAGCAGGCTCAGGCTGCGAACGTCGCTGTCGTTGAATCCGTAGGGCTCGTTGGAGAAGGCCTCCACTAATCCAATGACATTTTGTTTTGCCGAAAGGGGCACGGCCAGCATGGAGCGGACGCCCAGGCGGCGGCAGGCCTGAAGATTTACTCGCGAATCAGTTTCGGCGTCGTCGCAGCGGACGATGCGTCCGGAGGCGAGGCATTCCCCGGAAAATCCTGAATTTGGATCGAGACGAACTCCCGCATCCGGTGCGATGCTTCCCGCCGAAGCCCGGCAAACGATGGCATTGCCTTCCGCCAACGCGATGGCCACACCGTCGACCCCAGTGATGGCGAGCGCGCGTTCGGCAACCAGTTGCAGAACTTCATCGAGAAGAAAATGTTCGAGCTGCCAATCATCCGCCGGGCTCGGGCGTGCGCCATCGCGGGCGCGGCGCGCGCGGATTTGCTCATGCAACGATGAGAAGGCGAGCAGAGCCTGCAAGGCCTCGTGACCGGTGGGAGATGGAGTTCGAGTCGCGGGAGTTGGCGCGGTTTCTCCTTTAATCAACTCCAAGCCCGCATTGTTCAGACTCGCGCTCATGGAAGTGGCGGAAAACTTTGCTTCAACACGCGCAATCGATGTCAGTCGATCGGACGGTCGAAACAACGGTCACTCTTAGGGGAGAAATCGTTTTTCAATTTAATCTGTCTGAACTCGCGCAGACGGTCTCTGCGCAGTTCCTTGCCTTCGGCCGTGGCATTACAGGTTAAGTTACAGGGGTTTGGCGCGAATCGCAATATTTTCAGCGCACGAAGGTCAGCAGTCTCGCCCTGCTCTTTGGTAAGCTGCGGAAGCCGTTCTGATTCATAGCCTTCCGAAAAACCATTGCGCGCCCGTCGAATTGAGCATATCCTTAGCCGTTGGAAGGACTTACAGGTTGTGGCAGGTGAGTGAACAGAAAAAGAAGTCGGGTTG
>DAITPO010000254.1:0-2962 GCA_036833535.1 Candidatus Acidiferrales bacterium | reverse complement strand
TCCGACGGAAAAGTGCGCGGCACTCTGCAACTCATGGGCAAGCCTCCCGACGAGCGCTTGACGCAAAGCGTCGCGCAGGAAATCTGCGAGCGCGCCGGCGGCAAAGCGGTGCTGGCCGGTTCGATAGCGCAAGTGGGCAGCCGCTACAATTTGATTTTGAATGCCATCAATTGCGTCACTGGCGACACCTTCGCAACGGCCGATGCCGCCGCCGACACCAAAGATCACGTTCTCGACTCGCTCGGCAAAGTTGGCTCGGAAATTCGCGGCAAGCTCGGCGAATCGCTCGGCTCGATTCAGAAATTCAATACGCCCATCGAAGCAGCTACCACTCCTTCGCTCGAAGCCCTGAAGGCCTATAGTCTCGGCGTTGAGACCGACTACGGCCAGGGCGACGCCCAATCCATATCGTTCTTCAAACGAGCCATCGCTCTCGATCCCAATTTCGCCGTGGCCTACGCAAAACTGGGTGCCATCTACAGCAATTTGGGCCAGCCGAACCTCGCCCTCGAGAACATCGAAAAAGCCTACGACCTGCGCGACCGCACCAGTGAGCGCGAGAAGCTCTACATCACGGCGCACCATTTCGACACGGTGACCGGCGAACTTGACAAGGCCCAGGTGAATTACGAACTGTGGGAACGCGAATACCCGAATGACTTTATTCCGTATCTCAATGGCGCGCTGATCTATGCAGAGCTCGGCCAACACGAAAAGGCGGCAGAACAGAACCGTCGGGCGCTGGAACTCGAGCCGGACGATGTTCTCTGCTATACGAATCTGGCCGCCGAGTACTTCGCTCTAAATCGTCTGGACGAAGCCAAAAAAGTTATGGATCAATCTTTGGCCCGGAAGCTTGATGATCCCTCGCTTCGCTCGAACATATATACCCTGCTATTTTTGCAGGGAGACTCGGTCGGCATGGAAAAGCAAATGAACTGGGCGATGGGCAAGCCCGGCGTCGAAGACCAATTTTTTTCGACACAGGCGGACACTGAAGCCTATTTCGGGCGGCTCAACAAGGCCAGAGAGCTTGCACGGCGCGCGGTAGAGTCGGCCCGGCACAATGATGCCAAGGAAACGGCGGCTCTTTGGCAGAGCTATGCCGCGTTCCGCGAGGCCGAGTTCGGTAATTCCGCATCAGCCCGACAGCAGGCCGATGCCGCGCTCGCGCTGGCCTCGAGCAGAGATATTGAAACCGTCTCAGCACTGGCGTATGCACGTAGCGGCGATGCTACACGTGCACAATCCCTTGCGGACAAGCTCAATAAGGATTTCCCGACGAACACGCTGATGCAGAGCTACTATCTGCCGGCAATTTACGCGCTGCTGGAAATCGGCCGCAACAGCCCCGACAAGGCGATCGACGATTTGCGCAGTGCGGCCCCCTACGATATGGGCGGAGGCACGCCGATCGGGTCGTTGTACACCGCGTACATCCGCGGACAGGCTTATTTGGAAGCTCATAAAGGCACAGAAGCCGCGACGGAATTTCAGAAGTTGATCGATCACCGCGATTTCGTGGGCAATTTCCCGGTCGGCGCGCTGGCGCATCTTGGCCTCGGCCGCGCATACGCGCTGCAAGGCGACACCGCCCGCGCGCGCGCCGCCTATCAAGATTTCTTTGGAATTTGGAAAGACGCCGACGCGGACATCCCGATTTTGGTGGCCGCCAAGGCCGAGTACGCCAAGCTAAAGTAGCCCCGCTGTGCATTGACTTGGATGCACCGTCGGTCTTAACATGCCTTCGCCATGGGCGCGATGCCTACCATGAACGGCCAAACCATCTCCCACTATAGGATTCTGGAGAAGCTCGGCGGGGGAGGCATGGGCGTCGTCTATAAGGCTGAGGACACGCGCCTCGGCCGGCAAGTGGCGCTGAAATTCCTGCCTGATGAACTTTCCCGCGACCAAAAGGCGCTCGAACGCTTTCAGCGCGAGGCGCGCGCTGCTTCGGCGTTGAATCATCCGAACATTTGCACCATTCATGACATTGACGAGCAGAACGGGCGATGCTTTATCGTGATGGAGCTGCTCGAAGGGCAGACGCTGCGGCATGTTATTGAGGGCCGTCCGATGGCCACGGAAGATCTGCTTGATTACGCCGTGCAGATTGCGGACGCTCTCGATGCCGCGCACTCGAAAGGCATTGTGCACCGCGACATCAAGCCCGCGAATATTTTCATCACCCAGGGACGTCCGAAGATTCTGGATTTCGGCCTAGCAAAGCCGGCAGCGTGGGAACCCGGAATGGGCGAGACGATGAATGCGTCGTCCGCGCCCACCGCTTCGATTTCGAACGAAGCTCTGACCAGTCCGGGCACGACCATGGGAACGGTCAGCTACATGGCGCCGGAGCAAGCGCGCGGAGAAGAGCTGGACGCGCGCAGCGATCTTTTCTCATTCGGCGTGGTGCTCTACGAGATGGCCACGGGGCGTCCGGCGTTCACCGGAAATACTCCCGCGGTGATTTTCGAAGCGATTCTGAATCGCACCCCGATCGCGCCGATTCGATTAAATCCCTCGATTTCGCCGGAGCTCGACCGCATCATCACCCGCGCGCTCGATAAAGACCGGCGCATGCGTTATCAAAAAGCCTCCGAGATGCGCACGGAGCTGCAGCGGCTGAAGCGCGAGACGGAATCGGGCCGCGCGATCACCAGTTCCGGCGCCGTCCCGATAGCGCGCGCAGAGAAATCTCTGGCCGTGCTGTACTTCGAGAATTTGAGCGGCCAGAAGGACGACGAATATTTCCGCGACGGCATGTCAGAAGACATCATCACCGAATTGCTGAAGATCAAAGGCTTGCATGTGTTTCCGCGCGCGACGGTGCTGCCGTTCCGCGATTCGCCGCTGACCGCGCCCGAAATCGGCGCGCGCATGGGCGCCAGCTTTATTCTCCGCGGCAGCCTGCGGCGTGCCGGCAACCGCCTGCGCATCAACGCGCAACTCGTGGATGCCA
>DAITPO010000253.1:0-2972 GCA_036833535.1 Candidatus Acidiferrales bacterium | reverse complement strand
GCTAAAAAAAGGCGGTTGCCCGCCTCCCTCCTCATCCGCGCAGCAGCTTGCGAATCTTGCCGCGCAGCTTGAGCAAATGCTTGGTGGCCACGGGCGGCAAATGGCTGAACTCTTCATAGAGGCCGCTCATCGTGGCGATGAAATCGAGCAGTTCGTTCATGCGCGTGCGCGCGTAGGCGTCGGCCGGGCCGCTGCGCTCGGTTTCCGCCAGGCATTCGCGCACCACCGCGATTGTGGGATCGAATTCCCGCTTCTTGCGCTCCTCGAGAATCACCCGGAACATTTCCCAGGGATCTTTCATGGATTCGAAATGCTGGCGGCGATCGCCGAGCGCCGGAGCGACGCGCACGATGCGCCAGCCCATCAATTCGCGGAGGCTGGTGCTGACGTTCGAGCGCGCGACGGAAAGCGTCTGCGAAATTTCCTCGGCGTTGAGCGGCCGCGGCGAAAGGAAGAGCAGGGCATGCACTTGCGCGACGGTGCGGTTGACGCCCCAGCGGGTGCCCATTTCGCCCCAGTGGAGGATGAATTTCTGGACGGCGGGGGAGAGGCGGCTTGGCGTGGCTTCAGTCATTTCTGTCTAGACTGAAATTACAGGAATGCGAAGCGCTTGTCAAGCCCCATTTCGATCCGTTGGGGAGGGGTCGCTAAAGCCCGATTGCAGTGTCAGGGCCTACGACTCGGCAAAGGGCGAGGTTGCGTTCTGATGACTTTCGCCTAGTCCGGAAGCCCCGAGAGCTCGAAAATGGGGGCTCTGGGCGCTTCTAAGGGGTGCGATTTTGTCTCGACCTGAAATAAGCTCCGTGGTTTATTTTCAGTAAGTTACGGCGATTTATGCCCGCGTTGGTGTATCGACCAGAAAACTGCTCGATCGGATTGTTTGCTTCGGCGTTTTTCTGCGTGTGACGATCGCGGTCATTGGCAATTTCCCGGGTTAAGGTAACAGGTCAAAAAGGCGAACACCAGATTACCGGCCGCGGAAATACGTAGCCTAAGGCGTGGAAAAACCGGGCCGGATTACGGGGCTGAAAGGCGGGGCCGAAAGGCGAGAGGGCCTCCGCCAACGTGCCGGCGGAAAGGGAAGACCCTCGCCTACGACGGCAGGGTTGCGATTACGTCCGGGATCTCGATGTGAATCTGGGTGCCCTGGCCGGCTTGGCTGCGGATATCCATGCGGAATTGATCGCCATAGAGCAGGCGCAGGCGCTCGTGGACGTTGCTGATGCCGATCCCTTCGGCGTAGACCTTCGTTAGGCGGTCTTCCGGGATGCCCAGGCCGTTGTCTTCGACTTCGATCAGCAGCCGCCCGTCATTCCGCTTCGTGCGCAAATGAATCTGCCCGCCTTCGAGCTTGGGCGCCAGGCCGTGCTTGATGGCATTTTCGATCATCGGCTGGAGCAACATGCTGGGGACAAACGTATCGAGGGACTGCTCGTCGATTTCCTTGAAGATCTGCAATTTGTCGCGGCCGAAGCGGACGACTTCGATATCCAGGTAATCGTCGATAAAACTGATTTCATCGCGCAGGGGGACAAACGTTTCGTGCTTGCGCAGCAGGCGGCGGAGGATGTTCGACAGCTTGAGGACGATTACTCGCGCGGTATCCTGATCGTAGCGGATCAGTGACGAGACGGTATTCAACGTGTTGAACAGAAAGTGCGGATTGATCTGGCTGGTCAGCGCATCCATGCGCGCGCGCAACAGCAACTGCTGATTCTGCTCGAGGTTCATCTCCGTGCGCGTGTTGTTCCAGATCTTGATGGGCATCGCGACCGACATCACCGCCGAGAGAATCACCAGCAGCAGCAATCCCCAATTCGAAGTGGTAAACGCAAAAATCCAGCGCGAGGGCACCGCCATGGCCAGTTCGACGTGCGCGAGTTCGAAGAGCGCGCAAGAAACGAGTGGAAACATCGCCCAATTGAGTTTCCCGTGCCGAACAAGATTCCAGATGGAGCGCGGAATATTGAGGAAGGTGAACGGCCCGAAATCCCAGATGTCTTCCTTGTTCGGCATCATCTGGCGGATCACGCCGGCGAGCAATCCCACTAGCGCGGCCATGGGGCTTGAAAGCCATTCGTGATTGCCGAAGGCCGGCAAACTGATCGGCGAGCCGCCTAGCAGCCCGACGATGCGCCCGCCGAGCAAGCCCATCAGAAACGAGCCCTCGAGCGTTAAATCGAAATACGGATAACCTGCGAGGCGCATGAAAACGCCGATGGCCAGCGGCGGCGTGATAAAAAGCAGCAATTGCACCTTCTGATCCGAATCGCGATTCTCATTGAAGAGAATTTTGCGGAACGGGGCGAAGCGCACCAGCAGCGCGGCCATGGAGGCCGCCCAGCCCATTTTCAGGACCAGCGAGAAGAGAAGGTCTTTTCCGGCTGCAAGAGTGTTCATGCGTAGTGTTTATCGCGCGATGCGTTGAGCGAGAGTGCGCAGTCGGATTGTCGGCTAAAGCGCGGCGAGAAGTAAAGCGGTGCGGTTGGGATGGGGTGCCTTGTAGTGTTTTAATTTTGGAATGGGATTCGATATCCCAGGCGTGCTCATAAGTCTGCTTGACGGGTTAGCGACGAACTGCCCAGCGCTAAAGCGCATGGTTAAAGACGGAACTTTTTCGGAGCGCTGAAGCGCTCCTCCCCCGCATGAATGCGGAGGCTCCCACCAAAATGCGAGGAAACAACTCCTCGATTGCCCACCTGCTATAATCGTGAGTTTCTTATGGCTAAGCGAAAGCAAACCGGGGGGCCGCGCATTGTGGCGCGGGCTGAACTTCCTACGCGGTTCGGGAAGTTCGAGATTGTCGGCATCCGAGGGCGCGACGCGAGCGAAGAGGCTGTGGCGCTGGTGCGCGGCAATGTGCGCGACAGTAGCCGCCGCGGGGGCAGGCTTGCGCCGCTGGTGCGCATACATTCGCAATGCCTTACCGGCGATGTGCTGGCTTCGGAGCGCTGCGATTGCCGGGCGCAGCT
>DAITPO010000252.1:0-2996 GCA_036833535.1 Candidatus Acidiferrales bacterium | reverse complement strand
CGCAAAATCGATCTGGGCATGAAGAGTGTGCTTCCCGGATTTAATGACGCGCATTCTCATCCGTGCGACTCGGGTGTCGAGCATCTTCGCAAGGTCGCATGCGACAGCGACTCGATCGAAAAACTTCAGGCAGCATTGCACGAGCGAGCGCAGAAAACGCCTCCCGGACAATGGGTCCTTGGATTTTTATATGACGACGGAAAGACTCCGCGCCCGCTCAATCTTCACGATCTGGATGCGGCGGTGCCCGATCATCCGGTGATCGTGCAGCATCGCGGCGGCCACGTCGCATTCGTGAATTCCATGGCGCTGAAAATGGCCAACGTGAACGATGACACTCCCGATCCGACGGGCGGCCGGTTCGAGCATAATGCCGCGGGCCACCTGACGGGATACGTCGGGGATGCTGCGGCGAAAATGATTTTCGCTCTGGTGCCGCAAACCAACACTCGAGATGACTACCGCGCGGGCTCGGCTTTTATTTCGAAGCTATTTGCCAGCAAGGGCGTGACGTCGGCGTGCGACGCGGACGCGGATCCGGAATTCGTGCAGGGCTATCAAGACGCGCGCGACGCCGGCGAATTGCGCATGCGTGTCTACTGCATCGTCTCGGCTCGATCGCTCGACCGATACATGGCTGCGGGGATTCACACCGGCTTCGGCGATGATTGGGTGCGCATCGGCGGCGTGAAGCAGTATGCCGACGGCTCGATTTCCGAACGGACCGCGTGGCTTTCGCAGCCGTATATCGGGATTCCCAACAACTTCACCGGCTTGCAGTTGGCCACCCGCGAAAAGCTTTATGAGGTCGGCAGCAAAGCGCACGCTGCGGGATGGCAATTGGCCACGCACGCCAACGGCGATCTGGCAATTGACCGGATCCTCGGCGTCTACGAGCAGATTCAGAAGGAAAATCCGAAGAAAGATCCGCGATTCCGCATCGAGCATTGCACGCTGCTGAACGATTCCTTGATCCAGCGCATGCGGGCGCTGAACGTGATTCCTGCGCCGTTTTCCTGCTACGTCTATTTTCACGGCGACGTGATGCATTTTTACGGCGAGGAACGCACCAAGCATATGTTCCCGATGCGAAGTTTCCTCGATGCAGGCCTGCGGCCCACGGATGCTTCCGATTACACCGCGAGCCCGTCGGACCCGATGATGTGGTTGCAATCGCAGCTCACGCGCACGGACATGAAGGGAAATGCGTGGGGGCTTAATCAGCGCATCGGCATCGAAGAAGCGATTCGCTGCGGCACCGTTAACGGCGCTTACGCGGCATTTGAAGAGGAGATCAAAGGCTCGATCCAGCCCGGGCAGCTCGCCGACCTCGTTGTATTGAAGCAGAATCCGTTCAAGACCGATCCATCCGAGCTAACTAAAGTTCGAGTCGAGCGAACTATGGTTGGTGGTAAATGGATGTATGAATCGTGATGCAAATTTGCGGCGAATCGCATTCGATGCGGCGCTGGGTGATTTATGAATAGGCGGGAGATGCTTGGCACAATGGCCGGCCTCGCGGCGCTCCCGGCATTACCTCGCGCGTCCGATCTTTTCGGAAAGCCGATCGCCATCGGAGACGATCCGATCTCGGTTCCCTCGGAAGGCTGGATCACTGACGTCGACGGAATCGAAGTCGGCCACTTCACCGATGATCGGCGGCCGACGGGCTGCACCGTAATCCTCTGCCGCCACGGCGCGATTGGCGGCGCCGATGTGCCCGGCGGAAATCCCGGCTCGCGCCTTACGGACATGCTTCAGCCGACTCGCAATGCCGATGAGTCCGTGATTGTCGAAGCCGTGGTGCTGACGGGTGGGAGCGATTACGGTCTGGCTTCGGCCGGCGGCGTGGAGCGCTATCTTCGCGAGCGCTACCTCGAGCGGCACAAATCGGAGCCGCATCCCAAGCCGCACGTGCCCATCGTCCCTGCCGCCGTAATCTTCGATCTCTTCGCCGATCAGGACTGGACCATCGTTCCGACGGAGGAATCAGGATACAAAGCCTGCCAGGCCGCAGCGCGAGGTAAAGTCGCGGAGGGATGCGTCGGCGCGGGCGCGGGAGCTGCAGTCGGGCACTGGGGCGGGAATCCGACTAAATCGGGTCTCGGCACTGCCAGTCTCAAACTCGGCGATACCGGTGTCGTTGTCGGCGCGATTTGCGCGGTCAACGCCGTCGGCGACGTCTACAATCCTGCCACAGGAAAGCTGCTTGCCGGCTCTCGGACCGAGGACGGGAAAAATTTCTCGCCGATTCTCGATCGCCTGCGCGCGGGAAAAGAAGTCGTGCTTCCCGCTCCGGGCACGCACACGACAATTTCCTGCGTAGCAACCAACGCCAGCTTCGAAAGCGCGGCGATGGCCAAAATCGCGCAGATGGCCTCGGCTGCCCACGCGCGCGTCATCAATCCCTCCTGGGCTCCCGGCGATGGAGACACAGTCTTCGCTCTTTCCACAGGCACGCTGAAGACTCCCGTCGAACACGGGGCCATCGGCGCGATGGCCGCTGAAGTTCTGAAAGAAGCTATCCTTCGCGCCGTGGTGAATGCCACAGGAAGGCCCGGCATGCCCAGCTATCGCGATATGCTCCGCGCCCGGCAATCGTAGCGCGGGTCCGGCGGCCGTTTCGTACCGCTCGTTGAGAGGAATCGGCGAGAATACTTGCCGTGCGCGAGCTAAGGAGTTGATAGCGATTCAGTGCGCGGCGGCTGCGGCGGGGACACCGCCGAGCGCAAACTCCGCTTTGAATTTCGCGGTGTCGGCCGGGCGGTTCAGCGCCGTATATTCTTCGGCGAGGTCCTGGCGGGCATTTTGAAGCCAACCGATCGAAGGACTTGTTTGCTTGATTAGAATTTCGTAGCCTGCGCGACTTTCCACTTCTGCGTCGGCGTAGCGCTGCTGGCGGAGAAGGCTGCGGCCCAACTTGATTCTCGCGATGCCGGTGTTGGGATGATTGGGCGAGAGCTCTTCCGTATAGCGCCGCACGACATCGCGAAAAA
>DAITPO010000251.1:0-3009 GCA_036833535.1 Candidatus Acidiferrales bacterium | reverse complement strand
CGCTGATCGGGATCTCGCCGAAGATCGCCTTGACGGCAGCCGTTTCCGAAACGGTTACATTCGAGAACGCGCACACATAATTCTCGATCACCGGGAAATCCTGCACCACATAAGGATTGCCCATGGCAAGCACGACCGTCCGATCGGCGGCGCGATCGAGGATCGCCGTGAGTAAAGATCCGGTGGCACTGTCCATGGCAACCGTATTCGTCAAACCTCCGCTGGCGGCACGCAAAGCCCTGCCCGCGGTTGGAATCACATACACCGCGGCGATCACGTGCCCCGCTGCTTCCACCGCTTCCACCACAGTCGGCTTCATCCCGGCTGCCGAGCGGGCATCGAGGTAGATGATTCGGGCGTCAGGTACACGGGCTAGAATTTGACGTTCGAGCATGCGTCCGGAGTCGGTGCGCAGGTCGTCGGAAAAAATTACCGCGACCAGGCGGTTGCTTTCCTCTACCATTGACTGATACGGAAGCGCGTCCTCCATAGTTCCAGGAGGAGCTACAAAAGACTGCAGCGGGATCACTTTCCCATTGTCGCGCACCAAGGTAATAGCTTCATCGGCAATGCGTTGGCCGATCTCCACATTCTCCGGTTTTGCCACCTCGCTGGAGAGTTGACTCAGATCCACCAGCCGCGCCTTGGTCAGGCCGAGGGAAGCCTTCAGTTCCAGAATCTTGCGCACCGACTGATCCAAGCGTGGACGAGTGATTTCGCCGCTCCGGACAGCTTGCAGCATCGAGCGATAGCTGGCGTCAAGATTGGCCGGAATAATCAGCATGTCATTGCCCGCTTTGAAAGATTCGACCGCAGCCCGGCCAATGTCCTTCGCATAAATACGCGTCAACCCCGCCATATCGAGCGCATCGGTCACCACCAGCCCTTTGAATCCCATTTCTTCCTTCAGCAGTCCGTCCACAATCGCGCTGGAAGTCGTGGCCACGCGGTTGGGCGCCGGGTCCAGCGCGGGAACGGTTACGTGCGCCACCATCACGGAGTCCACGCCGGCATCGATCGCGCGCTTGAAAGGTGGCAGCTCGACCGCATCCAGCCGAGCCCGATCGCCAGTAACCTGAGCCACCCCGAGATGGGAATCGGTAGCCGTGTCGCCGTGTCCGGGAAAGTGTTTGGCCGTGACCAGCATCCCGCCTTCATGAGCGCCCCGGATGTACGCTGCCACAAAATCACCCACCTCCTTCGGATCTCCTCCAAAAGAGCGCGTGTTAATGATGGGGTTTGCCGGATTCGAATTCACGTCCGCATCGGGAAAGAAATTCCAATGCACGCCGATGGCGCGCGCCTCGAGCGCGGTGATGCGTCCAAAAGCTCCTGCATTTTCAGTTTTTCCGGTCGCTCCAAACGCCATGGCGTGCGGAAAGATCGTGGTGCCATTCAGACGCATGGACACCCCGCGCTCGAAATCAGCCGAGACGATCAGCGGCAGCTTCGATGTTTTTTGCAGCCGGTTGAGCAGCTCGGCGGCAACCGAGGGCTGGCTCTTGAGCAGGACGGGACCATCCACGGGAACGCTCATAACCAGCGATCCGACGTGATATTTGCGGATGTTGTCGCGCAGCTGAACAAAGATGGGATCGGCGTCATTCAGGAACTGCACTCTCACCCAGATGGCGAAGAGTTGGCCAATTTTCTCTTCAGGAGACATCTTGCGCAAGGTCTTGTCGGCCCACTTCTGACCGGCTCTGTCGGCATGGATGGGCCCGGGCTGCAGAAAACGGTCTTTGCTCTTGTCTTTAGCAAAGCAAAGCGTGGTCGCGAGCAGGAACGCAGTAAGAAGAAGACTTCGGAGCATGCATTTGACGATAACAGAAATCGGCGGGGTCTCTGGTATAGGATCGAGCAATGTCCGGCTGGCTCCTCAATCTAGCAGCGGTGCTGCTAATCGTTACGGGCATTGCGCATTCACTGCTAGGCGAGCGCCGTTTGATTGCCCCGCTGCTTTCGAAGCAGGGAGGCATTCTGGCCAGCAAACTGGCGCGCTTCATCCTTCGCTTTGCCTGGCATCTGACCAGCGTGACTTGGGCAGTTCTCGCCCTGATACTCATTCAACTGGTTCATAATCCTGCCGCCGCCCGGTGGTGGGCGGCCGCTGCAACGGGCGCGGCCTTCACTGGCGCCGGATTGTTCGATTTGATCTGCAGTCGCGGCCGTCACGTGGGATGGCCACTGCTCACCGGAATCGGAATCGCTGCGCTGCTATCCCTCGCGTTGTGACGATGGCTTTCTTGGTAACGACCCTGGCGGTTTAGATCGACTCCAGGACGCCGCGCGCGACCTTTCTCAAATTTTCCGCCCGACGATTGCAATGCCTTCCACCTGAATTGCCGGGTCGTCGCCAAACCCGGCCAGCCAATGCACATCCGATTCTCGCCGAAACCATGTGATCTGGCGTTTAGCATAATTACGATGCGCCTGCTGCGCCGCGGCGAGCGCCGATTCCCGATCCAATTCGCCACGCAAGAATTGCACCGCCTGCTTATATCCCAACGACGCGAGCGGGCGGGCTTGATCGCCATATTTTGCGAGAAGCCTTTCCGTCTCAGCGATCAATCCTCCGCCAGGCAGTCCTTCATCAAACATCTTCGCGGCCCGCTGGTTGATACGCGCGTAAAGAACGTCGCGCTCCGGATTGAGTCCAAGACGCAGAATACGAAAGCCGCGCAGCGGTTCGCGGCCCTGCTGCCAGAGTTCGGTCATATTTGGGCGAGAGGCCCGGCGAGCGGGCGGCCGCGAGCTCAGACACACCTCGATCGCCCGAATCACCTTGGCAACGTCATTGGCGTGAATGCGCTTCGCGGCCGAAGCATCCAGCCGCCGCATGATGCGATGCAAGTAGTCGGTCCCGCGCTCCCCCACACGGGCGCGAAGTTTGTTGCGCAGCTCTTCTGACCGCTGCGGACCAGCAAAAAGTCCTTCAATGAGAGCGCGAAGATAGAGTCCGGTTCCTCCGCTGACGATGGGCAAGTGCCTGCGCTGCGCGCTTTCACC
>DAITPO010000250.1:1826-3025 GCA_036833535.1 Candidatus Acidiferrales bacterium | reverse complement strand
GCGCGCCCAAAGCTCATTCAACGCCTTTGGAGTGCTGCCACCCGAAAGGCAGATTACGCAGCGGCCGCGTCGCGTCACAGCTTCCTGCGCGATTCGCAGCGAGTCTTCGGCGATCGCCTGCGTCATTAGCGAGTCGTTGGCGAAAACGCGAACTTCGCGAATCACGACTCGGTCCAGCCGTCCGCAAGAAACCCGGCTACCAGGCGGTCAGCTTCGGCCGGACCCCAGGTGCCCGCGGCGTAAGGATGAACCGGCGGGCGATTTTTGACCAGCGGAGTGTAAAGGCGCCAGGAATCCTCCACCCAATCATCGCGCACGAAGAGTGTCGGATCGCCTTTGAGCACATCGAGGAGCAGCGTCTCGTATGCCTCGGGCAGCGGCTCGAATGCATCGGAGTAATGAAAATGAAGGCTCTGATTCTGCAGTTCGACGGTATCGCCCGGCTTCTTGATCTCGAAGCGCAAATCAAATCCCTCGTCCGGCTGAAGTGTCATCACCAACGAATTCGCCTGCAGGGTTCCCGGGCTGCATTTTTGGAATAATGCGACCGGCGGCCGTCGAAAATTTATGACGATCTGGCTGGCGCGCCTCGCCATGCGCTTGCCGGTGCGCAGAAAAAATGGCACGCCGTGCCAGCGCCAGTTCTCGATCCACAGTCGCAGCGCGACGAATGTTTCCGTTGTCGAATCTTTCGCGACGCCGGGTTCTTCGGTGTAACCGGGGACATCGGTGCCGTCGATTTTCCCGCGCGCGTATTGTCCGAAGACCACGTCGTCCGCGTCGATGGGCATCACCGATCGCAACACTTTGGCTTTTTCGTGGCGGATCGCTTCAGCTTCAAACGCGGGCGGCACTTCCATAGCCGTCAGCGTAAATAACTGTGTGATGTGGTTCTGGATCATGTCGCGAAGTGCGCCCGCGCCCTCGTAGTAGCGCGCGCGATGCTCGACGCCGAGAGATTCCGCAGCAGTGATTTCCACGCTGGCGATGCGATCGCGATTCCACAGCGGCTCAAACAACGAATTCGCGAAGCGGAAAACCAAAATGTTCTGAACCGTCTCTTTGCCGAGATAGTGGTCGATGCGATAGATCTGGTCTTCGTCGAAATACTTGTGCACGCATTCGTTCAATTGCTCCGCGGACTCGAGATCGTGACCGAACGGCTTCTCAATGACGATGCGCGTGTATCCGGAACTGTG
>DAITPO010000250.1:0-1726 GCA_036833535.1 Candidatus Acidiferrales bacterium | reverse complement strand
TCATCATTCAGATTTGTCTCCACCGCGACGCCCAGAAGCACGCTGCGCTCCGGCAATAATCCGCGCTTGCGAAGGCGATAGAGCGCCGGAAGAAGTTTCCGGCTCATTAAATCTCCGGTGGCCCCCATGATCACAAACAAGCAAGGCTCGGCAGGCAAGCGTTGCGGCGAGGGTCGCGGTGCGGCGGCGGCGCTCGTAGCCGGGTTAGGTGAATTTGCGGTGGTCGTGCTCACTTGTAACTCTCCAATTTGTTTTGCCGGTCGCGACGGCGCAAGAAAAGCCTACTTTCCCGCAACCGTCTTCACCGCATGGCCGCCGAATTCGTGCCGCATCATCGCCAGAAGCTTGTTGGCAAATGGCTCGGGATCCTGCGACCGGAATCGCATCTCCAGCGCGGATGAAATCACCGGCAAAGGAACACCGAGCTCGATACCTTCGATCGCCGTCCAGCGCCCCTCGCCGGAATCGGTGACGTAGCCTTCGATGCCATCGAGCTTCGGATTTTTGGCCAGCGCGTCGGCAGTCAGATCGAGTAACCAGGAGCGAATCACGCTCCCGTACTGCCAGATCTGTGAGATCTGGAGAAGATCGAGATTGAAATCGGTCTTGTGCCGCAGCAGATCGAGCCCTTCCGCGTAAGCCTGCATGATTCCGTACTCGATGCCGTTGTGCACCATTTTCACGAAGTGCCCCGAGCCCGCGGGGCCCACCCGCCCCCAACCATTATCCGCGGCGGGAGCGAGCGTTTTGAAAATCGGCGCGAGTCTATCGACGACAACCGCATCGCCGCCAATCATCATGCTGTAGCCTTCCTTCAATCCCCAAACGCCGCCGCTGGTGCCAACATCCACAAAATTAATTTTCTTCGCCCTCAGCTCGGCCGCCCGCCGCACGCTGTCGCGATAATACGAATTTCCGCCATCAATGATCGTGTCACCCGCGGCGAGGCGCGGCAGCAGCGCAGCAATCGTCTCGTCAATGGGCGCCCCCGCCGGAACCATCAACCAAATCGCCCGCGGCGCCTTAAGCTGACCGGCGAGCGCCTCCAGAGAATTCGCTCCCTGCGCGCCCTTCTCGGCAGTTCTCTGCACCGTAGCGGCATCCCGATCGTATCCCACGACGCGGTGCCCTCCCTGCAGCAACCGCTCCGTCATAAACCCGCCCATTTTTCCCAGGCCAATCATTCCCAGTTCCATGCCATGTCTCCTGTTTATTTCCCGTCGAGAGTCACGCCTTGCTCGGCAAGGCTTTCCCGCAATTGGGCCGCATTGCGGAAATGCACCGCGTTCATTCCCAACTCCTTCGCGCTCTCCACATTCAATCCGCGATCGTCGATAAAAATGCACTCTGCGGGCCTTCGGTGCGTGATGCTCAAAGCGCGGCGGTAGATTTCATCGTCCGGCTTGCGCACGCCGAGATAGCACGAACTGAAGAATGCGTTGAAGTAGCCGCGCAACTGAAATGTGTCGATGCGATATTCGTTGATTTCGAATGATTCGTTGTTGAGAGCTGCGATTAGGTATTTCTTCGTCTTCGCAACTTGCGCCAGGACTTCCAAAGATTCCGGGAAAGGCTGCGAGCGCTCGAAGACAAATTTCTTGAACTCGTCTCTTGTAAAAGGCCGCTCGCGATAGAAAACCGTCCGTTGCATGTAATCCGAGAGCGTAACGGTGCCGGTCTCGAATCCATTCAAGAGCAATTCGTGCCGATCCTCAAATTCCTCCCA
>DAITPO010000249.1:0-3054 GCA_036833535.1 Candidatus Acidiferrales bacterium | reverse complement strand
ACCCGCCCAATTTCAACGCCACTCCCATGCACGCATCCCGCAAATCATCCGCCAACCGCCGATCCTCCGCCGCCCGCGCCACCACCATCCCTCCCACGCACAACGCCGCAATCGCCTCGGCCGTTCCGCGCCGCGCGCGCCCGCCATTCAACATCCCGCGCTCGAGCACTCCGACCATCGCCTTGAACACCGTCTCGAACGCCCGCTTCGCCTTCCGTCCGCTTCGCGCCACGTAACTCGGCAACGCCACCATTGGGCACGAATTCTCCACATTCTCGAAATGCTGCCGCGAAAGATAAGCCCGCACAATTTGCGGCGCCGCATCCGCCGACGCCATATCCACCTCCACGCCCTCCCAGCAATTCTTCCAATTCGGATCGGTGAAAAAGCAACTCAACACCTCGGCATAAAGCTCGCTCTTGCTATCGAAGTAGCTGTAGAACCCTCCATGCGTCAACCCAGCCCCAGCCATAATCTGTCCGAGCGAAACATTGTCGAACCCGTGCCGGTTAAATAATCTTCGCGCACTATCAACAATGCGACTCTTCACGACCGCTCGGTGCCCAGCAGGATATGGCATAAACTTTCCTCCGATTTAAGTAGCGCCGGTGTCCCCGCCGGCATTCGACGAAAATAAGTCGCGCCACGTGCAAAAACCATGCGCGGCCCGCTGCGCATTATGCCCCCGCGGAATTCTCTCCTCTAATTAAAATATTATCTTGAACATATTTTGCGTCCATGTTCCCATCGCACTCGCGAATCGTTCGCGCACTAAATAAAGGGGGACGCTCAATGAACTTCAATCGCCTCACCCGTCGAGATTTTTCCGTGCGCGCCGCCACTCTCTTATCCGCGCTCGGCGCATCCGGCACCCCTCTCGGCTCGATCGTGATTCCGCGCGCCGCCCGCGCCGCCGCCGAGGAAATCACTCACACTTCCGACGCCATCCACCAGGAAGTCGTCTTCAAAGCCCCGCGCAAGCGCGTCTACGAATCACTCACCGATGCCGCTCAATTCGAAAAAGTAGTCCAGCTCAGCAATGCCGTGAAGACGGGCATGGTCCCGCCAGGCAAACCAGCAGAAATCAGCCGCGAGCCCGGCGGCGTCTTCTCTCTTTTCGGCGGCTACATCTCCGGTCGCCAAATCGAACTAGTTCCCAACGAGCGCATCGTCCAAGCCTGGCGCACAGGAAGCTGGCCAGCAGGCGCCTACTCCATCGCAAGCTTCGCTCTAACCGATCAAGACTCCAACACCACGCTAATGTTCGATCACAAAGGCTTCCCCGACGGCACAGCGCAACACCTGGCCGAAGGCTGGCACGTAAATTATTGGGAGCCCCTCGCAAAATTCCTGGCGTAGACACAGGCGACTCGCGCGAAATACTTTCAGTCGACACAAGAAGCGAACATTTCAGAAGAACAACATTCACCGCCGCCCGGGCAACTGATACACGAACTGATATCCAATAGGCCGCCCATCGCAAGTCTTCACAGGAAAACGAGCCCCGACAAACCAACGCAAAACCTCTTTGTCCGCCTTCAGGTCCGAACTGTAAACGATCTGCGCCGTCCGCACCGCTCCTGCGGGCGTAATCTCGAAATAAATATCCACGTCCAAATCGCTGAAACCGACGGGGACCGTATTGCCGAACATCGGCATGGCATCTCCCGTCATCGCCATCGTACCAGTGCAAAACCTCGATATCTCCGATCCCGCCGGCGGTGAAAATTCGTCTGCTGCAAATTCATGCACTGCCACGAGCTTGTCGACCGTCACTTCAATCGAGCGCTTGTTCCACCCGGAAACCTTCAAATGCCGCGGAAATCTCTTCGCCCCAAAATCCTGGTAGTCGCTATATTCCGATCGTTCTTGGAATGCCGCCGGCCCTTCCACTTTGTACGCCATGGACAAAACCTCGTCCGTCGCCGCGTCAACGCAGATTTTCGTATCGCCCTTGCCCGAACCGGCCCAGATGCACGTCGCCTCCTTGCCTCCGATGCTCTCACTTTCGATGCGCTTCACTTTCTCGGCCGCGGGCAGCTTCTCGCGCGTCCCCAGCGAATCCATCAACTCGCCCAGCTCCCACACCATCAACGGCACTCCCTCCGTGTTCCGCTTCGAATAATAATTCTCCCCCCGCGCGACGTCGGTCTCCGCGAAGTCTCGAAATCCAATTACTCGCCGGAAGCGGTCCGGCGCAGCCCACGACATCGCGTAAACGCCATCGCTAAATTTGTCCCCTTCAACAAGCCGCACCTTCGCCTTCAAAACAAACGGCGCGCCCCCTGCCGCCCGGATATCGACGAGATCCCACGCCTTTGCCAAAATCGCCTCCGCCTCGCCACTGCGTTCATCCCCGCGCGATGCCGGAAGCGCACCCGCAGCCGCCAACGCGCCACACAAAAAACAACTCACGAATCTTTTTCGCCGCAACATAATCTTCGCCGGAGATTATCACGGCTTAAAATGACGAAACAACTAAGCCCGCAGAATGCCGCCGGCGCCTCTGCGGTGCTCTCCCTTCGCTTTCCAGTCGAAATAATCCGGCCTCCTTGACACTAGCCGGCGTCTCGACTATCATTTCCATTATTCTGGAACCATGAAAACATCTCAAGCCGTGGACGCCCTCGCCGCTCTCGCTCAAGAATCCCGCCTGAACATCTTCCGCCTCCTCGTCCGCCACGCCCCGCAAGGCCTCCCTGCCGGCGATATCGCCAAACGGCTCCATCTTCCCGGCCCCACTCTTTCCTTCCATCTCAATATCCTCGCCGCCGCCGATCTCGTCCGCCCGCATAAGAACGGCCGCTCCATCCGCTATTCCCCGGCTCTCGATTGCGTCAACGGCCTGGCGCAATTTCTGCTGGAAAACTGCTGCGCCGCCACCGGCGGCTGCGATCCCGCGCCTAAGAATCCGCGCAAGAAAGCCGGGCGCAAGAGCTGACCGCATGCCGCAAGGCTACAACGTCCTTTTCCTCTGCACCGGAAACTCAGCCCGCTCCATCATGGCCGAAGCGATCATGAATCATAAAGGCAGGCCCAACTTCAATGCCTATA
>DAITPO010000248.1:0-3067 GCA_036833535.1 Candidatus Acidiferrales bacterium | reverse complement strand
CGGCCGTTGGTCGAGTAGCGAGCAACCACGGACACGACATCTGAAGGCAAAGCCGTTCTTTCTGCGGATGACGATGTCCGAAAGCGGCCAGCTTAATGCCGCGCCCTCGGGCATACTGATCCCATGGAACTTGATCACGAAGCCTGCTATCGAGCGTTATCGACCCGTGATGCGCGGTTCGACGGACGGATGTTTACCGCCGTCCGCACGACGGGGGTTTATTGCCGACCGATCTGCCCGGCGCGTACGCCAAAACGGGAGAACGTAACGTTCTACCCCACAGCGAGCGCGGCGCAGGAGGCAGGTTTTCGCCCGTGTCTTCGGTGCCGCCCGGAGAGTTCTCCGGACCTGGCGGCTTGGCGAGGCACGTCGAACACCGTTTCGCGCGGCTTGGCGCTGATCGCCGAAGGCGCGCTCGATGGCGAGGCGGTTGATGCACTAGCGGAACGGCTCGGGGTCGGTGAGCGGCAATTGCGGCGGCTGTTCAGGCAGCACCTGGGAGCATCGCCCATCGCTGTCGCTCAGACACGCCGCGTGCTCTTTGCGAAGCAGCTCATCGTCGAGACGACCATGCCGATGACGGAAGTCGCCTTGGCGTCTGGCTTCAGCAGCATCCGTCGCTTCAACGCGACATTCCACACGCTGTATCGGCGATCGCCTAGCGAGCTGCGCCGGTCGAGCAGTGCCGTCGGCGAGCAGACAGGCGCGGAAGGCATCACGCTCATGCTGCCCTATGCACCGCCCTACGATTGGGATGCGATGATCGGCTTCCTCGCGGCAAGGGCGATTACCGGCATCGAAGCGGTTGACGGGAGTAAAAGCTACCGGCGCTCGATCGCACTAGACGGTGCGCAAGGGACGATCACTATTGAACCGGACGAGCGGGAGCGCGGCCTGCGCGTGACGATCCGCTTTCCGCGCATCGCATCGCTTGCCACGATTGTTCGGCGCGTTCGACGCATTTTCGACCTCAGCGCGGACCCGCTGGCCATCGGCGAGGACCTTGCTCAAGACCCGCTGCTTGCGCCGCTGGTCGCCCGGCGTCCGGGCCTGCGCGTGCCGGGCGCGTGGGACGGCTTCGAAGTCGCCGTTCGCGCCATGCTCGGCCAGCAAATTACCGTAACGGGTGCCTTGAAACTTGCGGCGAAACTGGTCGCCGCCTATGGCGAGAAGCTGTGTCCCATCGACGGGGAGAGCCTGACGCATACGTTCCCGACACCCGAAAGATTGGCTCAAGCCGATTTGCGGTCGCTCGGAATGCCCACTATCCGAGCGGATGCGCTGTCAGCACTGGCTCGCGCTGCTGCCGCCGATGCGGGTCTTTTCCGCCCTACGCAGTCGCTGGAGGGCGCAATAGCCAAGCTCCGCTCGCTGCGCGGGATCGGCGAATGGACAGCGCAATACATTGCCATGCGCGTGTTGCGTGAGCCGGATGCCTTTCCCGCCGCCGATATCGGTCTTATGCGAGCTTTGACACCTCCGGGCGGCGCGCGGCCCGCGGCTAGCGAAGTCCTTGCTAGAGCGGAGGCCTGGCGACCGTGGCGAGCCTATGCGGCTCAACACCTCTGGACAGGCGATGCGGAGGCAGTGAGAGCGAGCGCCCGCACCAACTCAAAGGACAATCTCGATGCCCAACCTGATGCCGCCTCAAACGTTCTTTATCGACCGGGCCGAAAGCCCGGTCGGGACGATGCTCCTCATCCATGATCCCGAAGAGCGTGTACGAGCTCTCGACTTTCATGACTTCGAAGGCCGGATGCGGCGGCTCCTCAGGCGGCATTACGGTGAGGATGGAAATGATTTTGTCGTAAAGAGCCGCGAGACGCCGGCGGCAATTCGGCGCGCACTTGCCGGCTATTTCGCGGGCGATCTAACCGCGATCGATGCGATTCCGGTCGCGACGGCTGGCACTTCCTTTCAGCGCGAGGTCTGGGCGGCGCTTCGCGGAATTCGGCCGGGGACGACGTTAAGTTATGGCGCGTTAGCGCGAAAGCTGGGACGCCCGAACTCCGCTCGCGCCGTCGGCCTCGCCAACGGCGCCAACCCGATCGCCATCGTGGTTCCTTGCCACCGGGTCATCGGCGCGGATGCAAGCCTTACCGGCTATGGCGGCGGCGTCGACCGCAAACGGTGGCTGCTCGCTCATGAAGGCGCTGCCTTCGAGGACCTAGCGGTAGGGCGCGTCTCAAACGCAGCCTGATCTACCAGCTCGCGAAGCCTGCCGTGTCAGACCAACTGGATCAGCTGATGGCAATCCCCTCCGGGCCGGGTCAATTCGTTGTCGGTGCGAGCTGCGCGATCGCGGCAGTTACCATTGCGGCGGGTTGGCTGGTCATGATGCGTCTTGGTGTTACGACGCGCTTATCCGCCCCCGACTTGACAGCCTTGCGTTTCCCGATTGGCAAAGCCGCCCTTTCTGCGGATGACGATGTCCGGAAGCGGCCAGCTTAATGCCGCGCCCTCGAACGCACTGCGTCATCACGAACGAGGACGCTCCTCATGACCGATATGATCCTGCACCATTACGAAACCTCTCCCTATGCGGAGAAGGTCCGGCTTGGCCTCGGACTCAAGGGCCTGGCCTGGGCATCGGTCGAAATTCCGGTCATCATGCCCAAACCCGACCTGACGGCCCTAACAGGAGGCTACCGCAAGACACCCGTGCTGCAGATCGGCGCCGACCTCTATTGCGACAGCCAATTGATCATGCGCGAGCTTGAGCGCCGACACCCCAGCCCGAGCTTTTATCCAGCCGGCCGCGGCGCGGCCGATGCGCTCGCCTGGTGGGCGGAGAAGACAATGTTCAGCCCTGCCGTAAGCATTGTCTTCGCCAAGAGGCCCGACACGTTGCCTGAGGGGTTTCTCGAAGACCGGGCCAAGTTCTCCGGCCGGAATATCGATCCCGTTGCAATGATGGCGGCAGTGCCGAACCTGCTCGACCAGCTGCGCGCGCATTTCGATTGGCTGGACCAGATGCTAGCCGACGGCCGGTCGTTCTTGCAGGGCTCCGCCGCCAGCCTCGCCGACCTCGCTGCCTACCATCCGGTTTGGTACTTGCGCCAAAATT
>DAITPO010000247.1:1784-3127 GCA_036833535.1 Candidatus Acidiferrales bacterium | reverse complement strand
GTCCCGAGCTTTCCATCGAAAGCGTCGAATTCACTGATCCGGTGGCTAAAAACGATCGCGCGATTCAGCAGAGCCTGAGCGACTTGCGCGGCAAGCCGTTTTCCCGGGTGGTCATCGACCGATTCTGCTTTGAGCAGGTTCGTCCCGTCTATCTCGCCCACGGGAATCTGCGCGTGACGTTCGACGCACCGCAGGCTCGCTTTACCGGCGACCCCTCGAAGCCACTGCCCAGCAGCGTGAAAGCCATCATCGGAATCCGCCCCGGGCCTGTATACAAATGGGCAGGCGCGACTTGGAACGGTAACTCCGCGTTTTCTGCGTCAGAGCTCGACGCGCTCGCTGGCATGAAGTCCGGCGATTCCGCTGACGGAATGAAACTCGAAGCAGGTTGGCAGAACATTCTCGACGCATACGGCAAGAAGGGCTACCTCGACGCAGCGCTCGAGAGAACTCCTGCGCTGGACGACGCCACAGCGCGCGCTTCTTATCGCGTCGTGGTCACCGAGGGTCCGCAATACCACATGGGAGCGCTGGTTCTCACGGGCCTCTCTCTCGAAGGCGAGCGCCGCATTCTAGCCGCGTGGAAAATTCCTGACGGCGCGGTGTTCGATGCGAGCGTCGTGGATGCCTTCGTCAATGGAGGCGCGCGCGCCGCGTTCGGCGATCTGCCCTGGGGATACGAGAAGATCGGCCACTATCTGCAAAAAGATCCCAAGACGGCAAGGGTCGACGTGCTTATGGACTTTCAATAGCACCGCGGCGTTATACTGGAAATCGATGAGCGAAATGTCCGCAAACGGAACAGCAGCCGCGCAAAACTCCTCGCCTCTGTCGATAAACGAAGCTGCGGCGATCGAGAAAGAGCAGCAGCTGCTCGCCAATCTGCGCACGCTCGATTCCCTGCTCATCGCCTTTTCCGGTGGCGCCGATTCCGCGTATCTCGCGTGGGCCGCCACGAACGCGCTTGGCGAGCGCGCGCTCGCCGTCACGGCGCTTTCCGCCAGCTACTCGGCTCACGATCGCAGCGTCGCCGGATCATTTGTGCGCAATCACGGAATTCGTCACGAATGGATCGAAACGCACGAAACTGAAAATCCGCTGTACATCGCGAACAACGCCGATCGCTGCTATCACTGCAAGGACGAGCTTTTCACCCAACTCGATGCCCTCGCCAGCGAGCGGCATTTCGCCGCCGTCGCCTATGGGGTAAATGTGGATGACACGCGCGACTTTCGCCCCGGCCATCGTGCCGCCGCCGAACACAAAGTCATCGCACCGCTTCTCGACGCCGGCCTCAGCAAATCCGAGATTCGCTTTCTCTCCCGCCGCGCCGGCCTGGAAAC
>DAITPO010000247.1:0-1684 GCA_036833535.1 Candidatus Acidiferrales bacterium | reverse complement strand
TCGCTACCGCTCACCATCGCTGTAGTGATGCTATTCTCGGCTTCTCCATGTTTCTCGCAGGATCCGGGCCCACCGCCGCCCAATTCTCCTGCTTCTGCGGCGCCCGCCGCGAAACCCGCGCAGCCTGCCGCGCAACCTCCCGAGCCCGCATCGAAGAAAGCCGAAGATCCTGACGCCGCTCTCGATCGCGCCGTGCGCGAAGCCGGCAACGATCGCGCTGCGCTCGTCCGCAAGCTGGAGCAATATCTTGAGCGTTTCCCGGACGCACCGCGCAAGACGGCCGTCTATCGCGCGCTCGTCGAGAGCTGCGAGCAACTGAAGGATTCTGCCTGCGCGCTCGAAAATGCCGAGCTCCTCATCGCCAATCATCCCGACGACTCCGAAATGATGCTCGTCGCCGTCAATCTGCTCGACCAGCGCGGCGACGATGAAAGCCTCGCTCGCGCCGGCGGCTATCTCACGCGCGTGCTCGACCGCGTCGAGAAAACGAATGCCTCGGAGAAATCGGCGCGCATCTCGGAGCAGGATTGGCAGACGCAACAGAACGACCTACGCCTCGCGCTTTATATCCTGCGCGGAAAAATAGAAGAGAAACAGAAGAAAACCGATGATGCGGTAAAGGACTTCGCCGCGAGCTACAGCATTCGCCCCAATGCTCTAGCCGCTCAACATCTTGCCGAGCTCGCCGAGCTGCAGAAGAATTTCTCGAAAGCCGTCGAATATTATCTCGATGCGTTTGTCCTGCCTGAAAACGGCCCGGGTGGCGCAGCCGACCGCCATTTGATCCGCGAAAATCTCGGCAACGTCTGGCGCGAAGTGCACGGCAGTGATTCTGGGCTCGGCGATGCCATCCTCGGCGCGTATGACCACACGCAGCCTCCTCTCGCTACGCCGCGGCCCCACGATCGCAATCGCGATGCCCGCGACGCGCTCTCGTTCACCCTGCGCCAGCTCGACGGCACGCCGGTTGCGCTCGGGCCGGACCGGGGCAAAGTTGTTGTGTTGAGCTTCTGGGCCACGTGGTGTGGCCCCTGCCGCGAGCTCGAGCCTCTCTTCGCCAACGTTGCCGCCAACTACGCGGGAAGGAACGATGTAGTCTTCTTCGCGGTAGACACCGATGAAGACGAAGCGCGCGTCAAACCATTTCTCGACGAACAAAAATGGAAAGTGCCCGTCGTCTTTGCAGATGGTCTCGATGACTTCCTGAGAGTGCTTTCACTCCCAACGGTGATCGTCCTCGATCACACCGGGAAAATCTCCTACCGCATCAACGGCTACCAATCCGAAGAATTCGGCGAACGCCTGTCCAACGCGATCGATCGTTCCTTCGCGCCAATCACTCGCCGCGCGCCCTGATTCGTCAGGAAGTACTGCTGAGCGTCGCGGCCCGCGCCGCATCACGCGCCGCGAGTATCGTGCCCACGTGAATCCGCACCGTATCAGCAACGCGCCGTGCGTATCCTCCCGCCAGCGTGATCACCACTGGGACGCGATGCCGCCGCGCATAATCAAAAACCATCGCATCGCGCCGCGCCAATCCATCGAGCGAAAGCGCCAGTCCGCCGAGCTGATCTTCGCGGTAAGGATCGGCTCCCGCAACATAGAAAATAATCCCCGGGCTGAATTCATCGAACGCGCGATGCAGATTCTTCTCGAGCAACGCCAGATAATCGTGGTCGTCCAC
>DAITPO010000246.1:0-3132 GCA_036833535.1 Candidatus Acidiferrales bacterium | reverse complement strand
TGCCGGAGCCAGGCGCGTTGGTGGTGGGATCGACGCCGACAGTGGTGCCATTGCGGCAGGAATTCGCTTCATTGGTGACGTTTGGAGCGGCGATGGGCAGAAGCACGCCGCAGCCGTCGTTGAGGCGATTCTGCAGAGAGGCTTGCCACTTGGGCGTGAGATCGGGGTTCGCGGCGACAAGATACACGACGGCAGTATTAAAATGCGCGCGGCTGATGGTGTAGATGGTGCCGTCGGCGGCGATCGCCGGGGCGACGTTCACGCTTGCGCGCTGCGAGCCACACGGACCTAGGGATACCGGCGGAGGCTCACCGGGGGCCGGAGGCCAGGGCAGTGTCGAAGAGTCGAAATCCTGGAAAAAAGTTCCCGGGCAGACGGCTGAGTTTCCGGCCGGAGCGCCGGGGACGAGAGACGCATACGTCGCCGTGGCCGTTGAATCGTCCGGCGCAACTTTGACGAGCCAGGAATTCGCCACGTCGTTCACGTTCCAGGGAGAGCCGCTGATGTTCAGCTTGATCACGTTGTAATAGATATTGCCGGACGAGTCTGCGGTGAGCGGACTGGAGACGAAGGTGTTTGAGGAAGTCACGCTAGCGTCACCGCTAAAGGGATTGATGTGCGACGCGGCCGCGCCGGTATCCTTATTTACTTTCCAAATCGTGCCGGCGGCGCCGGGGACGTAAATGAAATTCGCAACATCTGCGGGATGAAAGACGGGCTCCCAGCCTTCTAGTCCTACCAGGCTGGAATTGAAGTTGGTTACATTCGGCTCGGGCTTCCAATCGCTCGCGAAGCTCCAAGCCTCGACGAGCTGACTGCCCACCCAACTGAATCGCACTTCGTTCCAGTCCATTGTGTTCCAGGCGTTGGGGCCACAGGAGTCGCCATTCACCCAATTGCCGACTGGATTGCAGGATTTGTATGTGCCGGACTTCATCACCATGTAGACATCGTTGCCATCGGTGATCGGGGCTTGCTCGTGAACCGTCAAGACTGCTTCGCCAAATACGGGCGTGTTCTCGGCCTTCTCCTGATCTACGAACGGATCGTAGATGATGTCGGCGAGCTTGTTGTTGAGAGATTGTCCTGCTACCGGGACCATGCCGGTGTGCTGCGGGTTGGAGCCCCATTGTTGCCAGAAAGGCGTTGTGGAAGCGATCTGCGAGCCGACTGTAAAAGTGACCGCGACCATCGCGGGCGAGCCTTGGGCGCCGGTGGCGGTTACGGTGACGTGCCCGGTGTACGTCGCAGGCGTGAGACTGCCGATGGTGGCGGAGATTTGCAGGGATTGCGGAGCGAGGGCGTTGCCGGGAGTGACTGCGAGCCACGGTGAATCGGTCGAGGCTGTGAAGTTTAGTGCGCCCGTGCCGGAATTGGTGACGTTGACCGACGCTGGAGCGGGATCGGCGCTGCTGCCTTGAACGCCGGCGAAGGTGAGCGTGGATTCCGAGAGAGCCAGGACTGGATTTCCGCCGCCGGTATTGCCGTTGCCACTACTGTTGCCGCAGGCGGATGCGAAAAGGCACACCGCGCTGAGAAACAAGAAGACTAATTTATGATTTCGCTTTGACACCGCGCTGCTCCTTCGGTGGGCTTACCTATACGCTCCGGCATCGATGCTGGGGAAGTATACTCTTTTGGATATTGGACATCGAGTTCGGAACTGCGCGAAATGGGGCTAGCCGCGATACAAAAGGTGGCGCGATCGTGCCCGAAGAGGCCCGGCTAAAGCGCGGACCCTACGGGACGGACCTTGCTTGCTGACTGGTTCTCAGTGTGGCACGCTACCGCTTCACTTTCTTGGTGAATGACTGAGCCTATGACGAACCCTGCGAAGCATCGCGACCATCTGGAGGAATTACGGCGGCGGAACGCGGAAGCCGAGGAGGGCGGAGGCGCGGAACGTCGCGAACGGCAGCACAAGGAAGGAAAGCTTGGCGCGCGCGAGCGGATTGAGATTTTGCTCGATGAAGGAACGTTTGAGGAGTTGGACAAATTCGTCACGCATCATTGCGACGATTTTGGGATGGAGAAGCAGAAGCCTGCGGGCGACGGATTCGTTACCGGATTCGGGCGGATTGATGGGCGACTGGTGTACGTCTTCGCGCAAGACTTTACCGTGTTTGGCGGATCGCTTTCGGAAGCGAACGCGCAGAAGATTACCAAGATTATGGATCATGCGATGCGCGTGGGCGCGCCGGTGATTGGATTGAACGATTCGGGAGGGGCGCGGATTCAGGAAGGCGTGATGTCGCTGGCAGGTTATGCGGAGATTTTTTTGCGGAATACTTTGGCTAGCGGAGTGATTCCGCAGATCAGCGCGGTAATGGGGCCTTGCGCGGGCGGAGCGGTGTATTCGCCGGCGATTACCGATTTTATTTTCATGACGCGCGAGACTTCCTACATGTTTGTGACCGGGCCGGACGTGATCAAGACGGTGACGCATGAGGAGGTGACGAAACACGAGTTGGGCGGGGCAATGACGCACAATGAGAAGAGCGGCGTCGCGCATTTCGTCTCGCGGGATGATGCTGAATGTCTGGCGATGATTCGCGAGCTGATTGGATTTCTGCCGTCGAACAATCTGGATGATCCGCCGCGGCGCGTGGCGACCGATCCCGCCGACCGGCGGGATGCGGCGCTGAATTCGCTGGTGCCGGAAGATCCGATGAAGCCTTACGACATCAAGGATGTGCTGCACGCGGTGGTGGATGACGGCGATTTCTTTGAGGTACACGAGCATTTTGCCAAGAATATCGTGGTGGGATTTGCGCGGCTCGATGGGCGGCCGGTGGGAATTGTGGCAAACCAGCCGGCTTTTTTGGCTGGAGTGCTGGACATCAATGCTTCGGTGAAGGGGGCGCGGTTCGTGCGCTTCTGCGATGCCTTCAATATTCCGCTGATTACTTTCGAAGATGTGCCGGGATTTTTGCCGGGGACGCAGCAGGAATTTGGCGGAATTATCAAGCACGGGGCGAAATTGCTGTTTGCGTTTGCCGAGGCTACCGTGCCGAAAATTACCGTGATTACGCGCAAGGCTTACGGCGGGGCTTATTGCGTGATGGCCTCGAAGCATATTCGCACGGACATTAATTACGCCTGGCCGACGGCGGAGATTGCAGTGATGGGGCC
>DAITPO010000245.1:0-3144 GCA_036833535.1 Candidatus Acidiferrales bacterium | reverse complement strand
GGCAACGACCCTGTGTACGTATTTGGCAGCAAGTTGCGGCAGCAGCGGTTCACGACGGCAGATTTCGCGCTGAACGTCCTGAACACGCCAACCCCCTTGAGCAACTTCGCCACACGCTTCGGGGGAACCTGGAATCTCTTTGATTCCTTCGGAAGCTGGCGCGGGGTCAACCGCGCGGAGCGTGTGAAGGACGCGGCTGGGCATCAGCTTGAGCGTACCGACCAGGAAATCATCTTCCGCGTTGTGGACTCCTATTACGGAGTGCTGCTCGCGAAGAAACAACTGGAGGTCGCTGGGCAAAGCATGAAGACGGCGCAGGCCATTCTCGATCGGAGCAAGGATCGCTTCGAAAGCGGCGTGGTCGTGGAATCGGACTTACTGAGCGCCCAAGTACGGCTCGCCACGCGCAAGCAGGAATTCATTCGCGCCCAAAATGATCTGGCACTGGCGCGCGCACAGTTGAGTACTTCGATTGGAATGTCCACGGAACATGATTTCGATCCAGCCGACGCCCTCACAGAAAAAAATCTCCCGGCAACGACACTTGAAGAAGCAGAGAAAAAAGCAGCGGAACTGCGTCCCGACCTGAAACGCATCCGCTCGGAAGAGGCCGCGCAGCAACAGAGCGTGTCGATCGCGAAATCTTCATTTGGTCCACGAGTGAACGCGTTTGCGGGATGGGAGGCCGACAATCGAACGTTTGCGGGCGGCGGAGGCGGAAATAACTGGGCGGCCGGAATCGAGGTCCAGTTCGATCTTTTCGAAGGCGGAGCGAAGCGGGCCCGGCTTTCCCGTGAACGAGCCATGCAGGAAAAGGTTGCGGCTGTAAAGGAAATGGCCACCGATGCGACGCGGCTCGAAGTTCGTCGCGCCTACTACGAGTTGGACTCCGCCCGCCAACAGGTGAACGTGGCTCGCGCATCGATTGCCGACTCTCAGGAAAGCCTGCGCATCAATCAGAACCGCTACGACTCCGGGCTTTCGACGATTACCGATCTGCTCGCGGCGGAAGAAACCGCCCGGCGCAGCCAGGCGGAATTTTGGGAAGCCGTGTATCGCTATCACACTGGCTACGCAAACCTGGAGCTGGCCAGCGGAACTTTAAACCCTGAGTCTCCTGTGGTGACGCCATGAGTCGCAAAAATCACGCGATCGAAGTTCTCTGTGCTCTGACTGTGGTTTCGAGCGGA
The DNA here is from genome assembly GCA_036833535.1 of Candidatus Acidiferrales bacterium. GTDB lineage: Bacteria > Acidobacteriota > Terriglobia > Acidiferrales > UBA7541 > Palsa-147. Next base: position 1,954 of record DAITPO010000245.1, on the reverse strand, counting down.
GTGTTGACAGGCTGCACGAACGCGAGGCGTGCCGTGAGCGTTCCGCCGGAAACGGTGAGCAATGTTTCGGTCCTTGTCGCGCAAAAGACCACGGTACGCGATTGGGTGGAGGCCGTGGGAACGGTGCGCGCCACACAAACGAGCCAGGTTTCCAGCCAGGTGATGAGCAATATCGTTGAGATCCGTGCTCACGAAGGCGACCGTGTCCAAAGCGGCCAGGCGCTGGCGATTCTCGACGACGCGCAATCTCGCTCCGGCACGGACCAGGCCATGGCTGCCGTGACTGCTGCGGAAAAAGAACTTTCCGCCGCCGATTCGGACCTTGCTCTCGCCGGAGCAACGCTAAAGCGCTACCAAGAACTGTATGAGAAGAAATCAGTCAGTCCGCAAGAATTCGACGAGATCAAAGCCCGCTACCAATCAGCGGAAGCACGCCGCGATATGGCGCAGGCCGGTCAGGCACAAGCAACTGCGGGGTTAACTCAGGCTCGAACTGCGCTCGGGTACACACGCATCCGCGCGCCGTTTGCCGGCGTAGTGACGGAGAAAAGGGCCGACGCCGGCATGCTGGCCTCGCCCGGCATGCCGATTTTTACCATTGAAGATACGCGGAGATATCGGCTTGAAGTGACAGTGGACGAAAGCGAACTCGGTTTTGTTCGCATAGAGCAGGTCAGCCCCGTGACGATTGACGCTCTCAGGAATGCCCAGCTTTCGGGAAAGGTCGTAGAAATCGTTCCGGCAGCCGATCCGGCCAGCCGCAGCTTCCTCGTGAAAGTCGAATTGCCCGCTGATTCGCGGCTCCGCTCCGGCCTCTTCGGGCGGGCACGTTTCCCGAGCGGCGAGCGGCCGGCACTGTTGATTCCACAGGCTTCCGTGATGGAGCGCGGGCAACTCCAGGGAATTTACGTGCTCGACGCGAACCAGATTGCGAGTTTGCGTTATGTCAGCCTCGGCCAAAGTGCCGGAGAACAAATTGAAGTCCTCTCCGGACTACAAGGCGGGGAAAAGCTAGTTGCTGCACCCGGAGACCGCGAATTGAGCGGCAAGCGAATCGCGTTGCGTCAATGAGTGATACGCCTCCCAAACCGGAAAATCCCGCTCGCGTCCTGCGACTGGCGGGCCACATTGCGCACATTTTCATTCAATCGAAGCTGACACCTCTGATCATCGTAGGTGCTCTCCTTTTGGGAACTTTTAGCATCCTGCAGACGCCGCGCGAGGAAGAGCCGCAGATTGTCGTCCCCATGCTGGACGTCTTCGTCCAGATGCCGGGAGCGTCAGCCGAAGAAGTAACGCAACGCGCCAGTGTACCCATGGAAAAACTGCTCCGGGAAATACCAGGAGTTGAGTACATCTACTCCATCAGCCATCCCGGCCTGAGCATGGTCATCGTGCGCTTTTATGTCGGCACGAAAGAGGAAGAAGCGATCGTCAAGACCTATAACAAACTGTATTCGAACTTCGACCGCATCCCACAGGGAGTTTCGCAGCCGATCATCAAAGTACGTTCGATAGATGATGTGCCGATTCTCGCTTTGACCCTGTGGGGTAAGGACTACGACGCTTACCAACTGCGGCGCATTGCAGGAGAGCTGGAGCATTCGCTCAAACAACTGGACGACGTTTCCGAAACAACAATCATCGGCGGGCAGCCACGCAAATTGCGCGTTGTCCTGGACACTCAACGCCTCGCTGCTTATGGACTCACTCCAGATTCCGTTGTCATGCAACTCGGGGCTGCCAATACGCGCAGTCAGGCCGGTAGCTTTGCGCGCGGCAACCAGGAGTTCCAAGTCGAAGCCGGCAGCTTCTTCATGCGCCCGGAAGAACTACAACAAGTCGTCGTGGGAGTTCATGCAGGACGGCCTGTGTACCTGCGTGACGTGGTGGAAAAGATCACGGATGGCCCAGCGGAACCCGACAGCTACGTCCTGTTCGCCAGCGCCAAGGG
>DAITPO010000244.1:0-3151 GCA_036833535.1 Candidatus Acidiferrales bacterium | reverse complement strand
CGCTGATGATGAATGCGGCGTGGATGCGCGATCGGGGAACGGGGAGGCGGGGAGCTGCGGCGGCGAAGGCGAAATTGTATGCGAGCGAAATGGCTAACCACGTGTGCTACAAGGCGGTGCAAGTGCATGGGAGCGTCGGTTATTCGCGGGAGACGGACGTGGAGAGGTTTTACCGCGATGCGCGCGTTTTGACGATTTATGAGGGGACGAGTGAGATTCAGCGGATGGTGATAGCAAGGGATTTGTTGGGGAAGTAGCGGTCGGTCTCGGCGACGGGTTAACGCAGGTCGTGGCGAGCGTTGCGGTAGGCGTTACTTGGGCGGGCGCGGTCCGCCTGGGCGGACGCCCCTACGAAGAAAAAGCGTTTTTGAATGGCGACATTGAGAGGGAAGTTGGCTAAGAGGAAACGAGTTTTGAGCGGGATGCGGCCTACCGGGCGGCTGCACATCGGGCATTACTTTGGGGCGCTGCAGAATTGGGTGATGCTGCAGAATAAGATCGATCCGACAACTGGCGAGCCCGAGTACGAATGTTTCTTTCCCGTGGTCGATTGGCATGCGCTGACTACGCATTATGAGGATACGTCGTCGATTGGCGAGAATACGCTGCAGATTGCGCTGGATTGGCTTTCGGTGGGGCTTGATCCCGAAAAATCTACGATTTTTATACAGTCGAGCGTGCTCGAGCATGCCGAGCTGCATGTGATTTTGTCGATGATTACGCCGCTCAGTTGGCTCGAGCGCGTTCCAACCTATAAAGAGCAAATCGAGAATTTGAAGGATCGCGATCTTGGCACGTACGGATTCTTGGGTTATCCGCTGCTTCAAACGGCGGATATTCTTCCTTACGGTGAGCCGAAGCAGGAGTTGCTCGTGCCTGTCGGCGAAGATCAAGTGCCGCATGTGGAGCTCTCGCGGGAAATCGCGCGACGATTCAATGTGCAATTTGGGGTGGAGATTAATTCAAGCCTCTATTCCGACGGCAACGCGGCGGCGCTGAAGCATCTGGTTTGCCACGTCGTGCCGAAGCTGAAAGGCGAGGCAGGAGAGAAGTTTGAAGGCGCGTACGACCGGACGTTCAAGGAATACATCGCGGAGGTCGGGTTCGAGAACTTTTTGGAGAAGGCCGGGCCAGCGAAATCATTTTTCAAGCATCGGCGCGTATTGGAAGAGCCTCTGGCGATGCTGACTGAAACGCCGCGGCTGCCCGGGACGGACGGGCGGCGGATGGCTAAGAGCTATGGGAATTTTATTTCGCTGAGCGAGCCGATCGATTCGCTGCGGAACAAAGTGCGGAACATGATGACCGATCCGGCGCGGGTGCGGCGGATGGATCCAGGGAATCCGGATGTTTGTCCGGTATTTTCGTATCACAAATTATTTTCGCAGCAGCCTACGATTGAGCGCGTGAATCGCGAATGCCGCACGGCGGAGATCGGCTGCGTGGATTGCAAGAAATTGATGGCGGATAATCTGGTGACGTGGATTGAGCCGATACAGGCGAAAAGGCGCGAATTTGAGTCGCAACCGCAACGCGTCTGGGATATTCTCGATGATGGCTCGAAGCGGGCGCAGAAGGCGGCGCGCAAGACGATGAAGCGCGTGCGCGAGGCGATATTCGGCTGGGAAGAAGCTCGGAAAGTTGCGGGCCCGGTGCCGGCGCCCAACGCGCAGAAAGTGGCAGGCGGAGACTGATTTGGCGACACCTTACAAGATCCAGCTTCCGATCTACGAAGGCCCTCTCGATCTTCTTCTCGATCTGATTCGCAAGCAGGAAATCGATATACACAATATCCCGATCGCGAAGATCACGCAGCAGTATCTCGATTATCTGCACCAGCTCGAAAAACTCGATATCGATGTCTCGTCGGATTTTCTGTACATGGCGGCGTCGCTGATTTACATCAAATCGAAAATGCTGCTGCCGGTGGATCCGCTGGCCGGGCCGGAAGAGCAGATGGACCCGCGCGAGGAATTGGTGCACCGGCTGCTGGAGCATGAGAAGTATAAAAATGCCGCGCAGCTCCTTTATCAGAAGCAGCAGATCGAAGCGAACGTCTGGTCGAATCCGGACCGGACTCTTTATCAGGGCGAAGGAGTGGAAGGCGAGCTGGTGGTTTCGCTCGTGGATTTGATCAAGGTGTTTCAGCAGGTGCTCGAGAGGCGGAAGGAAGTTCCGAAATTCGAACTGCAGCATGAGACGGTGACGATTGCGGAAATGATGGGACGGCTGAGGAAGCAGTTGAATTCGAGCGAGGATGCCGTGTCGCTGGCGGAGTTTTTTGAATCTTGCGCGACGCGGCGGGCGATGATCGTGGCGTTTTTGGCGCTGCTGGAAATGGTGCGGATGCAGGCGGTAATTTTGGTGCAGTCGGAATTGTTTTCGGATATCCGGCTGAGGAAGCACAAAATGTTCGATGTCGTCTTTTCGGGCGATGAAGCCATCGCGAAGATCGAAGAACAATATCTATGACCCCACAGGAAATGCAGTCGGCCCTTGAGGCCATTATTTACGCGGCGGATGAGCCGGCGACTATCGGGCAGCTCGCGGAAGCGGTCGGTGGAGAGAAGACGGACGTGCGCGCGGCTCTCGATCTGCTTGTCGCGGCTTACCAGACCGACGACCACGGCATAGAAATTCGCAAAGTGGCCGGCGGCTGGAAGCTTTACACCAAGCCGCAGCATCACGACGTGGTGCGGAAATTCATCAAGAGCTTGCGTCCGCCGGTGCGCTTGACGATGCCGGCGCTGGAGACACTTTCGGTTGTGGCTTACAAGCAGCCGGTGACGGCGCCGGAGATCAATGAAATTCGCGGGGTGAATTGCGGCGGCGTTTTGAAGACGCTGCTCGAGAAGCGATTGATCACTACCGCGGGGCGCAAGGCTGTGATTGGGCGGCCGATTTTGTATCGCACGTCGAAGGATTTCTTGATGCGATTTGGGCTTTCGGATTTGGAGGAATTGCCGAGTTTGAAGGAATTCGAGCAATTGGCGCAGGCGGCGTTGGGGGCGGATGAGGGTATTGCGCCGATTGAGCCGGAAGCGGGCGAAGCGCAGGGCGACGGCGGCGGATCGAACGGTTCTACGGCGATGGCGGTTGAAGGCGAGACCGCGGCGGACGCGGAAGCGTTCAGCGAACCGAAGACTGTGGC
>DAITPO010000243.1:0-3159 GCA_036833535.1 Candidatus Acidiferrales bacterium | reverse complement strand
CGAAGCATCATTCGGCAGCAGATGCGCCGCGGTGCGCAAGCGCCTCAGGAATTCCTCCGCGTGCGAATTATCACTCGCACCGTAATCCCTGCGAAAGAGCACACCGCCGCAGTAGTACTGCATGAGCCCATTTTTCGGCTGGCGGTCTGCATTTTCGCAGAGCCGTGCAATTGCCGCCGCGTCGGGCGCGGACGACCGGTCCATCTGAATGTCGCCCAAATATCGCAAGGCAGTTTGCGGGTCCGGCGCGAGGTCGGCCGCGCGCAGCAGATATTTCGTAGCCTCTTCGTCGGTTCCCGCAAAATACTCGACCATGCCCAAGGTCAGTTCAATCCGCCAGGATTTCGGCTGCGACGCCTCTGCCTGCTTGAGAACGACCTTGGCGGCGTCGAAGTTCTCGTGCCGAATCAATTCCACCGCCAACGACAGACGATATTTCTCCTCATCGGGCGCCAGAAGGACGGCGGCCTGATAACTCTTAACGGCCGCCAGACTGTCCCCGCGCGCTTCCTGAATGTCGCCGGCAAGGTCTTCGAGATCGGCGTCATCCCCGAGTTCCTTGCACTTCTCCACGCTCTGCGCGGCATCGTCAAACCGCCCGGCCCGGAACTGTGCAAGCGCCAGATTGAACTGCAAGTCCGCACGGCGCGGGTCGAGCGCCGCTGCTGCCTCGAGATCTTCAATCGATTCAGAATACGCGCCGTGAGAAATCAGCAGCTCCGCCAGACGCTGTCTAAACGGCAGCTCTTCTGAAGAATTCAGTTGAGTCGCACGCAGCGTTTGCAGCGTTGCATGGAAATCGCCATGCGTTTCCAATTCCGCCTCGAGACAGATAAGGCCGGTTTGCGGCTCCTGCGTGCGCGAAAATAGCGGCTCTGCCAAATGCGCCGCGCGTTTCCAATTTTTCGCCTGTGACTCTGCCGCGGCGGTCGCCAGGATAAGCGCATCGTCCGCCGGATTCAGAGCCAGGGCCGCTTCCATTTCGGTTGCAGCGCCCGGCGCATTTCCCAATCCCAGCGCCACAGAGGCTTTCAATCGGTGGAATCGAATGGACTCTTCGCGGCCGCTCGGCTGCGATATGCCCGCCAACGCGCTTTGCGCCTCCTTGTACTTGTGCAGGTGCGCGAGAACGATGGCCCACTCCGTTCGAATCTGCGGCGCGTGGCTGACTCTCGCCGCATGTGCCAGCAATGGCTCCGCTTTTTCCGTTTGCCCTCCGCGCGCATAAATCTCGCCGAGCCCCGCCAGAGCGATGGAGTCATCCGGCGCAGTTTGCAATACCGTTTGCAACTCTTCCGCGGCGCGATCGTCTTGCCCGATGCTCGCATACGCTTGGCCGAGCAGTGTCCGCGCAGCGGTGTCCTCGGGATGAGTTTGAAGATATTCGGAGAGGATACGGATCGCATCTTCCGAATTTCCGCGCGCCAGAGACGATTGCGCTTCAGAGAGCGGGGCACTGGCTTGAGGCGGATGCGCCGGAGGCGAACCTGGATTTTGCCTCGCGCCAAAAGTCAGCGTGCAAGAAAAAAGCAACGCAGCACCCGCGCCCAGAAGAATTCGCCGTAAAGTCCCGCACAGCGTCACAATTATTTCCTTAACCGCAAGATCGCAGGCAGCGTAGCGTAGCCTCGCGCGCTTTGTCCACGCGCGATTTTCTTTCCGACTCCCCGCATCATCCTGCAATCGTCCCTCGCGCCCAATCCCAGCGCATGCCGAAACGTTTCAATATTTTCGCACTCCACCGTTGCCGCTGCCCGCTCCCGCTGCTATAGTCCCCGCTCGATATTCGATTCACGAATTGTCCAGGGCGCCCGACTTGGCCGAAAACTCTGCACCTCATCTTCCCCCCGAGATCTCGGTAGCCTCCGAAAAACTCGTACGCGGCATGGGTTTGCTGCAATCCACCGCCGTAAACATGTTGGAGATGATCGGCATCGGCCCGTTCATCACCATCGGAGTGATCCTTTCCGCGATGGGCGGCCCGCAGGCCGTGCTGGGCTGGTTTCTCGGCGCACTCTTTTCCGTCTGCGATGGCATGATTTACGCGGAGCTGGGGGCGGCGATGCCCGGCGCCGGCGGAGCTTTTATTTATTTCCGCGAAGCTTTTAACCCGCGCACCTGGGGGCATCTGTTCTCCTTCTTGTTTCTGTGGGAAACAATTTTCGTCGCCCCTCTCGGAATCTCGACCGCGTCAGTCGGCTTCGCCGAATATTGCCATTATTTTTTCCCTGGAATGGGCCATGCCGGAGTCGGCGCCCTTGCTGCATCGGTTTGCGTCCTCGTCACTTTCCTGTTGTATCGTCCCGTGAAATCGGTGGGGCGCTACTCGGTGGTCATGTTGGGTGTGGTGTTAGTCGCGATGCTCTGGGTGATTTTCTCGGGCCTGATCCACATCAACACCAAGATGGCCTTCGATTTCCCGCCCGGCGCATTTCATCTCTCCAAGTCATTTTTTTATGGGCTGGCGGGAGCTACCTTGGTCGCGATGTATAACTACGGCGGCTACAACAACATCACCTACCTGGGAGCCGAGGTCAAGAATCCGTCGAAGAATATTCCTCGAGCGATCGTGCTCTCGGTGCTGATTGTCGCCGTGCTCTATCTGTTGATGAGCGTGGTGATCATCGGCACGATTCCCTGGCGCGAAGCGGCCGTCTCTCATGCGGTGGTATCCGACTTTATCGGAAAGCTCTATGGATCGCGCGCGGCCTCCGTGATGACTTGCCTCATTTTAGTCGCGACGCTCGGCGGGATTTTCACCATGAGCCTGGGCCTATCGCGCATCCTCTACGCCGCGGGCGCAGAGGGCAGCTTTTTCAAAGTGTTCGGCCGCGTCCATCCTACCGGCCACTTCCCCACGGTTTCGCTGCTGGCCATCAATGCCATGGCCATTCCGCTCTGCTGGCTTTCGCTCGAGCGCCTGCTCTCCTCGCTGATGATCATTCAGATTATTTTTCAATTCATCCCGCAGATATTCGCCGTATTCGCCATCCGCAAATACCGCAGTGAAATCGAGCGTCCCTTCCACATGTGGCTTTATCCGCTCCCTGCGCTCGTGGCGCTGGTAGGCTGGATTTATGTAGCAGTTACTCCCGATCAACGCCAAAATCTCGGCACCGCTCTAATTCTTCTCGTGTTGGGATTGGGCGCGTACTACCT
>DAITPO010000242.1:0-3164 GCA_036833535.1 Candidatus Acidiferrales bacterium | reverse complement strand
GTCGTCTGGTGCACTGAAGTCACGATGATATCGATGGTCTTGTTGATCATTTTCCGCGCCGCATCCACCACCACCATCGTCCCATCATCCAAATACGCGACGCCCTGGTTGTATTCCTTGCCCTCGCGCAAAATAAAAACGCGCATGGTCTCGCCCGGCAACACCACTGGCTTCAAAGCATTCGCCAGTTGATTCACGTTCAAAATCTCAATCCCCTGCAGCGTGGCCACTTTATTCAAATTGAAATCATTGGTGATGATCTTCGCGTCATAACGCTTCGCCAGCTCGATCAATTTCATATCCACATCGGCAACATTCTGAAAATCATCCTCAGCAATTTGCACGTCCAGATTCGGAATCTTCTGAATCCGCTGCAGCACCTCGAGCCCGCGCCGCCCGCGCTGCCTCTTCAAAGGATCCGCTGAATCCGCCACCAACTGCAATTCGCGCAACACAAACTGCGGAATCACCACCGCCCCATCCAAAAATTGCGCCTCGGCTATATCCGCAATCCGCCCGTCGATGATCACGCTCGTATCCAGCACTTTGACGGTATGCCGCAAATTCCGTTCGCTGCCAAAGAGCCCGCCGAGCGCCTGCAAATTCAACATGTCGCCCTTATTCGCACCCACAATCAATCCGATGTACGCCATCACCAGAAACACAATCAGGCTGAAGAACGACCGCTCCCCGTCCGGCATGCTCGTATTCACCAGCACCAGCGAGGTCAGATAGGCCCCAAGGATCCCCAGAATCGACCCGATCGCCGCCCCAATCAACCGCCGCAAGCTAGCCCGCCTCAGCCGCACCTCGAACAAAATCACGGCCACGGCGAACAGCAACCCCGCCAGCGAAGCCAACAGTTTCGTGAGATGGAACGGCTGGAAGTGATATCCCGCGGCGATGCACACGACCGCAAATATCAGCCGGATCACCAGCATGTCCCAAAACGATCCCACATTTGTCTCGGGCGAACGCGAAAGTACCGTCGGGCGTTGCTGCGGCGATTCAGAAATCCCCGGAGAAGCTGCTCGGGGCAACGGATTAGGATGGCGTGCCATACGAACCTCTTATAAATCTATAGAAATTATGAATCCTACTAATCCAGATTCGAGACGGAGCGCTACCGTTGCCCCATCCGTTATGAAAGTTAGTATCTCCCGGCTACGCGTATGAAAATATAAATGCCGTTGCCGAGGAGTATAGCACCACATTCGCAGCCCCGGTCAATCACGCGGGAAACTACGTGCCGAGTCAGTTTCCGATCGCCATATGAATCAGAGCTCGCCGAGTCTCTCTACTTCGAAAGTTCCCCCAAAAAACTCCCGCGCTTGACGACATGTGTGATCTTTTCCGCAAGCCGTAAAGCCGCTGCCCGAGTTTCCTGCCATTCAGGAAGACTCAGTGCCTATCCCATGTGATGTTTGTCACACGGAACAGTGACGTGCGTCGCCGCAGCCCAAACTTGTCTGTTGCTATATGGGACAGCAGGGTGATTCCCCCGTTGGCGACGCATTTGGCGCCCGAGGGCGGAACCGGAGCTCGAAACGCAGTTGAGGAGGCAATTACCATGGTAACGCATACTCTGCCGATGCCGCCGCCGATCCTTCCTCGGCGAAAGTTCGAGCCCCCAAGTGCCACCGATCTCGAGCAGACGCGAGCCAATGATCGCTTCGTCTCGGCCATGCTCGAGACCCCATTTTGTAAGCCCGTGCGCCGGAGCCCCCTGGACTGGGGCGTGTCGCTGGTTCTGCACATCATAATCGTCTCGATCGTGGTCCTGATCCCGCTCTATTACACCCAGTCGCTTGATCTCCGCGGTTTCACGACAACATTTCTGGTTGGGCCGCCGCCCCCGCCCCCGCCTGCCCCTCCAGCCGCCCAGAAAATCGTAAGGTCCGCACCTACAGAGAAACTCCTGAAGGCCGGGAAGCTGATGTCTCCCGTTGCGATCCCTAAAAAAATTGCCATGCTGAAAGAAGCCCCAAATCCGCCGGACACGTCCGCGGACGGCGTCATTGGCGGAGTGCCGGGTGGAATTCCCGGAGGCTCGGCGGGTGGCGTCCTGGGCGGAATTATCGGAGGAGCGGCCAAGTCCATATTTGCATCGCCCGCTCCACCCCCTCCGACGAAGCGGATTGTGCAAGTGGGCGGGCAGGTTAAGCCGCCGCGTGTGATATTTCAGAACGATCCGGTTTATCCGCCGATCGCCCGCGCCACTCACGTGCAAGGCACGGTGCGCATTGAAGCGATCATCGACGAAGGAGGCAATGTTGTGCAGGCCCACGTGATCGACGGCCCCGCGCTGCTGCTCGCCTCCGCGCTGCAGGCCGTGACGCAGTGGAAGTATCAACCGACGCTCCTGAATGGCCAGCCCGTTTCCATTCAGATGACCGTCTACGTGAACTACCACCTGCACTAGTCTTAATGAGAATCCGGCCGGCGGCTTTCCGATCGTAACCGGCCGGTTTCTCCCTTCCAATCTTTGAACTAGCCCCTCACGGCCCAGTGCAGCCCGATCCCGCCGAAGACGAACCCGCGCTCCCCCACTCGCACGTATCCCGAGTGCTGCAGCAGCGTCGAGAAGTCTGCCACCGAAACGAAATGCCGGATTGAGTTCGGAATGTAGGTATAAACGAGCGGATTTCCATGCAGCAGCGTGCCCCAAAATGCCCCCTGCGCATACATGTAAGCGAGAAAAAGCCGCCGCAAAATGCGGTTTCCCGGAAGGAAAAAATCCAGGCTCACCATCATCCCGCCCGGCCGCGTGACGCGCTTGATCTCCTGCACCGCCGCGCTCAAGTTCGGAAAATTCCGCAGGCCGTAGCCGATGAAAACGCAATCGAACGAGCCATCGGCAAAGGGCAACGAAGCAGCATCACCGCACACCGTCTCGGTCAGCCCGCGCTTGCGAGCCACCTGCAGCATCGGCTCGGTGAGGTCCACTCCAATCACGTGTGCCCGCGGCAGTTGCTGGACCATCAGTTGCGAAAAATCGCCCGTGCCGCAAGCGAGGTCCAACACTCTCGCATCAGCCGGAAGCGACGCCTTCTCCACGCCGAGCAGCTTCCAGTGCCGGTCCATGCCATAAGAGAAAGCGCGCGACACGAAGTCGTAGCGCGGCGCGATGGTCTTGAACATCTCGCGCATCAAGCGCGAGTCCT
>DAITPO010000241.1:1158-3257 GCA_036833535.1 Candidatus Acidiferrales bacterium | reverse complement strand
TCCCGCTGTCGGCGTCCACAACGGCCATCATCCTATTGTCGCAGCCGGCGAATAGCCGCTTGTGAGCGACGTCGAAGGCCAGCCCCGACGGCTCCTGGCAAGGAGCCAGCGGCCAGGTATTCAAAACTTTCAGCGCGTTCGAATCGATTTCAGAGAGCTCGCTCTTGTCTTCGATGTTCACGAAAATGTGACCGGCGCGATCGGACTGCGCAAATTCAGGTTTCCCGGCGAGGGGGATGTTGCCGGCGACTTCGCCGGTTTTGGCGTCAATGGCCGTGGAATCGTGGCTGCGGCCATTGAAGGTGAAGACGCGATGCGACGCAGAGTCATAGAGAATTGCGTCAGGGTTCTGCCCGTTCACGGCGATTTCGCGGATGGTCTTGAGCGTATCGAGCTCAAACATCGTCACGGAGTTGGCCCGGCCGTTGCTCGTGAAGCCGTGATTGAATTCTGGCGCGAGGGCGATGCCGTGAACTCCCTGCGTATTGGGAATGTCGCCCAATTTTCTCCCGTCGGCGTCCACGACCATCGTATGTGTACCGCGCGAAATGAAGACGCGGCTCCCGGGCGAGTCGAAGGCCAGATAGTCCCAGCCGCCTTCGCCGCCGAGAGTAATTTTTTTCGCCAGATGATATCCCGAGGCTTGAGGGGCAGCCGCTCCGGAGGTGAACGATGCGGCCGCGCACAGACTAACGACCGCTACTGCGATGGCGCCGAATATGAGATTCCGGTTTCTAATCACGGGTGAGTCCTCTTCTTGTTCGCCTTCCTTGCGGACAACCGAATTCGCCGGATAGGCTTGGAATGGAGACTAAGGCAGCGCCTATCATACTCGCGTGGCGCGTGCTTGGCATGTCTCTCGCGTGCATTGCAATAGCGTGTACGAAGGGCGTCGCCAGCCACCAGTTTTATGTGAAACGACAGGCAGCAAACCCCTAAAATATAACGATAGGGTTGCCGGCTCATGAAGATTAGATATCTAGTGCTATCGCTCGTGCTCTTGACTGGCTCCGCGGCACCGGGCCAAAGCAATAGCGGCGAACTGCGCCTGAAGATCACCGACCCTCTCGGCCTCGGCGTGAAGACCAGAGTCGAATTGCTGAGCGAAGCGAATCAGTATCGCGCTGAGTTCGTCACCGATGACGCCGGGAATTCGGTGGCGAAGCGCCTGCCATTCGGCGTCTATCAAATCAAGATTGATCAAGAGGGGTTTGCTCCGGTCTCCGAAACGCTGGAAGTGCGCTCGGCGCTACCGACGGAATACAAAGTTCAACTGCGATTGGCTTCGAAGACCGCGACAGTCACCGTGCGCGCGGCGGACACTATCATCGATCCCTATCGGCCTGGAGCGGTAGAAGAGCTCGGCGAGGATTTGATCGAGAACCGTCCGGCATCGTTACCGGGGCGATCTCTCCAGGATCTCGTGAATTCGCAGCCCGGATGGCTTTACGAGGGAAATGCCGTCCTGCACCCGCGCGGGTCCGAGTACCAGACGCAATTCGTTGTGGATGGAATTCCGCTCACCGACAATCGCTCGCCCAGCTTCGGGCCGGAAATCGAAGCCGATGACGTGGACTCGATGGCCATCTACACCGCGGGATTTCCCGCCGAGTACGGAAGAAAGATGGGCGGCGTGATCGAAGTGAATACGGAGCGAGACGTTCCGCCCGGATTTCACGGAGACGTAGTTGTAACCGGCGGAAGTTTTGATACCGGCGGAGCTTTCGCGCAAGCGCAATACGTCTGGGGGCAGAACGCGTTCGGCGTGAGCGCCGACGGCAGCATGACCAGCCGGTACTTGAATCCCGTGGTGCCGGAAAATTTTACGAACACGGGCACCACCGGCGATTTTACAGCTCGCTACGAACGTGACTTCACGAAGAGCGATCATTTGTCGCTGCTCGTGCGCCACGCGCTGTCGCGCTTCGAAATTCCGAATGAACAGATTCAGGAAACGGCCGGCCAACTGCAGAACGGCGACAACCTCGAAACCATGGGCATTATCTCTTACCAGCACATTTTCTCGCCGGACGTCGTGGCCGATCTGCGCGGAATGGTGCGCGACACTTCGAGTGATCTCTGGTCGAATGAATTCTCGA
>DAITPO010000241.1:0-1058 GCA_036833535.1 Candidatus Acidiferrales bacterium | reverse complement strand
CTGCGCGGAATGGTGCGCGACACTTCGAGTGATCTCTGGTCGAATGAATTCTCGACGCCCACGATTGCATTCCTGAACAATAATTTCCGCGAGGGATACTTCAAGGGCAGCATCTCGATTCACCACGGCAGGCAGGAGTGGAAAGCGGGCATCGAATCGGACACGCTCTCACTGCACGAGCGCTTCAACGATCGCATTACTGATCCTACGCAATTCGATCCTGGAACGCCGGCTACGTTCTCATTTCTGGGAAGCCATGCGGACCTCGAGCAATCCGCGTTTGTGCAGGACATGATCCGGCTCGGCGCCTGGACGGTGAGCGCCGGCCTGCGCTGGGATCACTATCAACTTCTCGTGAATCGGAATGCCGTCAGCCCGCGGCTCGCCGTGGCGCGCTATTTCAAGCCCGCTGATCTTGTCGTACATGCTTCTTACGATCGCGCGTTTCAAACTCCGTCATTCGAGAATATCCTTCTCTCCAGCTCTCCTACGATCCAATCGCTTAATCCCAACGTGCTGCGGCTTCCTGTCCTGCCTTCCTATGGCAATTATTTTGAAGTGGGAATGACCAAGGGAATCTTCGGCAAAGTCCGGCTGGAGGCGAACTATTACCGCCGCTACGCGAACAATTACGCAGACGACGATCAATTGCTGAATACCGCGGTCAGTTTTCCCATCGCTTTCGAGAAATCGGTGATCTACGGCGCCGAGGGAAAGCTCGAAATCCCCGAATGGGGCCGCTTCTCCGGCTTCGTCAGCTATTCGTACATGGTGGGAAATGTATGGCTGCCTGTGACCGGCGGACTCTTTCTAGGCCAGGAAGCCACCGACGCCACAATCAAAGTGACAGGCCATTTCCCCGATTCTCAAGACCAGCGGAACACGGTGCGAGGCCGCGTGCGATTCCAGATCAACAAGCGCCTCTGGGCGGCTGGAGGGCTCGAATATGGCAGCGGCCTGCCTTTCGAGTTCGACGGGAATGTTGCGGAAGCGCTCGCGCAGTATGGCCAGCAAGTAGTGGATCGCATCAATTTCGATCGCGGCCGCGTGAAGCCCGG
>DAITPO010000240.1:0-3266 GCA_036833535.1 Candidatus Acidiferrales bacterium | reverse complement strand
CATGTCGGCTGCTACGGATACAAGCAGGTCGAAACTCCCGCACTGGACGCGCTCGCCGCAGATGGTGTTCGCTTCACCGAGGCCTTCACTCACAGCCCGATTACGAACACCTCGCACATTACGATCCTGACCGGCCTCTTGCCCAGTGTGCACGGCGTCACCGATTTTGGCGTCCCGCTCTCGCCGCAGCACGCGACTGCGGGGGAACTGCTTAAGAAGCACGGCTACCAGACCGCAGCTTTCATTGGAGCCGTGATTCTCGACAGCAACACGCTTGCTCCCGGCCTCGATCACGGCTTCGATTTCTACGATAACTTCCCCAAGACCGATAGAAAAGATGCCGAAGGCAGAAATGAAGGCAGAAATAAAGAAGGCAGAAATAAAGAGCGCTGGGGCCGCGTCGAGCGCCGCGGCATGGAAGTGGTCGAGCACGCCGAAGCCTGGTTCGACAAACACCGCGCCGGACCTCACTTCGTGTGGGTGCACCTGTACGATCCGCACGATCCCTACGAGCCCCCGCCGCCGTTCTCGGAAAAATACAAGGACCATTTGTATGACGGTGAAATCGCCTATGCCGATTCCGCCCTTGCCCACTGGATTGCATTTCTGAAAAAAGCCGGCGTGTACGACAACGCCATCATCGTGGTCACCGGCGATCACGGCGAGGGACTGGGTGAGCACGGAGAAGAAACTCACGGCCTGTTTCTTTACGACTCAACGCTGCACATTCCGCTCATATTGAAAACGCCCCTGAAAGCTGCGGCAGGGGCTCATCACGGAACCGTGGTTGATGCCCAGGTGCGCACCACCGACATCCTTCCAACCATCCTTTCCGCGGCCGGCATTGCCGCACCGGTGGAGCTGAATGGCGAGTCGCTTCTTCCCCTGATCGTTAGTTCGAGCGAAGTTAGAACGAATGCGTCGACGCCATCGTCATCCGATCGCGCTCTCTTCGGCGAGACTGACTATCCCCTGCGCTGGGGATGGGCTCCGCTGCGCGCCTTGCGTGCCGATAACACGAAATTGATCGAGGCTCCCCGGCCCGAACTCTACGACCTGCAAGCCGATCCGAAGGAGCTGAAGAACCTCTATGCTCCCGATGGCGCTAAGACACAGAGCATGCAAGCCGAAATGGCAAAGTGGAAGGCCAAGCTTCCGCCGCAGCGCGCTTCGGCCAAACTCGAAGACACTTTGCCGGATCCCAAAGACAAGATCGAGGTGCAGAACCTGCTCCATCGCGCCATGCTCGCCGGTAGCGACCATCGATCGAGTGACGAGCGCCAGTTCCTGGAGAAGGCGCTGCGGATCGACCCGAGTTCGTCGACTGCGCTCCGTCAACTGGGCGAGCTTGAACTCGCTGCCGGAGATTTCGTCAAAGCGGCTGGCCACCTGAAGCGGGCTTGTGAGCTGCGTCCGGATGAGTCAACCGCCGCGTTCGAATTGGGCGAGGCGCTGGAGAAGTCGGGAGATTGGGCGGGGGCGCGGGATGCGCTCGAAGCGGGCCTGAAGCTCGCGCCCAGCCTAATGCCGGCGCGGCTCCGGCTGGGCCGCGTTTATCTGGAACTCAAAGACGCAAAGAACGCGGAGGACCAGTTCGAAGCGGCCCTGCTGGTGGATTCGAACAACAGCGACGGCCGCCTGGGATTGGCGGAAGCGCAAATTGAGCAATCCGATTTTGCCGGGGCATTGCCCGATCTGGAAGCGTTCACCAAGGTTGATCCGCGAAACGCCAAGGCTCTACGCTTGCTTGCGCGCGCCTATCGCGGACTCGGCCGGGAGCAGGATGCCAAGCGAGCTGAGGAACAAGCCGCGGCGCTGGAAAAGAAGTAGTCAAAGGGATCGAATGACTCGCCGCTTTCTGGGCGGCGACAGCAACGCTCATTTAAAGGTAATGGTGCAGTTTGAAAATTGCCGTCCCTCAGCGGCTGAAGCCGCGATGAAAATACGATGCTTACGGCACGGCTGAAGCCGTGCCCTTTCAAAACCGATTCAAACTGCACCACTACCCATTTACATTTACATTCCTTTCACATTTCCGTTTTATGCTAGCTTCTTTACAAGCACCGGCTCGTCTTGAGTTGTGCGAGTCTCCGATGGCCCGAAAATGACCCGAAAACAACGGTCCTCTCCACGACCGAAGCGGCGCTCGGCGGCGACGCGATCCCGAACGGGGGAAGCTCGTCCGCGCCCGGCTCAGCCCCGTGGTAATAACGGCAATGTCGCCGAAGAGGAACTGTCGTCGCTGGTCGTGCGCGGCTGCCTGATCGCCCGCGACGCGGTCTTCAATGTCAGAGACTTTCTAGGGGACGGTTCGCGCCTGGCGTTTCTTGCGATCAAGGATTGCGAAAAGGAACTCGACCAGATCGAACGCAAGATCGATGAGCAACTGCCCGAAGCCATCACCCGCGTGGGCGAGGCTGAGGCGCGCGAACTGTTGGCATGTCTGAAATTCATCACCGACCTGGAACGCATCGGAGACCTTGCCTACAGTGCGGTAATGCAACTGCAATCGCGCCGAGAAAAATTGCCGGCGGCAGACTCTCGTCAGCTGGTGGAAATGGCTACTCTGCTCTGCGCCATGCTGGAGCAGGTTCATCAGGGCTTCCTTAAGCGCGATGTGTCGTACGCGCAGAGCGTTCTGCAATCCGATCCGGAAGTGGACCGGCTGTGCCATTCGTTGTTTCATAGACATCTCGCTGAGCCGAACAGTCCAACCGGGCAGAAGAATTTCGACATTCTTCTCGCCGCCCAGGCCCTGGAGCGCATCGGCGATCATGCCAAGAATCTGGCGGAAGAACTCTACGGCTTGTCGGAAGGCCGTTCGTTGCGCCACAACGCCAGAAAGCTCTCAAACGCCTGAGCGTCTGTCCGCGTCAATGAAAATCATGCGACACCGTTTCCGCTCGTGTAACGCTGAGCGGCGAGACTTTCTCCGCACGAATATGAATCACGTTGTCTTGATTTTGCAGAATCCCCTCGATCATTAGAAAGCGCTCGGAAATCAGCAACACGCGATTTTTCTGCAGCAGATCGGGAGTGAAAATCGCATTGGCGATTCCTGTTTCATCTTCCAGGCTCATGAACATCATTCCCTTGGCCGTCCCGGGACGCTGCCGGGCGATTACGCATCCGCCTATGCGCAATCGCCGTCCATTCGGAAGGTGCGCCAGATCGCAAGCGCGATAAATCCCCATCTTTTTCATCTCCGCCCGCCGGTACTGCATGGGATGAGGCCCAACCGTCAGCCCGGTAGCGCGAAAATCCGC
>DAITPO010000239.1:0-3315 GCA_036833535.1 Candidatus Acidiferrales bacterium | reverse complement strand
TCGAAGCGGAGATGAAGAAGTCGTACCTCGATTACGCCATGAGCGTAATCATCGGCCGCGCGCTGCCCGACGTGCGCGACGGCTTGAAGCCCGTGCATCGCCGCATTCTGTTTGGCATGTACGAGCTGGGCTTGACCTCCACGAAGCCGTACCGCAAGTGCGCGAAGATCGTCGGCGAAGTCCTCGGCAAATTCCATCCGCACGGCGATTCGCCCGTTTATGACGCACTGGTCCGTCTGGCGCAGGGATTCAACATGCGCTACCCGCTCATCGACGGCCAGGGAAACTTCGGCTCCGTCGACGGCGATCCGCCGGCGGCCATGCGTTACACCGAAGCGCGGCTCTCGAAGATGGCCGAAGAGATGCTCGCGGACATCGAGAAAGAAACCGTAGATTTCGTTCCGAATTTCGACGAGAGCACCAAAGAACCGACCGTCCTCCCAACAAAGATTCCAAATTTGCTCGTGAACGGCTCGAGCGGCATCGCCGTCGGCATGGCTACAAATATTCCGCCGCACAATCTGAAGGAGACGATCGAAGCCGCGATTCTGCTGATCGAAAATCCTGAGACGACTCTGAAGCAAGTGATGAAGCTGGTTCCGGGTCCGGATTTTCCGACCGGTGGCTACATCTACGGCCGCGAAGGCATCGAGCAGGCTTACAAGACGGGCCGCGGGACGTTCCAGGTGCGCGCCAAGGCCGCGATCGAAGCGCGCGGCAAGGATCGCCAGGACATCGTCATCACAGAGCTGCCCTATCAAGTGAACAAGGCGCGCCTCATCGAGCACATCGCCGAGCTCGTCCAGGTGAAAAAGATCGACGGCATTGCCGACATTCGCGATGAAAGCGATCGCGACGGCATGCGCATCGTCATCGAAGTGAAGCGCGACGAAGAGCCCGAGATCATTCTGAATCACCTCTTCAAGCACACGCAGATGCAGGAATCGTTCGGCATGATTTTGCTCGCGATTGTGGCTGGGCAGCCGCGCGAATTGGGGCTTGTGGATTTGCTGCGGCTGTTCATCGAGCACCGCGTGGAAGTCGTGCGGCGGCGCACGCAGTTCGATTTGCGCAAGGCTGAAGAGCGCGAGCACATTTTGCTCGGCTACCAGATCGCGCTCGATTACATCGACGAGGTCATCAAGGTCATCCGCGGATCGGCGAGCCGCGCCAACGCACGCCAGAATTTATTTGAGTTCTTCGAGAACCGTTCCGTGCGCGTCCTCGTCGGCGGAAAAGAAACGACCGTCCGCGGCGTCAAACTGGATCACAAGAAATACGGTATCGCCGGCGCGGCGCGCGTTGAGCACATTGGTCTGACTTATATCCAGATCGACGCAATCCTCGAACTGCAATTGCACCGCCTCACTCAGCTTTCCGTCGACGACATCCTCAAGGAACTTGCACAAATCCGCGAGCGCATTGCGGAGCTGCGCGAAATTCTCGCCAGCGAGAAAAAGCTGCGCGGCGTGATCGTCGCGGAGTTGAAGGAAGTGGTGAAGCTTTATGGCGACGAGCGGCGCACCCAGATTGTGGACCGCGTCGAGGAGATCAAGCTCGAAGACTTGATCAAAGACGAGGAAATGGCCATCACAGTGAGTCACGCAGGCTATGTGAAGCGGACTTCGGTGGATGTGTATCGCCATCAATCGCGCGGCGGCAAGGGGCGTATCGGGGCGCGCACGCGCGAGGAAGATTTCGTCGAGCATTTCTTCGTGGCCTCGGCGCACAGCTATATTTTACTGTTTACGTCGAAGGGCCGGATTTACTGGCTGAAGGTGTACGAAATTCCCGAAGCCGCAGCCGCGACGCGCGGCAAGGCCATCACCAGCCTGGTGCGCTTCCAGGAGAATGAAAAGCTAACGGCTGTCGTCTCCGCGCGGAATCTCGAGGAAGCCAATCGCTTCGTTTTCCTTGCCACGCGCAACGGCACGGTGAAAAAGACCGAGCTCGCCGAATTTTCAAACCCGCGCCCTTCGGGAATCATCGCCATCAGTCTCGATGAGAAAGATGAATTGATTGGCGCGAAGCTCACCGACGGCAAGCAGATGGTTTTCCTCGCGAGCCGCGACGGTCAGGCCATCCTCTTCCGCGAAACAGAAGTTCGCGCCATGGGTCGAGCTGCAGGCGGCGTGAACGGCATGGACCTGGCGAAGGACGATTTCGTGGTCAGCATGGACGCGGTGCAGCCGGACTTCGAAATCATCAAGAAGGAATTCAAGAAGACTACGGACAATCTCGACGAGCTCGAGAGCGATCAGATCCGCGAATCGCTGACGTCGCTGATGCTCACGGTCGCCGAGAAGGGCTACGGCAAGCGCACGCCGCTCGCCGAGTATCGCGTCACGTCGCGCGGCGGTAAGGGCGTGATCAACCTCAAGTCCACGGACCGCAATGGCCCGGTTGTAGCCGCGCTGCAAGTGAAGGAAGACTCCGACGTAATGATCATCACCGGCCAGGGCAAAGTAATCCGCGTCCATTCCGGTGAAATCCGCGAAGCCGGCCGCTCCACGCAAGGCGTCCGCCTGCTGCGCCTAGATGAAGGCGACCGCGTAGCCGCAGCCGCGGCAATCCTGGAAGAAGAAACCGCCGTAGGCGAGACGCCGAAAAGCTGAAGCATGGGGTGTTCGTAGGGGC
The DNA here is from genome assembly GCA_036833535.1 of Candidatus Acidiferrales bacterium. Lineage (GTDB taxonomy): Bacteria > Acidobacteriota > Terriglobia > Acidiferrales > UBA7541 > Palsa-147. The sequence continues at coordinate 678 of DAITPO010000239.1, read as the reverse complement.
GCCGCTTGCCGCGCCCGGCGACGTAGAAAACTAGCGCGGCCGAACACTAACACGTGCGAAGAGTCGCGCCGAGCGATTTTTCCAGCGCGCTGACAATACGAGCCGCGAAGTCCGTCAATTGCGCATCCGTCAACGTCGCCTGCGCGCTCTGCAACGTAACGCGCACCAGCAGTGAAAATTTTCCCGCAGGCACATTCTTCCCGCGAAATAGATCTACGGCCTCCACTTTCAGCAACTCCGCGATCTTCAGTCCGCGAACCGTCTCCACTACCTGCTCGAACGTAGTCCCATCGTTCAGCAGCAGCGAAAAATCGCGCTCGACGGCAGGGAAGCGCGGCAGCGGCTCGTAGCGTCGCGTCGCGCGCGCCGCCTCCACAGCCTCCAGCAGCGAATCCAGCTTCAATTCCGCATAAAAAACATCCTGGCGCAGCTTGAATGCTTCGGCGGCTTTGCGACCGATCTTCCCGGCCACGCCCAGCGACTCGCCGCTGCGATTTGCGGCGGCGACTTGGGCGGCTGCAGCAGGCGAGAGCCAAGGCAGCGCACCCGCTTTCCACTCGAAGCTGCCTGCGAGCTCGCCAAGGCGATCCAGGTCCCCTTTCAGGTCGGCGAAGTCGAATTCGCGGGCGTCGTCGTGAATTGTTTTCTCGCGCGCCAGGCCCGTGGCGCCCAGCGTCA
>DAITPO010000238.1:0-3388 GCA_036833535.1 Candidatus Acidiferrales bacterium | reverse complement strand
GCCACGTCTGACCGGCATCCGTCGTGCGAAAAATCGCGGCGTCCTCCACTCCGGCGTAAACCGTGTCGGGATCGGTGAGTGAAGGTTCGAAATGCCAGACGCGCTTGAACTCCCAGGGATGCGCCGTGCCGTCGTACCACTGATGCGTGCCCGGAACTCCGTCGTAGACGAACTTATTTCCCACAGGCTCCCAGGTCTTGCCGCCATCGTTTGAGCGCTGGACCAGTTGCCCGAACCAGCCGCTCGATTGCGACGCATACAACCGGTTCGGATCCACCGGAGATCCTTTAACGTGATACATCTCCCAACCCGCAAAATGCGGACCACCGATTTCCCATCGTTCCCGCTTTCCGTCCGACGTAAGAACGAAAGCACCCTTGCGCGTCCCAACGAGTACTCGAACTGTGCTCATCTGCCGCTCCTCTGAAAATCAGCTTTCCGGCCGCCCCTCCCGGTTATTTTCTCACAGGAATCAGCGTGCGCAGCCCTTCATCACGCAAGAACAGCCCGGCGCAGACCAGCACGCCGAAGCCGACGGGAAACGCGAACAACGGGTTAGACATCCGCATCAGGCTCGCGGTTGCTCCGCCAAGATATCCCGTAAGCAAAACGGCGCCAAGAATAGAAGTCCGCAGAATCGCATACACGGCAAGGCACGCGAACAAATCCACTCCAATCGGGAGAACCAAGCCCGACGGATATCCAGCCTGTACGCTCCCTTTCCCCGCTGCGACCGTGCCGTTCCATCCGCCTCCCGAATTCTCACTGGTGCGAATCTGCAAGCCGCGTGCGCACCGTTTGAATTGTCTCCGCGTCGCCGGCAGCTTCTGCCATCCCCATAATCCTGCGCCAAACCGGCAGCGCCTCCTCCGGCTTCCCGGCCAGGTCAAGAGCCTTGGCGAGTTGCAACGTCGCCCCGTAATGATTCGGATTTCGAGCCAGCACCTCCCGGAACCGCGCGGCTGCATCACTCGGATCCGCTCGTTTGTAGAGTGCATCCAGCCCCTCTTGCATCAGTGTCTGAATTTCCTTTGCGGCGATCAGAGTTCTGAAATGCCGCGCGAGAACCGAACCGGCGCCCGGACTCGACATGATGTCTTCAAAGTTCGGCACGAACTCCTCCACCTCGAAGCCATCCGCACCGAGGTCTTTGTATCCGCGCAGGTAGGCGTCCGGAAAGCCGAGGACATGTCCGAACTCATGCGCCAGCGTGCGCGGCGCGACATCATGCGGCCCGAGCACGATCGCCCGCTCCGCGGTCAGTTTGAGCGATTCAGCGCCGGTGGTGAGCACGGCCCCATCGGCCGGAAACCGCGTTACGTGCGCCTCCAGATTGATGTGTTCGCCCTGGGCCGGCGGCGCGCAAGCCGCGGTCGGCGCTCTCCCATCCTCGGTAGGTCCGCAGTACAGGCGTTCGGGCGAAAACGCCGTGATGTTCAAGCGTACTTGGTACTCGTCCTGGCCATCGTATACGTGCCAATACGATTCGATCGCCCGCCGGAACGACTCGACCACAGCGCTGTCCTGGATGTCGGAATAGAACGGCACCGTAACGATCCGCAACCGGCCGGCGGACGCATCAACCCGCGCGAAGTCGGGAGGACTGAAGTCAATCGCTGGCGCCTCAGGCTCTGTCGCGGGCGACGCGGGCCGCTTCTCTTTTTCAACCTCGGCGTTCAAACGCGCAGTGAGCAGATCGAACAGCGGCCGGGCATTCGCAATTTGGCGCTGCCACATCCAGTTGTAGTCGATGTCCGCGTCGATCACTCGGCGGCTATCCACTGCTTTCTTGTAGCCCGCGACGATCGCTTCATACGCCGCGTGCCTGCTTTCCGCCGGCTTTTGGGATGCCGCCGCGAGGTCCGACTCGAGCCGCTCGAGGTCCGTCATTTCGCGCGCAATCAGCGTATCGCTCCACGGCCAACTGAAACTCACAACGTGGGGTTTGCCGAGCGGTCCGAGCGGCGCGTCCGCGATGATACGCGGAAGGATTTGGTAGCCGTACGCAATGGGCGGCGGCGGTTCGAGGGCGGGAAGCAGATCAGGCGCGTCGCGTTGCAACTGGATCGAGGCCTTGGCGTGGAAGCGATCGAGCCGTTCTTTGAGCGCGTGCTGGTGGACTTCCGCTTGGTGTCCGCGCACGACATAGGCGGGTTCCGGCGCAGGAGCCTGCGCGCGAGCTGCGAACGTGGCGCCCGTCAGCAAAATGGCCAATGAAAGCGCGGCGGCCCGTCGCATAGAGAAATTATAGCGCCTGGCAGGCAATTCGCCACACGACGGCGCGGGCCTCTAAATTCTCCGAGCGGGAAGCTCGCGGCGATGGGAGCAATGCGCGGTTATCTCGCAAGCGACGACACAAGAGCAGCGGGGAAAGGAAGCGGCATCTCCGCAAGTCACTGATTTAGTTGGCGGGGCCGACGGGGTTCGAACCCGCGACCTCCTGCGTGACAGGCAGGCGTTCTAACCAAGCTGAACTACGGCCCCGCTGTGTTGTGCTGCGTATGCGCTGATGGTGGGCGGTCAGCGATTTGAACGCTGGACCTTCCCGGTGTAAGCGGGATGCTCTAACCGCTGAGCTAACCGCCCTCACAACTCCACAATCTTATAGGATGCACCAGGAAGCGTCAACGCGCGTTGGCACGGGCTCGAAAATAAACTTCCCGCTCGAAATGCCTCGGTCGACTGATATTTCGTGCGTGTTAACACTTCGTTCGTCCATCGCGTCTACACAGCCGTAGACGCGATCCTGGCCGATGCCGGCCAAATATGGGAAGCCAAGTTGACATTCGCGCGGGATTCGTGGGATCACCGCCTATGACCGATTGGCCCGCCGGGGAAGCCGCGCCAGTTTCGGAAGATACGCTCCTCGTGGAAGCCGCGCGCGGCGGCGATCGCAGCGCTTACGGCCGTCTCTACGACCGTCATGCACGGATGGTCCACGGCATACTCCTCGCCCGCGTTCCGCCCGGCGAAGTGGACGATCTCGTCCAGGACGTTTTTCTACAGGCGCTACCGCGGCTCAATTCGTTGCGCGATGCCGCGCGATTCGGCGCGTGGCTCGCGGCCATTGCTCGCAATCGCGCCAACGATTACTACCGCCGTTCGCGAGCCACGACGGAGCTGACCGAATCGCTTCCCGCCGATCTGATCGAAGATCGCGCGGCGACCAGCGCGGAAATGGCGCAAGCGTCGGCAATCCTCGCCGCCATTCGCGAGCTGCCGGATGCCTATCGCGAGACTTTGATTCTGCGCCTCGTCGAAGGCATGACCGGGCCGGAGATTGCCGCGCGCACCGGATTGACTCCCGGTTCGGTGCGCGTGAACCTACACCGAGGAATGCAACAGCTCCGCGAAAAACTCGGAGCGAGTTCGGTCAAGGGCTCAATTC
>DAITPO010000237.1:0-3467 GCA_036833535.1 Candidatus Acidiferrales bacterium | reverse complement strand
AACTATTCATGGGCATGGGCCTCGGCCCCGATTCCTACGCCATCATCGAGCAGGGTCGCATCGGCCAAATCCTGAATTCGAAACCCATGGATCGCCGCGCCATCATCGAAGAAGCCGCCGGCGTCACCATGTACAAGACCAAGCGCCGCCTCGCCGAAGCCAAACTCGAAGCCGCGCGCCTGAATCTCTCCCGCGTCAACGACATCCTCGTCGAAGTCGAAAAGCAGCTAGCGTCGCTGAAACGCCAAGCTTCGAAAGCCCGCCGCTATGCCGAGCTGCGCGAGCAAATGCGCGGCGCCCTGCGCACCGTACTGGCCAGCAAAGCGCTGCACCTCGATTCCGAAGCCGAGCGCCTGGAGAAATCCCTGCACGAAATGGCCGCCGCCGAAGCCGACGCCACGCGCTCGCTCCGCGAACTCGAAGCCGAGCAAGAGCGCCTCAGCACGCGAAATTACGAACTCGAAGCCGAGCTGCGCCGCACGCAAAATCTCCTCAGCCAGACCGCTCTCGATCTCGATCGCGCCGAAAATCGCATCCTCTTCAATCAGGAGCAGGCCCGCCAGCTCGAAATGCGCGCCGCCAAAGTCCTCGTAGAAATCGAGCAGGCCGAGCGCGAATCAACCGATCTGCAGAATCGCATGACCGCCCACAACGAATCGGTCGCCGAGCTGCGCACCAACACCGCCGCGCTCGAATCCGCGCTGCGCGATGCCATGGAATCCGCCGCTAGTGACGCGGCCGAACAACAATCCCTGGAAACTCGCATCGAAGAACTCCGCCTAACCGCCGCGCGTCTCGGCGAAGAATCCGTCCGCAGCCACGCCGAAGCCCTGCAGGGCCAGGAAGCCGTAGCCCGCCTCTCTGCAGCCGAAACTCAACGAGCCACCGCGCTCGCCACAATCGAAGCCGATTGCGTGGCGCACTCCGAGCGCGCCCACTCGACCGACGAACGCTCGCAAACCGCTCTCACCCGCTCGCAAGAACTCGGCCAAGCCGCTCGCGAAGCCCAAACGCGCCTGGCAGATCTCCGCCGCGCGTATCAGGAATTGAAGCAATCTACAGAAACCACGCGCGAGTCGCTCTCCGCCGCTCGCGCACGCCGCGCTTCCCTCTCGCAAATCCTCGAAGAGCGCGCCTATTCCGCCGATGCCGTCCAAAAGCTCTTCGCCGCAAACGGCTCGGCGCCCAAAGACTTCCGCGCCGTCGGCCTGCTAGCTGATTACGCCGAAGTCGAAGAGCAATTCGAAAACGCCATCGAGCAATTCCTCCGCGATGAGCTCGAATACGTCGTGGTCGAAACGTTCGAATCCGCTCGCGCCGGCGTCGCTCTTCTCCGTGATGAAATGGGCGGCCGCGCCACTTTCTTCGTCGATTCGCTCAGCAGCCTCAACATCACTCCGCGCGAAACTCCCGACGCGATGCACCACCGCCCCGGCGTTCTCGCGCGTCTCGATCGCCTGGTGAAATTCCGCGAGCCGCTCGGCCCGGCCATGAATCAATTTCTCTCCAAGCTCCAGACGGCCTACGTCGTCGAAGAAGCAGGCATCGCCGAAAACCTCGCCAGCGCCTATCCGGAATTTCATTTCCTCACCGTCGACGGCACGTGCTATCACGGCCGCATGGTGAGCGGTGGCCGTCCCGGCGACGCCGGCCCCCTCGCGCTGAAGCGCGAATTGCGCATGCAGGAAGTGGAAGCCACGCGCCTCGAATCCGAAGCCTCCAAGGCGCAAGGCGAAATCGCGCATCTCGAAGAAGAAATCGCCCGCGCGGATGAATGGCTGGCCGTCACGCTCGCGCAGCATGTGGAAGCCGAGAAGGACGTCGTCGCCGCCACGCATCAGCTCGCACAAGCTCGCGCCGAATGGCAGCGCGCCGAAGAACAACGAGAAGCCGCCGCACAGGAACTCGCCGTGTTGCGCGCCGAGACCGAATCCACGCGTTATCGCGCGCTCGAAGCCGAGACGCGCAGCGCCTCCGCCAAGGAATCCCGCGCTGCAGCCGAATCCGAATCCGCCGCCGCAGCGGAACGCCTCGCGCAGATGCGCCAGAGCCTGCAAGCCCAACAGGAAGAGCTCGTTCGCAAGCGCGAAGAGCTGGCCGCAATCTCGGAGCGCCTCGCCAGCGCCGAAACCATCGCTCAGCGAATCGAGGCCGAGGCATCTCAAACATCCGCTCGAGCCGCGCAATTCCGAGAGCAACATGCCGCTCTCGAACTCGAGCGCAGCCAGCTCGATGCCAGCACCGCCGAACTCGCTCGCCAGTCCGAAAGCCTCCGCGCCGAAAAATTCCGCATGGAAGAATCGCAGTCCGCTCTCGAAGCCGAATGGGAATCCGCCCGCACCCGCGCCGCTCAACTCGATGACGCGCTCCGTGGCCAGCGCCAATCCCTCGACGACCAGCGCGAGCAGCGCACCCACTGCGAAGTCGAAAAAGCCCGCAACGATTCCGATCGCGAATATCTACGGCAAACCTGCGTCGCGGAACTCAACGCCCAACCCGAAGAATTGATCGGCCTCGAGCCCACGCTGCTAACCGGCGAAGAGCTCACCGCCGCCGAAACGAATTACAACGATATGAAAGCGCGCGTCGAAGCCATGGGCCCGGTCAACATGATGGCCCTCGAGGAATATCAGGAATGTGAGCAGCGCGATGGCTTCCTCCGCCGCGAGCGCGACGATCTCGTTGAATCCATCCAGAACACGCAGCAAGCCATCTCCGAACTCGATCAAGTCTCGCGCCAAAAATTTGAAGAAGCCTTCACGGCCATCAACGCTAGTTTCGCCATCGCCTTCCAAAGCCTTTTCGGCGGCGGCACCGGCGAAATGCGCCTCACCGAGCCCGACAGCTCCGGCGAAGCCGGAATCGACATCGTCGCGCAGCCGCCAGGAAAGCGCCTGCAAAATATCCTGCTACTCTCCGGCGGCGAAAAAGCGCTCACCGCGTTAGCCTTGCTAATCGCCGTGTTCCGCTTCCAGCCAAGCCCCTTCTGCATCCTCGATGAAGTGGACGCGCCTCTCGACGAAGCCAACGTCGGCCGCTTCAACAAAATGCTGCAAGAAATGGGCGAGCAAACCCAATTCATCGTAGTCACGCACAATCGCAAGACGATGGAGATGGGCTCTGTCATGTACGGCGTGACCATGCAAGAGCCCGGCGTCTCCAAGCTAGTCTCCGTCCGCTGGGAAGAAGCCGCCGCCCAAGCCGAAAAGCCCGAAGCCCGCGCCGCCACCAACGCCGCCTAAAGTTTTTTTGTTGCCATCCTGAACGCAGTGAAGGATCTGCGGTTACTTAATTTCGAGAAGTACACGGACGCGCCGTCGACTTGCCCGTGTCAGTCACCACGGAACCGACAGTTATTTCTTTTTGTCGGAAACTGTTAAGCCGGCCAAAATTTGAACCCGCCCGCTTCTACTTTTCTTCCCCGTTGACTTCCCCCCTTCGTGCGCTAGAATACGGCTCCCCGAAAG
>DAITPO010000236.1:0-3472 GCA_036833535.1 Candidatus Acidiferrales bacterium | reverse complement strand
TCGCGATCCCGCAATTGTGAGCTCTTCTCGCTGTCCGCAGGGCAAAAGTCTGCCTGCCCTTTCAGCTCTGGATATTCGTGGCACAACTCCACCAAAATATCCTTGGCATTCGCCGCCGCCAGGTGCTCGCCCCATTGCATCGCCTCTCCCTGGATTTTCGGCAAGACCTCGAGAAGGTGCTTGCCCGCGGGCGTTTGGTAGAACGTCGTCGCGGCCTTGATTTGGTCGTCGGTCAAATACTTGGCGTAAATCCGCACCAGGCCTTCCACAGCCTCCGGTCTTTGAATCAATCCGGCAAGCTTCTCGAAATATTCATCGATGATCTTGTCGCGATTCGGCGTCGCCGGCATGACCTTCACCATTTGCTCGCGCACCGATTTCGCCGCCTCCTTCACCGAGTTGGCAAACAGCTCCTTGAAATTCATCACCTCGAGCAGTTCCATCACGTCGGCCCTGAACTGCGGATCGATCTCCTTGGGGGCTGACTCCTGCTCGCCAGAAGGGGCCGCTCCGTCGCCATCGCCCAGTGTATAAACCACCGAAATTGTCGTGTCCACCTCCACCGGCTCACCATTCAGCAGCGTCGGTGCGTATCTCCACTCGCGGACTGCATCCATCGCCGACTTCATCAGCAGCTCCGGTCCGGAAACGTATTTCAGCTCCAGAATCGTGCCATCCCGCGCGATCACCGCATGAAGAACGATCGTGCCCTGCACGTGCGCGGTCTTGGCTGTCTCCGGGTAAATTGCCTGCACCTGGTGGATCACCTTCGCCTGTGCCACATTTCCCCCGATGCGGATGCGCATCGGGGGCGCCTTCGTCGCGGGAGCAGCTTCCGGCTTTTCTGGTGGAGGCGGAGGCGCGCTAGGCGAATCCTGCGCGCGCAGCGCACCGCCGCTGCAAAGCAGCGCGGCAAGCGCCGATACGGCAAACGCGATCTTGGCCTTCATGGGGATCCTCCGGTGCTCAGTTAGCTATGCGATGAATGTGCGAGGAGTATACGCCCGCCGACTGCGTTACGCGAGCGCACGAAAACGGCAATTTGTAGCGCCAACTGCGCTCTGCGATTTGTGTTTGTCTGAAATCTGAAATTTCAAATTTGAGATTGCTTTGCTCTCAGTCCTTCAGCGCCTTGACCGAAACTCATGAGAAGATGAAAGAGCATTCGCGAGTGCCGCACTGGAGACCAATTCAATGAGCGTTTTCGAAGACCACAAAGAAGAGCTCGAACACTACGAAACCATGATGGGCGAACGCCGCGGCCGCTTAGCCGTCTCCCTCGACCGCCTCACCAACGCCCTCGTCCTCGTCGGCCAACACGGCGTCTATTGCCACACCGCCCGCGACCCAGAAAAGCCGGTAATGGACATCCGCCAAATCACCCAGGAAATCCGCGACGCCAAATCCCTAATCCAAAGCGTAATGGAATCCATCCGCGAAGAACGCGAAAAGTCCGCTCTTCAGTAGCGCCGGCGTCCCCGCCGGCATCTTACGACGACCGTCCACGCCACAGCTCCGAAACTGGCGCGGCGCAATCTACTAAACCAAAAAGACCCGCGCCAACTGAAACGTCAGACCAACGCGACGCGAATCCGCGCATAACGATTGCCACTAGCAGTTTTTTCCCACGTAAGATGCCGGCGGGGACGCCGGCGCTACTTTCGGAGAAACGGATTGCTCTGCCGCTCTTCGCCGATGGTCGTGGCTTCGCCGTGGCCCGGCAGCACCAGCGTCTCATCCGGCAGCGCCATCAATTTCGTGTGCAGCGATTTCATGATCTCCGGGAACGAGCCGCCCCACAGATCGGTGCGGCCGATGCTGCCGGCGAAGAGCGTGTCGCCCGCGATCAGCCGCGAATCCTCGCCGCCGTTTCCGCCGCGGTGTCGCGATGGCGCGCGCATCGTTCCGCTGCCTGGCGCCGCGTGCGGCTCGATAATCTCGCGCGCCGGAATGTAAAGGCACAGGCTGCCGGGCGTATGCCCCGGCGTGTGCATCACGCGCGCTTCGTAGCCGCCCCAACGCACCGCGTCGCCTTCGCGCAGGAACTGATCCACATCCGTCACTTCCGGCGTCGGCATGCGCAACCATTTCGCCTGCATGTCGAGCTTTTGATAAAGCTCTAGATCGCTCTCGTGCATGAACACCGGGGCTCCGGTGATGTGATGCAGCGCCGCAAGCCCGCCGACGTGGTCAATGTGCGTGTGAGTGCTGACAATCGCCAGCACTTTCAGCTTGTGCCGGTTAAGGATCTCGACGATGCGCTCAACTTCATCGCCCGGATCGACGACGATGGCTTCGCGCGTCTCCGGATCGCCCAGGATCGAGCAATTGCACTGCAGCATCCCGACCGGAATCACTTCGTGAATTAAAGTTTGCCCCATCGCTCAAAGTATATCCGATGTCCCGCCGGTCCGTTTCCGGACTCTGCGCCCTCTGCGTCTCTGCGGTAAGATGTTTCTTACGCCCCCGATGGACGCTACCGCACAATCCGCAATCGAAACTCCGCTGCGAGCGCGGGAAGCATCGCTTGGCGCGGAGTTTGCCACTTGGTTCGGCTGCACAATGCCGGACCGCTTCGCGCCGCTTGAAATCGAATATCGCTTCGCGCACGAATCCGCCGCGCTAATCGACAAAAACTATCGCGCGTTCATCTGGGCTTCTGGCCCCGACAGGCTGCGCTATCTCAACGCCGTGCTCACCAACGACATTCGCGAGACCGCCACTGGCCGCGGCGTCCCTTCCCTGCTGCTGAATCCGCAAGGCCACATCATCGCCGAGCTTGAGATCTACGCCATCGGCGATCGCCATCTCATCGTCAGCTATCAAATGATCCGCGAGCGGCTCATCGAAGCGCTCGACAAATACATCATCATGGACGACGTCACGCTCGAAGATGCAACGCCGACGCTAGCCGCGCTCGGCGTCGAAGGCCCGCGCAGCCCCGAAATTCTGCGCGCCGTCGCGGGCATCGAATTCGACAGTCTGGCCGAGTTAGGCCACGTCGAAGCAAGCGTCGCGGCCCCGAACAGCGAGGGGCAGCTCAGCGCGATTCCCGTCCGCGTAATCCGCCGCTCACCCGGCGTTCCCGGCTTCGAATGCCTCGTCGCACGCGAGCACGTCGAAGCGCTCTGGGACGCGCTGCTCGCCGCAGTGCGCGCTCACGGCGGCGGCCCGATCGGCTACGCCACACTCAGCACTCTGCGCCTGGAAGCCGGAATCCCCTGGTTCGGCTACGATTTCGACGAGACTGTAATCCCGCACGAAGCGGGCCTAGAAGATTCCCACATCAATTACTCGAAGGGCTGCTACACCGGCCAGGAAATCGTAGAGCGAGTCCGCTCCCGCGGCCACGTCAATCGCGTCCGCGCCGCCGTAGAATTTGACGGCAGCGCCATCCCCGACCGCGGCACAAAGCTCACCGCAGCCGGCAAAGAAGTCGGCCAAATAACCCGCGCCGCATTCTCCCCGCCCG
>DAITPO010000235.1:0-3476 GCA_036833535.1 Candidatus Acidiferrales bacterium | reverse complement strand
AATGACGCAAAGGCGCGGGCCAGCGGATGTTCGGGATCGCGCGCCGGATCTCGTGGCGTTGGAAAGGAGGTGGACATGAACATTACTCTGCAACGGCAATGCCAGCCCGGCATAAATTGCCTTAGAACGTCCTTAAGGCGTGTACAGATGAAGACGACCCGTTGCTCCGACTTATCGAGTGTTGCGAGAGTCCGCGAGCAACAGGTGTTCGGGGCAAATCACCGCTTGGTTTTCGGAGAGGATCAGTGCTCGTTCGATCACGTTCTGCAGCTCGCGGATGTTCCCGGCCCAGGGCTGCGTTTTGAGCGACTGCAGCGCGTCGGCCGAGAATTCTGGAGCGGGCAGGGGTGCCGCAAATTTTGCGAGAAAGTGCCTCGCGAGTTCCGCGATATCTTCCGGCCGGTCGCGCAAGGGCGGAATTTCGATGGGGAACGCGCAGAGACGGTAGTACAAATCTTCGCGGAATTTTCCCTCTCGGACGAGGGTCAGCAGGTGCGCGTTGGTGGCGGAGACGACGCGCGCATCCACGCGCACGACCTCGGCGCTGCCCAGGCGCTGCAATTCTTTCTGCTCCAGAAAACGGAGGAGTTTCGGCTGCAAGCTCAACGGCATCTCGCCGATTTCGTCGAGAAACAGCGTGCCACCCTGCGCCGTCTGTATTCTCCCGGCATAGGATTGCATGGCTCCGGTGAAAGCGCCGCGGACGTATCCGAAGAGCTCGGCCTCAAGCAGGGTCTCGGGTATAGCGGCACAATTAACCACGGCAAACGCGCGCGCCGCTCGTGGGCTGAGATGATGAATGGCGCGGGCTACGATTTCCTTGCCACAGCCGGTGGGGCCGGTGATCAGCACGGTCGTGTTGCGCGGCGCCAGCAGGCGCACCAGACGATACACAGGTTGCATGATGCGTGAGTTGCCGATCATTCCGGGTAAGGGTGCTTCGAGAATAGACTGTGCGGTGACGAGGAGCTTGCCTTCGTCCTTATCCCTGTCCTTGTCTTTGTTTTGGTCTGGGGATGGTGCGGGCCACATTTCCGGAAGCAGGCCTTGTTTCTCTTCGGCGGCGCGGAACTCGGCATCGCTCTTGGGACGGAGATCTGGATGGAAATCCGGATCGAGATATGAATCGACCTCTGGATCGAGCAGCACGACTTCGATTCCTGGATAGCGCTGCCGCACGGTCTGGCTCAGTTCCTCGGCATCGAGGTCGGGCAGGCGGCGATCGAGAAAAAGCACCTGCCAGAAGCCACTCTCCAAATGGACCAACGCTTCGGCCCCTCCGGTGGCCTGTTCGAAACGGCGGACGGGAGAACGCAGACCTTCGAGCACGCGCTGGCGCACCACCGGGCTGGGACTGGCCACCAGAATGTGATCAGCATAGTTGTGCGGGATCGGGAAAGTCGTCATACCGTCGATTTGAAACGGATACAGTTAGAAGGAGATTAGATGGAGATTAGAAGACTCTGTCGGAACGAACCCTTGGTGTAGCGCGCTGGGCAAGTTTTTCTTTACAAAGTGCGGTGCGTGGGGTGACGGCATTTTCTGCAGCCGGTGTTATTTCTCCACAAAAACCAGTTCGCCGTTTTCGACTTTGAGATCTTTGACGTTGTTTGGCAGTTTGAGTTGATCGCGTTGTTCGGCGAGTTTTTTCTGCAACACTTCGTTGACCAGCGATGCCGGTACGGAGAGATCGCCGACCTTGACCTCGGTGGCGTCGAAGGTGGCGTAACCGTCTTTGGAGCCGAGATGTCCGGCCAGAGTGAGATAAACGTCTTTGCCGGCGATCTGCGTGAGAAATTGCCCGCGGATTACGTCGCCATCCATCGAGACCTGATAGTCCTTAATATTGGGAACCGCGCCGGGAAACTCCATGGCCGGGCTTGCGGGAGACGAACTGGACGGTGCAGGGCTATAGGAATTCGCGGGCGCAGGCGTCGTCGCAGGCAGCAGGCCGGCAGCTTGCGCAAGCGCGGCCGACAGTTCGCCCGAGTTCATACGAACTTCACTCTCACTTTCTCCGGGCGCTTTGGGCTGCGCGAGCTGGTTCACCTTTTCCTGAAACGACTGCGCATTGACGGCAGCCGCAGCGGGCGCGAGCGCGGGCGCAACCGGCGCGGGACGTTTCAGGACGAGGACGAGCGTGAGAATCGAGATTGCCAGAGTTGCAAAACTGATGATCCGCTGCAGCTTCACCTAGCGACCTCCGCCGTTGCCTGCTTCTCTATGGTACGCGTGGGAAGAGGCTGATTTGAAATGACGTTAGTGCTGGGGCTCCGGAGCGTTTTACCGCATTACTACCATGGGCTGCTTTCGATGGGCTGCGACCGTGCGACCTACCCTTCTCGGCGGAGCGGAAAGAGCCTCGGAGCCATCCTCTGATTGGAAGATGATTTGACTGATATTCTGACTGGGCAATACATCTCATTAGCCTGGAGTTTAATGTGATCATGCGAGTGTGTTGTGCGATCTCCGCTTGGTTAGTGTCCTGGTTGCTGGGTATCGCGTCTTTTGCAGCCGCCTCTGATCTCCCGACGGTGCTACCGCAGAATGTGAAGGTCGTGCATTTCCCAAGCGCCTCTATCGGCGATGAGCGAACGCTGCTGGTGATCTTGCCGCTGGATTACGATACTGCGGTCCGGCGTTATCCCACGTTGTATCTCTTGCACGGTTACGATGCCGACATTACCGGCTGGGCGCGCGGCACGAATCTTTCTGCCTATGCGGAGCGGCATCAGCTCATCATTGTCACGCCGGACGCTTCGCGGGGCTGGTACGTCAATAGCGTCTCCGATCAAAAGGCTAAGTTCGACGACTTCATTGTTAAGGACGTCATCGGCTACGTGGACGCTCATTTCCGCACGGTCCCCGAACCGTTTGCGCGGGCCATTGCCGGCGTTTCCATGGGCGGATTCGGCGCCGTTTTTCTTGGCCTGAAGCACCACGATTCCTTTGCCGCGATCGGCAGCTTCAGCGGCACTCTTGCCGCCGCGCATGAAAAGCCTCCGGCGCTCGCCGCGGATGCACCCGAAGAGGCGCGAAAGGCCCTGCGCGATTATGAGGTACTCGTGGGCAAGTTCGGCTCCCAGGAGCAGAAAGATCGAGATCCGTTTGAATGGGCCGCGAAGATTCCGGTGGAAGACGTGCCCATGCTTTTTATCGTATGCGGCGGCCAGGACGGCAACGCCGCGCCGACGCACGAGTTCCTCTCTCTGCTCGCCCAGCGCCGGATTCCTTATGAATACCGCGAACTATCTCCCCGTGGGCATGATTGGAGAATATGGGATGAGGAAATTCCTGTGTTTCTCGACAAGCTTGATCGTCTGGAAGGCTTTGGCTCCGCGCTGACGGAAGGCCGGCCGGAGCATCCCAAGCCTTAATTTACTGGCTTGAGCTGCCGGGGTCATTCCACAATCGCTAAAACGTCGCCGGGGTTTACGGCCGCGCCTGGGGTCGCCGATATGTTTTTCACGACTCCT
>DAITPO010000234.1:0-3524 GCA_036833535.1 Candidatus Acidiferrales bacterium | reverse complement strand
ACCGCATTCAGCGTTGTGCTGACGAGCAAGCCGGAAGTCAATTGGCGAAACCAGACGTTAGCACCAATTGTCTCTGACGGTCGTAGTTGGTGCTATGGCAATGTTTCGCCAACAACCATGTCGTTTCCGGTTTGCCAGCCCGCAACCATTGGACCTTGCACGATCTGATCGGTGGTCAGAACAGCCGGACATAAGGACGCGCGCCGGCCCCGGGCAACGCCAGGGCCCCTTATTGTTCGTCGAGATAGATGCGAAAGAGGTTGGCCTTCGCCGAACGGCGCGTAGTGACGAAGTAGTTGGGTGACATGCCCGGAGATATGTTGTCGTGATCGACTAAACGCGCACCGGGAATCCGCGCGAAATCTGCTTCACTGCGGAAGCCCTTCGTAAAGGCGGGAGGGGCGGCGCCGGACTTGATGGGTATCAGCGCTGTCCTGAATGAACCGAACGGAAAAGGCCGCAGGGACACATAGACCCATTCCCCATCCAAACTCCACGAGAGAAGCGGAACCGAGAAGCGTGTGGCGCCGAACCCGTAGTTGCAGGTGTCACATATCACGATTGGTGCACCGCCCTCGAGCGGCACAACCTCAACGATCGCATTCCTGTCGCCGTGTCCACCGGACGGCGTTACGCCCACCAGAGCCCAGCGACCATCGGGCGAAACGCTCTGCAGTTGCATGATGTCGAGATCTGAAGCCGGGGCCTCGCCGCTACCGTCTTCATTGATCTTCATGATCTTCGGGAGTACTTGCCCGCCCTGATATAAAATCTGCCCAGGCCTGCCGAAAAAAGCCCGATACTCGTCCCCGAACGTAAGTTGCCGCGGCGCCTGCGTGCGGTCAAGCCAGCCAACCCAGATCCCCGAGCGGGCCTGGCCCTGTTCTGTCGCGAACACAACTTTTTTCCCATCCCGGGAGATCGAGAAATGCGTGATTACGAGACCCGGAAATAGCCGCGCCGCCACTCCGGTCCCGAGGTCGGAAACCCACAGTTCGCCGCTGAAGTAGGAGCGTGAACCCGTGACTCGCCGCAAATAAAACACCTTCTTTCCGTCCGGTGAGAGCGTAGGGAGAAGCGAGTAACCCTCAGAGGTGACTTGCTTGTCCCCTGCCTTGTCGTCGTGCAGCCAAATGGCGGACTGCTGCGAGCCGGCGGTAGTAATGAACGATTTGCCATCAGGCATGATCGCCAGCCCTTCCTCCTCGCTCGCGCCGGAAGGTGTGACCTGCTGAGGTGTTCCGTCAGGAAAACGCTGTCGCCACACGTGAAAACCAGCCGTCCGAGTATCCACGGTGAAGTACATCCATTTGCCATCTGGAGACCACTGCGCCCAGGTACAGGAACCTTCCGGTCCAACTTGTTGTCCCGCGGACGAGCCATCGAACGGCACCAACCGGCATCGTCTCCACCACTGGCTATCCATCTCTACGAGCAACACCCATTTCCCATCGGGCGACAGCGCGGACCGGTGCACCATCCCTTGCACATGATCGGCTGGAACATAGACATCCCGCTCATCGGCCCGGCTCGCACTCGACGTTGCAAGCTTCATGTGTATGCCCGTGCTGATTGTGGAGAACAATACGCGATTGCCGATCCAGGACAATCCCGTGGCGTTGGCCATGAACAGCTTAGGATCCTGCCCTCCCAGCAAAGACAGTTCATAAGTGTTCCAGGCAAACGGACCTTCTATTTGGGTGAAGTACAACTGACTGCCGTCCTCGGAGAAATTGATCGTCTGTTTCCTGAGGACAGTCTTCGTGAGCTGGAGCGGTTCGCCGTCTGGCAACGATTTGAACCAGACCTGTCCCGTGTTCGCAGAGTTTCCGAAACTGTCGGGTCCGCGAAGAAATGCCACCACCTTGCCGTCTCGCGACAGCGTTGGAACTTGAGCAGAATCATTGAAGTTGGTCAGCTGCTCCCAACGTAGGGCTGGCGCCCCGGCGCTCTCCTTCGATCTGAGACGCGGCCACAGCCATAACGTGGCCGCGACCAGAGTGCAGACTCCGACACTGGTTGTTGCCAGCACGAGCCACCTTCGAGGGCCTTTTACACCCGGCGCGTCGATTGTCACGCTGCTCGACCTTACTTCGAGCCGACGCAGGTCCGCCGCCAACTCCTTCGCCGACTGATATCGAAGCTCGCGATCTTTTTCCAGGCACTTCAGCACGATGTGTTCGAATTCCACGGAGAGCTTCGGAACAAGCGTCCTCGGAGTAGGCGGAATCTGGTGGAGAATCGCGTTTGTCAACTTCGGAACCAGGAAATCACAGAACGGCAACCTGCCCGTCGCGATTTCAAACAACACGACGCCGGCTGAGTAGATGTCGCTGCGGGGATCGATTTCTTCCCCCAACAACTGTTCGGGCGACATGTAGGGCAGCGTGCCGGCAACGCCGCTGGGTGCCATCGCCAACGTCTGTGTAGTGCTCAGCGTGAGAATCGCTTCACGCGACAACGTTGCCAGTCCGAAGTCGAGAATCTTCAGACGGCCCTCGGGCGTGACCCGCAGGTTCGCGGGTTTCAAGTCCCGGTGAAGCACGCCTGCCGAGTGCGCCGCCTCCAAGCCTTTGGCCAACTGATAGCCAAGGTCGACGACCTCCTTCTCCGGCAGCACACCTGATCGTACGCGTGTGTCCAGAGACACGCCGGGCACCAACTCACTGACCAGATAGTCCTGGCCTTCGAAGTTGTCGAAGTCGTGGATGGTCTGAATGGCTGAGTGATTGAGCCGTGAGAGGATGCGGGCTTCGTTGCGGAACCGCTTCCGCGCACCTTCATCGTTCAGCGCGCCGGAAGCCAGCACCTTGATGGCCAGGTCGCGCTCTAACTTTTGATCGTAGGCGCGATAAACGACACCCATTCCGCCAGCACCGATCTCTTCCTCGATGCGATAGCGCCCAAACCGCTGGCCAACGTTCGGCATGCGCCCTCACCCGTGCCAGATGGTAGCACGTCAAAGCCGGTCGGCTCACCGCGCCGTTGCTTCGATTGGGGCACATTTTGAGTGAATTGTTGGGGCTCGTCGAGGTGAATCTCGCCACAGCAATTAGCGGCGCCCGTCGAGTCTGCTCTCGGGTGACGGGCGAATCGGACGTGATCCGACCTGGAGGAAGATGGGCCAGAATGACTGTTACGCTCAGTTGACGCAATCAGGCGTTTGCACTCATTGACTTCGGCTGCGGATAGTCTCCGGTGATCCAATCCCAATATCCAGCCCATTACGGAATTCGTAACAAAAGACTGATCTCGCAGGTTGTCGCATACATCCGGTGCTAGGATTTGCTGGGTTATCGCTTCCCCCATCCAAAGGAACTTGGAGATGCCTGGCGGAGAGGGAACAGTGTGTCCCTATTGCAACGGTAAGGGATATGTATCGGTCGAGGTACAGCACACCGACGACAGCCAGGGTGGAAGTGACATCAAAACGTGGGTACGCAAGGAGTGTCCGCTGTGCCGAGGCACGGGACATCTTGTGGGCGACGGTAAATCGAACGATTCCTGACGATTTCGCGGTCTCT
>DAITPO010000233.1:0-3531 GCA_036833535.1 Candidatus Acidiferrales bacterium | reverse complement strand
GTACCACCATATGTGGTGTTTTATTACTTGACCCGCCCCGGTATTCGCCGTTAGAGTTGGTCAAAAGCGTGGGTGACGTTCTTGGTTCGTGGGGACGGCATCCCGCAATGCGAGCCGCGAGGAACCCGAGGAGTTAACAGCAACAATTAACCTCCGGATCCCCGCAATTTGCAGTGCACACCAGCCAGCGCAAACCGAGTCCGCGGACCACCGTGTCCGCCCGCGAAGGAGTAACTTTGCTCAAACTTAAGAAGCTGCAAATCCTGGGATTCAAATCGTTCTGCGATCGCACTGAACTGAGATTTCATGGCGAGGGCATCGCCGCGATCATCGGGCCGAACGGGTGCGGAAAGTCGAACATCGCCGACGCGATCTCCTGGGTGCTCGGCGAGCAGTCGGCAAAGTCGCTGCGCGGCTCGCGCATGGAGGACGTGATCTTCGCCGGCACGCGCGACCGCAATCCCACCGGGATGGCGGAAGTATGCCTGACTTTGATTGACCCGGAAATTTACGGCGGGCCGGATATGAACGCACCCACTGAGATCGAGATTCAGGACGACCTTCCGGTTGAAGGAAACTGGGATGAAGCCGAGATCCGTGCCCAGGCTGCCGCAGAAACGGACCGCGCCGTTGAAGAAGCTCAACCCGGGCAGATAAAGACTGAAGGGGTTGAAGGCGAAGCCGCGCCCGAAGCGCTAACTCACGACGCGCCAACTCAGGAAGCGCCAACTGGCAACGGCGCGGTAGCAGTGGCAGGCCCGCAGGTCGTTCTGAAAATCCGGCGGCGCAAATTCAATCAGCAGCAAAACCACGCGGGAGAAATCTCCGTGACGCGCCGGTTGTTCCGCAGCGGCGACAGCGAATACCTGCTGAATGGAAAACTATGCCGTTTGCGTGACATTCAGGAACTGTTCATGGGAACGGGCCTGGGGCCGGAATCGTACGCGCTCATTGAGCAGGGGCGCATCGGTCAGATATTGAGCAGCCGTCCGACGGATCGCCGCGCCATCATCGAAGAAGCGGCTGGGATCACAAAATTCAAGACGAAGAAGCGTCTGGCTGAGGCGCGTCTTGAGGACGCCAAGACGAATCTGAATCGCGTGAACGACATTTTCGAAGAAGTCACGCGGCAGATGAACTCGCTCAAGCGCCAGGCTAGCAAGGCTGAGCGCTATGCCAAGCTACGCGACGAGATGCGCGCCAAGCTGCGGGTTGTACTTGCCAGCAAGTTCAACCAGATGGACCAGGAGATCGTGACTCTCGACACCGAGATCCATCAACTGGGCGAGGAAATTGGGCAGCAGACCGAGAGCGTGCAGCAGTCGGAAGCCGAGCATTCCGAGCGCACACAACGCGGATACGCGATCGAGACCGAGACGCGGCAAAATCGCGACCGGCTCAACCAGATTGCCATCGAAGGCGATCGGGGCAAGGCGCGGATCCGTACCAACGAAGAGCGCTGCGCGGAACTGATGGTTCGCACCGCTTCCGCGGAAGTGGAGCTGGCGCAGGCTCAAAATCGTCTGACCGCGCTGGAGGAAGAACGCGATGGTCACCAGCAGCTGCTGGACTCAGCGGCTGCGGATCTCGCGGCGGCCCAGCAGGAATACAACCTCAGCCAACAGGAAACAGCACATGCTGCGATCAATCTTGCGCTGCTGGAACACGAGCAGGAGTCGCATCGCACCGCCATTCTGGAATCGGTCGGCGGGTCCTCCAACCTGCGCAATCAGCTCACCCAGTCCCGGGAACGGCTGGCGGGTATCGGCCGCGAGGAGCAGCGTCTCCGGGCCGAGATCGCAACCGCTTCGTCGCAATCGGAAACCTTCGGTGGACAACGCGGCCAGATTGCTCTGGAATTCGAGAGCGTTTCGCGGCAAGCGAGCGGCCTGACCGCTGAGATCGCGAACCTGCGTGAAGCCCTCGACAGCAAGCGTTCCGCAGAGCACGACACCAAGAAGCATCTCGACTCTATCCGTTCCGAATACGCCACGGCGCTGGGCAAGAAGGGTTCGCTCGAAGCGGTCATCGCCGAGCATGGCTATTCCACCGAGTCGGTGCGGCGGCTCTTTCAATCGGGCGCAATGCAGGGAGGAAACACTCCCGCCGGTGTGCTCGCCGATTTCCTCGAAGTCGAGCCCCGCTATGAGCGGGTGGTCGAGGATTTTCTGCGCGATGAACTGAACTTTGTCGTGGTCAAATCGTGGGACGCGGCCGACGAAGGCCTGCGCCTGCTACGCTCCGACGTCAACGGGCGTGCGACATTCCTGGTGCATCCGGAGGACTCGCAGGCAAAGTTCTCGTTCGTCGCGGATGAGAGCCATTTCTACTCTCCGCTCAACGACACGGTCCTGCCGCTGAAAAACTCGATTCGCGTGTTGAACGGATTCGGCAAGTCGCTCGAAGTGATTCTGCCGAAGCTGGGCAATGGCTACATTGTTTCGGATCCCTCGGTGGCACGCGAGCTCGCGCTCTCCAGCCCGGACGCATTCTTTCTCTCCCAGACCGGAGAATGCTTCCACAACGTCACCGTCACCGGCGGCAAGCAACGCAGCGAGGGACCACTTTCCATGAAGCGCGAGTTGCGCGACGTGCTACGCCTGCTGGAAGAACTGGAACGGGCTCTGCGCGAGAAGGAAATACTTGCGCTCACCTTGGGACGCGAAATCAAGGAATCCACTTCGCTGCTCGATCGTCTGGAAGACGAAAAGCGCGAAGCCGAGAAGCGGGCGATGACCTCGGGACATTTGCTGCAGCAATTGGAAGCGGAGATGTCGCGGGTGCGTGAGCGGATCGCGATCAGCGAAGGCGAGCTGCAACGCCTGGCGGCAGAACGGCAGGAACAGGAAAGTTCGATCGCATTTTGGCAAGAAGGGCTGACCACGATCGAGGAAGCGCGCGCTCAATTCGAAATGCGGCTTGCCGCCGGGCAAGACCGCCTCGCCGCTCTGCGCAGCCACCGGGACACCGCCGCAGAAACCACTTCGCAGCGCGCGGCTCGCGTGGCCACGCTCGAAGAGCGCCACCGTTCGGCCACAATCCTGCTTCAACGCATCGAGGCACTCGTCTCCGAGATGCGCGAGCGGGCCAGCGCTCTGCAGACCCAAATGGAAGCGGCGAGCGCCGAAATCGCGCAGCGGCAAAACGAGAACGTGCAACTGGCCGAACAACTGGTGCAGTTCGAGGCCGAGCGCAATGCTGGAGAAGCACGCGAAGGCTTGCTGCAACTCGAGTCGGAGCAGGTGCGGGCGCGATTAGCTGAAATTGACGAGCTACTGCATAGCACGCGTCAACAACTCGATCTCGCTCGCGACCGACGGGGTGAGCTATCGGCCAGGGCCGCCAAGCTTCAATCCGACCTGCAACATCTGGCCGACACCTGCCTGAATGAACTGGGCATCGAACGTCCGGCCCTGATGGCCGACAGCACGATTCGGCTCGTTACCGGGGATGAGCTTGCGGCCGAAGATCAGGCGCACCGTGAAATGCGCGCCCGCCTCGACGCCATGGGCCCGGTCAACATGATGGCTC
>DAITPO010000232.1:0-3539 GCA_036833535.1 Candidatus Acidiferrales bacterium | reverse complement strand
CCATAAAGAATCGCCCCCGGCCGCACCACATCGCCCCAAGTCGAAGGCCGCGCGCAAATCGCCCCGCTATTCGCCAAATGCACCATTCCCGGCGAAACGCCCAGCGCCCGCAGCCGCTCCAGCGCCGCGAAAAATTTCTTCTCCTGCCGCGCCGTCTGATCGCTGGTGAAATCCTCAGCCGAAGCAAAATGCGTGTAAGTTCCCTCCAGCTTCAAATGCGGGCAGCGCTCCAATTCCTTCGCAAACGCGTCCACATCGCGCGGCTCAATCCCCAGCCGGTTCATCCCCGTATTAATCTTCAAATGAAACGCCGCGCGAAAATTCTTTTTGCTCCGCGCCGCGCGCCCCGCAGCCCGCTCCAGCGGCTCAAGCTGCTCGAGCCCGGTAATTGTCGGCGTCAAATCGTGCGCCAGCAAATACCCCTCTTCGCCCGGCCAAAATCCCGTCAAAACCAAAATCCGCTTGCGAATCCCAGCATCGCGCAATTCCATCCCCTCGCGCGAGTCCGTCACGCCCAGCCATTCCGTCCCGGCCTTCGCCAACGCCTTAGAAATCGGCACCGATCCCAGCCCGTAAGCATTCGCCTTCACCACCGCCAAAATCTTCCGCGACGCCCCCACCTGCCGCCGGATCACCTGCAAGTTGTGCAGAATATCCGCAATCGAAATCTCCGCCCAAACGGGCCGCCCGTCGAATTTGACCTTGCCAGTCATATGCTTCGCCGCAGCATCCGGCCTGTCAGAGTATCCCGCCGCGCCGCCCGTTTCGGCCACCGGCGCGTCAATCGTCTGTGAGTCAGTCAATAGTGTAGGCATGGCAAATCCATTCCAAGCACAAACGCTGCCAAGTCGCGCCAGCGCAATAAACCGCGCCACCGCACCCGTAATCCACTATTTAGAATAGGTTACAAGGACAACCGAAGGAATCGAAAAACTCCATCCCAGGACCAATGTTGAACGGTCGTGGAAGCCGCAACACAACTGTGTAGCACAGGCACTCCTGCCTGTGTCGGCCCATCCCCGTACCGCTGGCGTTCCGCCGGCTCTTACGAGCAACCAGCCCAATCGAAGCAAAATCACCGACGGCGCAACCCGTCAAGCCGCCCACAGCCAAGCGCGCGTTACTCCTCAAAACTCCCAAACTCATCCGGCGCCGCCACCTCAAATCTCGTGAACCGGTTATTGAACACAAAATGCAGCACTCCCGTCGGCCCATTCCTCTGCTTCCCAATAATCAATTTCGTCTTATTGCGCTCTTCCTCCGGCGCCTCTTTATTGAAAAAATCCGGCCGGTTGATGAACAGCACCACGTCCGCATCCTGCTCGATGGCCCCCGACTCGCGCAAATCCGCCAATTGCGGATCGCGCTTGTCCTTCTCCGGTCCGCGCGTCAACTGGCTCAACACCAGCACCGGCACCTTCAATTCCTTAGCCATAGCCTTCAAAGCCCGCGAAATGCTCGACACTTCCTCATTGCGATTCCCGAATCGCCCTCGCGCGGTCACAAGCTGCAAATAATCCACCACCACCAGCGCCAAATTTTTATCCCGCGCCAATCGCCGCGCCTTCGCCGCCATCTCCAACACGCTCGCCGACGCCGAATCGTCAATCCACAGCGGCGCATCCGCCAATTCGTTCAGCGAAACCGCCACCTTCGCCCAGTCGTCGTGCTTCACGAAGCCGGTCCTGAATTTGTGCGCATCCACATGCGCATGCGACGCCAGCAGCCGCAGCAGCAGCGATTCCTTCGACATTTCCAGGCTGAACACCGCCACCGTCTGCCGGTTCCGCACCGCCACATTCTCCGCGATGTTCAAAGCCAGCGCCGTCTTCCCCATCGACGGCCGCGCCGCCAAAATAATCAATTCCGATGGCTGCAACCCCGCCGTCTCGCGATCCAATTCCGGATAACCGGTGGCGAGGCCAGTAATCTGCCGCCCACCCATGAAAACTTTTTCAATGCGCGTCCAGTTGTCGCGCACCAGATCCTTAACGCCAATCAACCCAGCCCGAATGCGATCGTCGGCCAATTCGAAGATGCTCGACTCGGCGTTATCGAGAATCGCGTCCGCGTCCTCCTCCGCCGCCAGCGCCCGTTCCTGAATCGCCAGCGCCGTATGCGCCAGATTCCGCAGCATAGATTTTTCTTTGACGATGCGCGCGTAATGCTCGATGTTCGAAATCCGCGGCACGCCATCCACAAGCTGCGCCAAATAAGCCGCCCCGCCAGCAGCCTCCAACCCCCCGCTGCGGTGCAAATCCTCCGTCAAAGTAACAAGGTCAATCGCCTGCTGCGCCTCAGCCAAAGCAATCATCCGCTCGAAAATCCGCCGATGCGGATCCAGAAAGAAGTCGTCAGTCTTAAGCTTCTCAACAGCAGGATTCAAAGCATGATTGTCGAGCAGAATCGCCCCAAGAATGGAGCGCTCAGCATCCAGATTGTGCGGCAAAGGCCGTTCCAGATTGACGTCGATAGCCATAAGCCTCGCGAAGTATTCGCCTTAGTTTCGCCTACTGAGTCCTTCGACGCAATAGTTTTCCGCCACGCCAGTTTTTCACGCGCGAAAAACCCATCGCGCATAAATTTTCAGTTGCTAGGATTGCAATCGAAGCAAGAGTCTGCGTGCCAGCGGTCCAAACGTCAATCGCACGCCACTGTGAATTTCAGAGATCCTGTGCAAAAGTAGCGCCGGCGTCCCCGCCGGCATCCGACGACCTCGCATCACGCCAACATCGACATCATCCGCGGACCGCGTCCCGTACTTACCTCCACATCGCTTCTGTAATTGACAACCATACGCTATCAGCGTATCCTGTAAACCATACGCCAAAGGCGTACAATCGCCATGGAGTTCATCGAAGCCCCGGCGTTCACCCGCAAGGTGTTCGATTATTTCGGCGACGATGGCTATCGCTCCCTGCAAAATCATCTCGCCGCGAATCCAACTCGCGGTGACCTGATGCCGGGAACAGGCGGCTTCCGCAAGATGCGCTGGAAAGATCCGCAGCGCGGCAAGGGCAGCAGAGGCGGCTTGCGGATCATTTATTACTATTTCCTAGCCGCGCAGCAAATCTGGCTGATGACGCTCTACGGCAAGGACGAGGCCGCCAATCTCACGCCGGAAGAAAAGAAATCGCTCAAGCGTGCCATCGAAGCGGAATTGCGCGCCCGCGAAGCCGCAGGAACTCTGAGGACGAAATCAAGGAGCCCACGTTGACCGCCAAACGCAAACTATTCGACGAATTAATCGAAGGCGTGGCCGCCATGAAGCGTCATCGCCAGGGCCGCCTGACATTGCGGACTTACAAAATCGAGCCAGCCCCTCTACCGAAGGTGGACTCCAAGCTGATTCGCGACACGCGCCGCCGCCTGCGCTGCTCCCGCGCCGTCTTCGCCCGCAAGCTGCGCATCAACGAACGCACCCTGGAAAAATGGGAGCAAGGGCGCGCCAAACCCAACCCGCAAGCCGCCGCCTTAGTCCTCCTAGTCCGCAAATTCCCCGACACCCTAGATCGCCTCGACCGCGTAGCCCAGCGCTA
>DAITPO010000231.1:0-3667 GCA_036833535.1 Candidatus Acidiferrales bacterium | reverse complement strand
TAAGTGGCGCACGTGGAAGAAAACACAATCCGGCGCACTCCGGCGGAAAGAAGAGCTCCGATGAAGGCGATTCCTTGCTCGACGTTGTTCTCGAAATACTTTTCCGGCATTTGCACGGATTCGCCCACATAGGCGAGAGCCGCAAAGTGCACGCACGATTCGAGCTTGTGCTCGGCGGCAATTTTCGCAATCAGCGCGCGATCGCCCACGCGGCCGTGGTAGAACGGCGTCTCCCGCGTGACAGCTTCGCGGTGTCCGCGCGCGAGATCGTCGAGCACCACCACGCTCTCGCCCGCTGCTTGCAACTTCTCCACCGTCACGCTTCCGATGTAGCCGGCGCCGCCGGTTACCAGAATCGCCATCGTTTCTCCTCGCTGCGAAAACTCACGTGAAGAATTGCGCGCGCTAAATACCGCCAAGAACTGCGATTACAGCTGCGCCCTCTGGTTCACTCCTCGTCGCCGTGCGGCTCTTCCTCTGCGCGCGGATTTGCCTCGATCACAATCTCCGGCAGTCGGGCGTCGTTGAGCCGCAGATTGAGCGCCGGAATGGAAGTTTTTCTAATTTCATCCCACTGCTTCAGCAACGCAGAAAAATCACGATCGATTTCTCCGAGCGCCTTCACCTGCGCAGCGGTCGGCGCCGCATCCGCCCGGTCCAGTTCCGCGTACAAAGCGCCTGCGTTGGCATTGACGCGGCTTAGTGCCGCCTGCGAAGACGTGCCCGCCTCCGAGCCCTCGTGCCCATCGAGTAGAATTACGATCTGCTTCTTGAGCGCGGTCACGGCTTCGTTCAGCCCGGCGCTCGGTTTCCCCGATAGCTTTTCGAGCTGCTCGCGAGCCGAGCGCGCTTGCAACAGCGCCGTCGTACTCCGCGAAAAGCTATCCGCGAGACGCATCTGTGCCTGGAACATCTGCCCCAGCCCGCTCTGCGGCGTCTTCACGCGCGGGTCCATCTTCACAGTCAGCGGCGCTGTGTAACTCGCTCCATTCACCGTCAACCGCACGCTGAATTGTCCCGGCAACGCCAGCGGCCCGAACGGCCCGCGCGGAGTATTTCCCGGCACAGCCGAAATCGGATACTCATGCGAAATCGAAACCGGCGCCGGATAGCGCAAATCCCAGACCCAGCGATGCATCCCCGCTTCCGCCGAGAGGCTCTTCGCTGGCTGCACCCAATAAATCGGGATCAATTGTTTCTGCAGTTCCTCCGCGCTCAGCTCCGGCTTGTCCTCGCTCGAGAAACGCCGCACCAGCTTTCCGCTGCTATCGAGAATTTCGAGCGTCACGGCGCCGGAAGCCGGCTTCGACAGTAAATAATCTACGATCGCTCCGTCCGGCGGATTCTCGCCATTCGGCTCATCCGGCGGCACGGGCGTATCGGTGTATGTGCTGCGCCGCGCTCGAATCGCCGCCGCGGGCTTGAAAAGATGGACGTCCTCGTTCGCTACCTTCTCGCTGATTTCCCGCAGCGGCAAAATGTCGTCCAAAATCCAAAAGCCGCGCCCATGCGTCGCCACGATCAAATCATTTTCGTGAATCAAGAGGTCGCGCATCGACGTGTGCGGCAAATTTTGTTGCAACGATTGCCAGCGTTCGCCGTCATCGAACGATACCCACACGCTCGTCTCCGTCCCCGCAAAGAGCAGGCCTTTCCGCACGGGATCTTCGCGCACCGTATCCACCGGCGCGTTCGCGGGCAATCCGCTGGAAATCAATTTCCAGCTTTTTCCGCCATCGTGCGTGCGATAGATATAAGGCCGCAAATCGTCAATCCGCAGCCGACTGACCGACGCATACGCTGTCTCCTCATCAAAATGAGAAGCGCTAATCTGCGTCACTTTGCTCCAAGCTGAAAGCTCCGGCGGCGTTATATCCTTCCAATTTTTCCCGCCGTCCCGCGTGACCCAAATCAATCCATCATCGGTCCCGGCCCAAAGAGTCTCCAAGCTTTTGAATGAAGGCGCGAGTGCATAAACCACTCCGCGCTGCTTGTCCGCTTTCGCATCCTTATCCGCCATTTTTCCCAGGTTCGCCGGAACGCCCGCATGTGCCCGCCCGAGATCGGGGCTAATCGTCTGCCAGTTCTGCCCGCCATCCATTGTCTTGAATACAAAATTCGCCGTCGTATAAAGAATGTGCGGATCGATCGGCGAAAACATCAGCGGCTGCGTCCGGTCGGTGCGAATTTTTGCATCGCGCACGGGAAACGGCGTCACGTTCTGCACCTGCCCGGTGCGCCAGTGATATCGAGACACTTCCGCTCTCCCCGCGCCATAGATAATGTCCGGATCGAGCGGGTCCTGTACAACGTACCCATACTCAATCGCGCCCACCGGATGCCATTCGCGATACGAAATCTCTCCGTCGTTTCCGCGCGTCGATATACACACCGACCCGCTCTCCTGCTGCCCGCCGCACAGGAGGTATGGAAATCCACCGCTGGCGCTCACGTGATAAATCTGCGCCGTCGGCTGGTTGTACCAGGAACTCCACGTCTCGCCGCCGTTCACGGTCACAAGCGCGCCCTGATCCGCCACCAGCAATATAATTCTCGGATCATTCGAATTGATCCAAAGATTCTGATAGTCGTCGCCGCCCGGCGCACCGCGAAGGCTCATCCAGGTTTTTCCGCCGTCGCTTGAGCGCACGGTAACGATGCTGGCGCTGTAAACCACATCCGGATTTTTCGGGTCGACTCGCGGAATCGGCAAATCCCCGCCGCCAATGCGCATCGCCGGCCGCGGGTCGGTCGTAATCTGCGTCCAACTCTCTCCCGCATCATCCGAGCGGTACACGCCCAGTCCTTTTCCCGACGCGTAATCCCCCGGCTCGCTCGTTCCCACGGTCGCATAAATCCGCTTGGAATCGCTCGCCGCGATCGCCACGTTGATTTGCACGAGATTTTTCGGCAGCCCATTCGTCAATTGCTTCCAAGTGTTGCCGCCATCGGTGGATTTAAAGAGCCCTCCATCCGCTCCGCTATAAGAATTGTTGTCTTCCCACGGCCCCTCACGCGCTTCCCATAAGCCGGCGTACAGCACGTCTGGATCCGAAGGGTCCATCTCGATATCCGAGCCGCCCGTATTTTCATTCTTGTAAAGCACGCGCTCCCAGGTCTTCCCGCCATCCGTCGAGCGAAATATCCCGCGCTGCTCATTCGCGCCGAACGGATGCCCCAGCACTGCCGCAAACAATCGATTCGGATCGTGCGGATCGATCGCCATTGCCGGGATCTGCTGCCCATCGCGCAATCCCAAATGCTCCCAGGTCTTCCCCGCATCCGTAGATTTATAAATTCCGTTTCCGACGGAAAGATCGGGCCGCTGCAATCCCTCCCCGCTCGCCACATAGATAATGTTCGGATCAGACGGCGCCACCGCGATCGCCCCAATCGATTGCGTAGGCTGCGAATCGAAAATCGGCGTCCAGGTGCGCCCGAAATCATCCGATTTCCAGACGCCGCCATTCACCGCGCCGATGTAAAACACATTTGGCTCGTTTGGCACGCCGGCAACAGCCCGAGTTCGCCCGCCGCGATACGGCCCAATCGATCTCCAGCGCAACTCTTGATAAGTGCTCGCAGGATATTGCTGCGCGCCAAGCGGCGCCGCCGCACAGGCGACAATCGCAAGTGCTACCGTCGTCCTCAAAATCTGCCGGGCCGA
>DAITPO010000230.1:0-3712 GCA_036833535.1 Candidatus Acidiferrales bacterium | reverse complement strand
ATGCATCATGCGCTGGCTGATGGGATCTCGGGCACCGAAATTCAAAAGGTGATGCTGGATGCTACGCCCGCAGTCGCCGTAGCGAGCCGAAAGCCGCGCTATCGCCCAGCGCGCGCAACGGCGCAGGGCCGCACCGAGGATTCGATTTTTCATGGTTTGCGCAGCTCGTTCGAAGGCCTGCTCGCGCTGGAGAATGGGCTGCTGAGTTTCGGGCAGGCGCTTCTCGACGACGAAAAGAGAAATGAGCTAACGGGGCTTTTCAAATTACTGCCGGAACTGGCAGCCTCGGTGGAAAGACTGCCGTTCAACAAGCCTTGCGGCGGAGAGCGGAAGTTCTGCTGGACCGAATTCAATTTTGCGGACTTGCAGGCGGTGCGCGACGCTCTGGGAGGCAAGGTCAACGACGTCGTCCTGGCGGTGTTGACGCGGGCGCTGGCGCGCTACGTGAAGCTGCACGGCGAGTCTGTGGTCAATCGCTTCGTGCGCATCGTTTGCCCGGTCAGCTTGCGGCAAGGTGAGCAGGGCAAGGGCAGCGGCAACCAGATCACGTTTTTGCCGGTGGCGCTGCCGATGGACGTGCGCAACCCGGCGCGCCTGCTGGAAAAAGTCACGAGCCGGATGGAGACGATGAAGCGCTCCGGGGCCGCCAATCTGGTCGGACTGCTGGCCGCCTGGATCGCTTCCGCGCCCGCGCCATTGCAGGCGCTGCTGTGGCGGACACTTCCCGACATCATCTTCCCGGTGCCGCTCTTGAACTTGATTTGCACCAACGTTTCTGGATCGCCGGTGCCTCTCTATGCCGTCGGTAAAAGGATGATCGCGTCATATCCGCAAGTGCCGATTGGATATGACTTGGGTGTCGGTGTCGCGGTAAGCAGTTACGACGGAAAGCTCTTTGTCGGCCTGCTGGCCGACGCTCACGCCGCGCCGGACGTGAATCAGTTGCGCGACTTCATCGTCGATGCGTTTCAGGAGTTGTGCCGGTCCGCGAGTGTGAAAAAGGCGCGTGATTTCAGTCGCGCAAGCAAGAAAATCGCGGCGCAAGCAATGAAGATGGTCAACGCAGCTGAAGCGCTGGTTCCCCCACCCGTGAAGGACGCGCCGCAGACGGCTGCCACCGAGCCGGAAGCTGTACACGTCCACGCTGCCTAAACTTCAGGGCACAAACAGGAATTAGTTCTATCGGTGTACCGGAGTTTTTGCTCACGCGACTATATCCGCCGGGCATCCTGAGGAATACGGAAGCAGACCTGCAATTTGCCCTCAAGAACAGATTGAGCGATGCCGAAGTGACCGCGCCACAAACCCGCGTCTCTCTCAGATCACACGCTAGTGTTCAGGATTTGTTGCTCTTCGCTCCGGGAGTATTCCTGAGTTAAAAGAATCGGCACGTCGGGCGCTGGAGAAGCAACCACAGTGCGCACGAAGTTCCCCGCCTGTTGCCACCAGCCCTGATAGATTTGGCCTTCCGTGTGGCGAACCTGTAGCGGATGCCAGCCATCAAGCCCGGCTGAAGATTCGGCGGGTTCGGCGATCATGCAGCGAGTATCTAAGCGAAGCCCCTCATGCAGCGCCTTGAGAGCGCTCTCTTTCGCGCTCCAAAGCAGAGCGAGAAGCCTGGAGCGGTCCGCGGCAGGCGCGTGCGCCACGAGCGCTTGCTCTTCCGCTGTGAAATAGTCGGCGAGAAATGCTTCGCTGCGCGGTTCCACGATCTCGAGATCACAACCCAGAATCCCGCCGGATGGCGCGATGGCGCAATGCGCGGTGCCGTCGCGGTGGCTCAGGCTAATCGTCGCGCCCGCGGGATTATTTTTGTAGAACAGCACCGGCGCGCCACTGGGCGCCGGGCGTATTTCAATTTCCCTGAATACTTGCGGCTCGCAAGGAAGTTTCAGATACGCCGCCCACGCTTTCTTCGCCGTCCAGCGTCCCAAGCGCCAGTCGTTGCGCCGTTTGGCAAAAAAGATGCCGTGCGAACGGAGCGCCTCGCTGGCGCTGAGCCATTCCTCTCCCGCAGGCACATCCGCTTCGGTCTGTTCCAACCAATGAATCTGCATTAAGAAGCCCCAGTCGCGGCGAGGGCACCGATCGGTTCCAGCTTCTCGCCTTCTTGCTTCGCGGATTCCAATCCTTGCACGCTTGCCGCCCCGCGTTCGACAGCATGAATGAGATAGGGACGAAGATCCGCGGGCGGAAGAATATGGTTCAACGCTCCCACGCTCAAAGCGCGATGCACATTGTGCACGCGGTCAAACTCGCCGGCCACTTCACCGAGGTTCTCCGAGTGCACGATTTTGAAAAGCTCATCCCATTCTTTTCGCAGCCGCCGCTTTTCCGCGCTATCGGCTTGCGCCATTGCCTGGCTGAGCGCCTGCAAGCGCGGGTCTTTGCGCGTTCGGGCCTCGACTTCACCGGCGAAAACAACGGCCGCCGCCGGCGCGCCACCGATCACGGAAGCGAAGGTTCCCTCCAAGGCTACGACTTCGAGATGTTCGTTCAGCGCGCGCGAGAAAACCACATAGGCGCCGCCGTGATAGCGGGAGACGACGCAAAAGACCATGGGTCCCTTGAAGTTCACTACGGCCCTTCCGATTTCCGCGCCGTATTCCAATTGCAGTTTGCGCATCGACTCCGGCGAGCCGTCAAATCCCGATAGATTCGCCAGGATCACCACGGGCCGGTTGTTGCTTGCGGCGTTGATCGCTCGAGCCACTTTCTTCGAGGATTGCGGAAAGAGAGTGCCAGCGCACCATTGATCCGGTCCGTCGGCAGGTACGAATCCCAGTCGAGACACCGGCCGCGATTCAATGCCGATCAGGCAGACAGGGTATCCGCCGAGATGCGCGTCCCAGACCACTGCTGTTTCCGCAGCACGCATGCCGGGCCAGCGCTCGAGCGGAAGATGATCCTGGTCGACGACCGCCATCATCACGGTGCGAATATCGAAGGATTTCTTTCGGCCCGGGTTGGTTGTGTCGGAGAAAATCTCGCCAACTAGTGCAAAGCCGTCCCCGTGGGAGTTTCCATGCGGATAAACCTGGACGTCGCGGTCGATGGGATCGGTGGTCACGGCCTTCCGCGGGAATCGTTCGCCGGGTGCGAGGTAGGTGTGCTCGTAGTGACGGAACAGGATGTGGCACGCTTCATCGATGTCTTTGGCCCAATACTGCGCCTGGCCATTGACGCCCATGATGCGATCGTAGCCGCCGATTCCCTGGTTGTCTTCGGCCGAAACGCTGCCGGAGTAGTCCAACGCGCGCTTGCCGGTGAGGACCATGGCCGATTGCGGCGTCATGATCAAAATGCCGCGGGTGTGCATGAGCATGCTGGCCTCGGCGTTCCAGTAAGGCTGTGCGCCGACGTTGATGCCGTTGATGACCAGATTCACTTCTCCGCCGCCCTGCGTGAACTCCACCAAACCCCGCAGGACACGGGCGATCCAATCCATGTTCTCCACGCCGCTTTCCATGGAGATCTTCGCACCGGCAGAGATGGGGAACCATTCCAGCGGTGCGCCCTTCTCTTTGGCAAGGGTCAGAGCCGCGAGGATGCGCCGACATTCAGATTCCGCGATGGCGCCAAGATCCTTGCTCGGATCTCCCATCAACAAGACGCGCGTCATGCCCTCGGGATATCGGGCGGTGTAATTGCGGATGACGCCCACGATGATGTTCGATTTGTTTTGACCGTAAGGACGCTCGACCGGAACTAA
>DAITPO010000229.1:1875-3727 GCA_036833535.1 Candidatus Acidiferrales bacterium | reverse complement strand
CGTGGTCATCAGGAACATGATGATCGCCGAAAGAAACGACGCCGAAATAATTCCCGCGAGCAGCAGCGTCGAGCTGTCGATTTGCCCGCCGCGCCGTCCGAGAAAATAAACCGCCAGAATCGTGATCCCGGCGCCCGCAAACGCGGCGCCTTGCATCGCCAGCGGCACGTGCGGCGCAAAAATCAAACTCACGATCGCGCCCAGCGCCGCTCCGCTCGACACGCCGAGTACGTACGGATCAGCCAGCGGATTCCGCAGCAGCGCCTGAAATCCCGCGCCCGAAACCGCCAGCGCTCCGCCGACGATGATTCCAAATGCGATGCGCGGAAGCCGCAAGCCGAATATCACCATCTGATAGTCGGTCGGAATCTGATCGCCGCGCCCCATCACGCTTTCGTACAGCGATGTCAGAATCGCGCGAAACGACATCGGATACGCGCCCAGCCGCAGCGAGATCACCACGGCGACGAACAACACAACTCCCAACAGCGCGCAAATTCCCAAAATTCGCCGCGGCGTCAAGGGCTGCATCAGCGCGCGCCTCCAGCGTCCGCCGACTTCGCAAACGCGTCCGGGTGCAATTGCTTCGCAAGATTTTCGATGGCGTCAATCAACTTCGGCGCGGGCCGGTTCACTTCGCCGCTGATGAACGCCACGCGGCCCGCCTTCACCGCCTCGAGTTCGCGCCACACCTTCTTCTCGCGCAACTCGTCGAGCTTCGACGCTTCGCCGTGATCGCCAGTGAAAACCAGAAATTCAGGCTGAAGCCGCACAACGTGCTCCAATCCCACATGCGGCCAGTTTTGCTCGACGTCGATCACCGAAGCGCCGCCCGAGAGCCGCAACGCGTCGGCGATGAAAGTATGCTTGCCGATCGAAATCAGCGGATCATCCCAGACGATGAGCAGCACGCGCCGCGGCGTGCGCCCCGCGAGCTTTTCCTCGACGGCCGCAAGCCGCGCGCGCAATCCGGCGACGAGAGAATTCGCCGCCGCATCGGCGCCAATCACTTCGCCGATGTGCGCGATCCCCGCGATCATGTCGTCCACGCTGTGCGGATCGGTGGTGTAAACTGGCACTCCCATTTTCAGCAGCGCATCGGCGGTTGCCGGCCAATTGATCGACGCCGATGCCAGAACGACGTCGGGCTTCAGCGCCACAATCGCTTCGAGGCTCGGATTGATCGGTGCGCCCACGTGCGGCTTCGATTTGGCTTCGTCCGGCACATCGCAAAAATCGGTGTCGCCCGCCAGCCGCGCGCCTGCGCCGATGGCGTAAATCGTCTCCGTCAAATTCGGCGCGAGCGAGACGATGCGGTGCACTTCCGCCGGCAGCGTCACGCGCCGCCCAGTTTCGTCCACCACGACGCGCGTCGCATCGCCGCGCGACGCAGCCGTTGCAGTGCGCTCTCCGACAGAAAGCATCGCGCTCGTCAACGCAGCGAGAGCCAGCGCGCGGCCGATCATTTTTCGCGTTCGCATCAATCGTCGCAAAAACTTAGCCTCAATAAAAAAGCCCCACGAGAAAAATGGGGCTCCTAGCCGCGCCCTTTCTCGCGAAGGGCTCTGGCGCAACTGCCGGGGTAGGTTTCCTGACTCTCGGCCTTTCCGCGCTGCGCTTGCTGCACGCAGGCGACGGAAATTCTGGCGCTGCTCGCTCCGCAGTTACATCCGGAACGATCCTTCCCGGCTCGCATAGCGCGATTCGCGCGACGCGCGCCAGTGGATGACTTCGATCCGCAGCGCCGGCCGATCACAGTGGCGGGACCGTGGCCGAATTTCACGGCCTTCCCGTTCCCCCGGCCAGCTCAAATTTTCATTCGCAGTCTAAGCGCCGCGGCACGCGCTGTCAA
>DAITPO010000229.1:0-1775 GCA_036833535.1 Candidatus Acidiferrales bacterium | reverse complement strand
ACGCCTTCAGGCGTGCTGGCGTCGTGTCCAGCATCGCCGCCGATGTTCGTCTTCGTCAGCAGCCAAGTAGTCAGCGAGAACGCCGCGAAGCTCGAGGCAAACAGTGCGGAAATGCGTCGCGGGGACACGAGGTCATCGATTCTTCCACTTCGGGGCGCGTTTTTCCACCAGGGCGCGCAGGCCTTCCTGCGAGTCTTCCAGGTCGGAGAGTTCGTTGAGGAAAATCTTCATCGAGTTGCGGACGCCTTCGCGGAGCGGCACGCCGACGCTGCCCAGAATTGCTTTCTTCGCCATCGTCAGCACCGGTCCCGATTGCGCCGTGACTTTGGAAATTAGCTCGTCCACTGTTTTTTGGAGCTGAGTCTCCGGCACGAGGCGATTCACCAGGCCAAGATCGTGGGCGCGTTCGGCGGTCATTGCTTCGCCGGTGAGCACCAACTCAAGCGCGACTTTAGGACCGAGAATGTAAGGCAGAATCACGGCCGAGAGCGGCGGAAAAACGCCAAGCTTGATTTCCGGCTGCGCGAAACGCGCTTTCGGCGTCGCGACCACCAGATCGGCGAGCGCGGCAAGTTCCGAGCCGCCGCCAAATGCCGGGCCGTTGATCACCACCAGCACCGGCTTCGAAGTGTCCATCATCGCAGCGAAGGCGTTGTGGAACGCGTCGAGGAGCTGGAAGACGCGGCGCTGCGTGTATTCGCCGAGTTCGATGCCGCCGCAGAAAGATTTCGCGGCCGAATCGATGACGATGAGCTTGATTTCGCGCCGCTCACCGATGGAATTGATGCCCGCGGCGATTTCGCTCAACATCCGCTCGTTCAGGAGATTGTGTTCGGGGCGATCGAGAGTCAGCCGCGCGACCGGGCCTTCGATGTGATAGCGGACGAATTGAAATTCATCCACCTTCGGCGCTTTGAGAGTCGCAATCGCGCCGAGCAGGTGATCGTCTTTCTCTTTAACGTGCGCCACGGGCTGTGACATTCATCGACTCCGAAAATCAGTAATCAGCTTAAACCCTCCTTTGCACGGCGGCCACGGGGATTCCGCGACACTCAGCATATCTGCTAACACCGTGCTGCGCGGTGGTGGTGTCCTAATTCGATGTCGCTTGGAATTCTATGGGCCGTGGGAGCCCGC
Organism: Candidatus Acidiferrales bacterium; assembly: GCA_036833535.1. Classification (GTDB taxonomy): domain Bacteria; phylum Acidobacteriota; class Terriglobia; order Acidiferrales; family UBA7541; genus Palsa-147. The sequence continues at coordinate 638 of DAITPO010000229.1, read as the reverse complement.
GCTCTCAAGTCCGGGAACCTTTGCAGTTAGGTGGGAGCCCCCGCATGAATGCAGAACGGCGCGGGCGCCTAGAATCGGCCTCAGCCGCGGCGCTTTCAACTGATCAACACGAGATCAGACCGAAGGGAGGGCAAGATGCACTGCGGCAACGCCGGTTTCGGTTAGAAAGGGTCGTCGGTGAATGTTTTCAACAACTTACGAGCAATTCTAATCGTACGGTGTTTCGGTTAGAGATGCGCGGTTCGCGCGCCGCAGGGCGATCTCGGATCCCCTACGCTTCTCAGCGATGGCCGGTTCGGGTATCCTTCTGAGCCTATGATTGATCTGGGATTTTTTCGGGGGCATTTGGACGACATCGACGCGATGTTGCGGAACCGCGGGGCGCAGCTTGACCTGGCTTGGTTTCGCGAGATTGATGCTGCGCGGCGCGGGCTGATTACCTCGACCGAGAAGCTCAAGGCTGAGCGGAATTCAGCGAACGAGGAGATTGCGCGCGCGAAGAAGGCCGGGGGCGATGCTTCTTCCATCCTCGCGCGGATGAAGGATGTGTCGGAGGAGATCAAGCGGGCGGATTTGCGCGTTACGGAATTGGATGAGTCGCTGCGCGAGTTTATGTTGACGGTGCCGAATATTCCGCA
>DAITPO010000228.1:0-3749 GCA_036833535.1 Candidatus Acidiferrales bacterium | reverse complement strand
TCTGGATGGATGTGTTCGAGAAGCGCGACGGCAAATGGCAAGCCGTCCGCTCCCAAAATGCCCTGATAAAATAACACCCATCCGCAGCTTTCGAAGCGTAAATCAACGCGAAACCAAACGGAGGGGCGCCGAGCGTACCGCCGGCGTCCCTTCCGGCATTTTACGACCGCGAATCCGCCAAGGGCGACAATCACGCGCGGACTAGAAGACCTCAATAAATCTACAATCGGAGTCCGCCCGCCGTCGTCGCCCTCGCACCGATTCGTCGTCATCAGATTCCGGCAGAGACGCCGGCGCTAGCAACTCCTGTCGCTAATCAGCCGTGATGCGTTGTCCGGTCACGTTGCCCTGAACATGCGCCAGCAGATTTCCGTTCGTATCGTACTGATCGATTGTAAAAGTCCCCGAGTAGCTGTCGCCGCTATGATCCAGCGTCAGATTCTCGCGGATGTTCCCCGGGCCAACAAAAGTCGTTCCCGTTGGATCCCAGGAGAGCGCAAAGTGGTTGAGCTTGTAGGTGAATCGTCCGGTGGACTTCCACACTCCCATGCAAAAACTGCCCGTAATGGGAGGACGCCCCGAATTCATGATTTCCGTTCCGTCGCTGTGCCACGTGGCGTAGCCCTGATCGATCACGGCTCCATCAGGAATGCCCTCGCTGCCTTCGGACACAAACTGAACGCTCCAAAGTCCCACGATCGAGCCTCGTCCTGCCGCGACCTCTTGACCGGAGGACTGTTCAACGGATGATTTCCCGGTTTCGCTAGGCGCTTGGCCGGATTTGTTTGGCGGTCGCACCGGGGCAACGGGCGTCGCCGGCGTGAAATAACCGCAGCCGCTGCCGATCAGTCCGGGAACGGCGTGAATCCCGGCTGCAAAGGCAGTGACATGCGAGGACTGGGCGCTGAGTCCTTGGGCAAAGCACAAACACAGAGTTCCGAGCACGATCCAGAAGCTGGCGATTGCAAATTTGTGTTTCATTTTGTAGTTCCTCCTCCTCGAATCAGTAGATTCGGTGGGCCCTTATCGCGCAAGGGCTCGCTCGGCGACAATGCAAAGTGATTCACTGCTTGAACATTTTCTGAACACCGCATAAGTGATTGCATTCTCGGCATATTACCGATGTGCTCTGCCGGCCGCATGCCGCTTCTTGACTGCCGTTCCGAGAAGCCTCAGAATCACACATCGCGTCCCCGGCGAAGAGCCTCGTTGCATTGAACGTGAAGACGACTAGCGCGCGCACCGCTTCGTTCGGCCCCTATGTGCTGGATTTGCGTTCCGCTGAGCTACGGAAGTCCGGCGTGCGAGTGAAGATGGGCGAGCAGCCGTTCCAGATACTCCACATGCTGCTCGAAAGCTCCGGGGAAATGGTCTCGAGGGAAGATCTTCGGGCGAAACTCTGGGCCGATGAAACGTTTGTTGACTTCGATCATGGGTTAAATTCCGCCATTCAGCGCCTGCGCGATTGCCTTTCCGATACCGCCGAAAAGCCTCAATGGGTCGAAACCATTCCCCGCCGAGGCTATCGATTTATCGGCCAGGTGGATTGGTCAAACGGTGCGGCTCACTCGCGGGGCCGCGTCTGGGCTGAGGAGTCAGCCCAGCAAGATAATGGTGGCGGTACGAGCGCGCTCACGGAAGCTCAAGAGCCCAGCGCGGGCAACGGCTCGCGAAAAGCCACCATTGGGATCTCTGCGATCGTCGCAATAGTTCTAGTGGCGGGATCGCTCGCCTGGGTGAGCGCGCGACGCAAAACGCCGCGGCCGGAGGACTCGGCAAGCATCCGTTCGATTGCCGTCCTCCCGCTAGAGAACCTGTCGGGCGATCCGTCACAGGACTACTTCGCAGACGGAATGACCGATGAGTTGATCACCACGCTGGCGAAGAATCGCGCCCTGCGCATCACATCGCGTGCTTCCATCATGCGTTACAAGTCCGATCACAAGCCGACAAGCGAAATCGCCGCTGAACTCGGCGTGGACGCAGTTATCGTGGGTTCGGTGGCGCGCTCCGGCCATAGACTGCGGATAAATGCTCAACTGATCCGGGCCTCCGATGACAGTCATCTCTGGGCTGAGAGTTACGATCAGGATCTTGGCGATGCCCTGATCGTGCAGGAGGAGCTGGCGCGCGCCATTGCAGAGCAAGTTCGAGTCGCGTCTGTGTTCACCGGCACTCCCAACGCCAGCGCGGCCACACGTTTCAATCCCGAGGCGCACGACGCGTACCTGCGCGGGCGCTACTATTGGCACAAGGCGGAATTCTTCAAGAGTCGCGAGTTTTTTCAAAAAGCGATTGACCTGGACCCTGCGTACGCGCCCGGCTACTGCGGCTTAGCCGATTCTTACGGAGGTGCTTGTGTCTGGGGGCAATTGACGCCCAACGAAGCCATGCCGAGGTGCGAGGCGGCAGCGCGCAAGGCGCTCCAAATCGATGATTCCCTGGCCGAAGCGCACAATTCCCTCGCGGCAGTCAAACTTTTTTACGATTGGGATTGGAGCGGAGCGGAAACTGAAGTCAAGCGGGCGATTGAACTGGATCCTAACCTCGCCGAAGCCCACCACATCTACCACACCGTCTTGAGCATCACCAATCGCCCTTCGGAATCCTTAGAGCAAGAGAAAATTGCGCAGAAATTGGACCCGTTTTCCCGGCCATGGGGTCTGGGTTGGGAACTCGTAAGCCAAGGGCGAATCGATGAAGGCATCGCAGAACTTCGCTCCCACTTGGCGGATGCTGGAAGCGATCCCAACTTGCACGAAGTTCTCGCCTCTGCTTATTTCACGGAGGGCATGGTTGCGGAAGGAGTCGCGGAGGACAAGGCTAAGTTCACGCTGCAGGGCGACATCGAGGACGCATCCGGGATCGAGAACGCTTATAAAACCGGCGGCTACAGCGGCGTAATGGAATGGCGCCTGGCGCTACTCGAGAAGAACGCGAAAGAGCACTACGTTTCGCAGTGGGATTTTGCGCAGGCCTACGCAATTCTCGGCCGCCGCGACGACGCTATTCACTCTCTGCAAAAATCCTTCGATCAACGCGTTCCCACGGTGATTTTCTTGAAAGAGGATCCGTCGCTTAACTCGCTTCATAAAGATCCTCGCTACCAGGCAATCGTCAAAGGGATCGGCTTGCCTTAAGAAAAGACAGACATGGCGACCACCGCTCGAACCGCGTCGTTCGGCCCCTATGCCCTCGATTTACGCTCCGGCGAGCTGCGCAAATTCGGCATGCGGCGGGCGGCCATGCCTTTTCCGGAGGTTTGCCGTGGCTGCCCGATCCTTCCGGGTTTGTGGGAAGAGTCGGGGTTTCGGCGCCGCCTCTGATTTTCCGCGCCTTGATCCTCGTTGATGCTCACCCGAATCCCGCCACGGCTCGGAAAAGCTTGTAACTTACAAGGTACAACTGAAAAGCCTTGAGGAAAATTCCGCCTCGCGCGAATCGCAAGCTCACAATTCCCTTCGAAGAGACCGTCATCCGTCGGCTGCGGAAGGACCGCAAATTCGCTGTCGAATACTTGAAAGCTGCGCTGGGGGACGAGGAGGAGCCGCGAGTGCTGCTGATTGCGTTGCGAAAGCCGCGGGAATTACGCGAGAGAGCCTATATCGGGCTCTATCTGTCCGGGGGAATCCGTGGTTGTCCACGCTGGTTGCGGTCACGAGAGCCATTGGACTGAAGCTTACCGTCGAACCAGCTCGCTAGTCGGGCCGTCCGGCCTTCTCCGCCGGTTTTGCTCGCCGCACTGCCCG
>DAITPO010000227.1:0-3753 GCA_036833535.1 Candidatus Acidiferrales bacterium | reverse complement strand
ACACGCGGACCTTGCAGGCGCGCATCGTGGTGGAAAATCCTGGGGAAAAATTGAAAAAGGATATGTACGTGACCTGCGCGGTGACGGCGGGAGCGGTGAAGAATGCTTTGACTGTGCCGGATGCGGCGATTTTGCGCGATGAGGAGAACGAGCCGTTCGTTTATATGGCGACGGGATCGAACCAGTTTGCTAAGCACAACGTGGAGATTGGAGATAGCCGCGATGGGCGAACGCAGATTCGGAGTGGGTTGAATGCTGGGGATCGCGTGGTGGGGGATGGGAGTTTGTTTTTGCAATTTGCTAATTCTTTGCAGAGGTGATGGAAGGGCGATAGAGGGCGAGAGGCAAGAGATTTCAAATTTGAAATTTCAGATTTGAAATCAAAGACGGAGAGGGACCGAAAACCGGGCGGGACTAGAGGGCAGGCCCGCCCCTACGACACCATGATTCATCGGATTGTCCAATTCGCGCTTAATCAGAGATTTTTGGTGCTGATGCTTACGCTATTTGTGGTGGTGGCGGGTAGCGTGTCGTTTCAGCGCATGCCTGTGGATGCTTATCCGGATCTTTCGCCGCCACAGGTGGAATTGATCACGCAGTGGCCGGGGCACGCTTCGGAGGAAGTGGAGCGGTTGGTTACCTTGCCGCTTGAGTTGGCGATGAGCGCTACGCCGAAGATGGAAGTGCAGCGCTCGATTTCGCTGTATGGGCTTTCGGATTTGCGGCTCACGTTTGAGGAAGAGACGGACGACTACTTTGCGCGGCAGGTGGTGTTTCAGCGCATTGCGGATGCGCAACTGCCTGCCGGCGTGACGCCTTCGATGGCGCCGCTTTTCAGCCCCAGCGGGCTGGTGTATCGCTACGTGCTCGAAAGTCCGGACCGCTCGCCGCAGGAACTGAAGATTTTTGAGGATTGGGTAGTGGAGCGGGCGTTCCGGCAGGTGCCTGGCGTTGCCGATGATTCAGGATTCGGCGGAACTACGATGCAGTACCAGGTGCTGCTCGATCCTGCGCGAATTTTTGCCTATCACATCACCGTGCCGATGGTGGTGCAGCAACTCACGGCGAATAACGCGAATACAGGCGGCGGATTTTATTCGCAGGGCGGGCAGTTTTATTACGTGCGCGGGCTGGGGTTGGTGAAGGACACGCACGACATCGAGAACATTCTCGCGGGCACGACGAATGGAGTGCCGGTGCGCATCCGCGACGTGGGCCGCGTGGCCATCGGCTACGCGCCGCGGCTGGGCGAATTCGGATTCGACAATCGCGACGGCGGCAAGGTGAATTCGAACGACGATGCCGTCGAGGGCGTCATTCTGATGCGGCGCGGCGAGCAGACGCAAACGGTGCTGAAGGGAGTGGAGGCGAAGACCAACGAGTTGAATACGCTGACGCTGCCGCAGGACGTGAAGGTGCGGCCTTATTACGATCGCAGTGACCTGGTGCAGTTGACGACGGATACGGTGGAAGCGAATTTGCTGCGCGGGATGGTGCTGGTGCTGATCGTGCTGATGTTTTTTCTGGTCAGCGCGCGCGCGGCGATCATCGTGGCGCTGACGATTCCGATCAGCCTGCTTTTCGCGTTTGTGTTTCTGCACGCGCACGACGTGGCGGCGAATTTGCTTTCGATCGGCGCGATCGATTTCGGAATCATTATTGATGGCACGCTGGTGATGGTGGAGAACATCTATCGCGAGCTGGGAAATCGCGCGGGGCAGGAGTACAAGCTGAACGACGTGATCCTGGCGGCAGCGCGCGACGTGGACCGGCCGATTTTTTATTCCGTGGCGGTGATCATCGCCGGGTATATCCCGATCTATGCCTTGAGCGGGCCGGCGGGGAAATTGTTCCATCCGATGGCGGATACGATGTCGTTTGCGCTGCTGGGCGCGCTGATTTTGACGCTGACGTTTGTTCCGGTGCTGTGCTCGTACTGGTTTGGGCGCGGCGTGCATGAAAAGGAGAACCGGCCGTTCGAATGGATGAAGCGGACGTATGCGAAGCGCCTGGACTGGTGCCTCGATCATCCGAAGATGACGATGTTTGTCGCGACGTTGATTTTTGGCGCGTCGCTGATTCTGGTGCCGTTCATCGGCGGTGAGTTCATGCCGCATTTGGATGAGGGCGCGCTGTGGATTCGCGCGACGCTGCCGTACACGATTTCGTTCGAAGAGGCGAGCAAGTTCTCGCCGCAGATTCGAACTTTGCTGATGGCGTACCCGCAGGTGACCGAAGTGGGCAGCGAGTTGGGGCGGCCTGACGATGGAACCGATCCTACGGGCTTTTTCAATGATGAGTTCTATGTGGGCTTGCGGCCGTACGATGATCCGGCATGGAAAAAGGGGCCGGTGCATACGAAGGCGGAACTGATCGAGGCGCTGCAGAAACAGCTCGAGGCTTATCCCGGCGTGATCTTCAATTACACGCAGCCGGCTGAGGATGCGGTGGATGAGGCGCTGACGGGTTTGAAGAGCGCGCTGGCGGTGAAGATTTTCGGACCGGATTTGAATGTGCTGGAATCGAAGGCGCTGGAGATCAAGCGCACGCTGCAGAATGTTCCGGGGTTCACGGAGCTTACCGTGGTGCGCGAGCTTGGACAGCCGAGCTTATTGATTGACGTGGACCGCGAGAAGGTGGCGCGCTACGGAATCAACGTTGCTGATGTGGAAGCGATCATTCAGGCGGCCGTGGGAGGGCAGGCGGCAACGCAGGTGATTCAGGGCGAGAAGGTTTTCGATCTCGTGGTGCGCATGGAGCAGCAGTTCCGCGAAAGCCCGCAGGAGATCGGCAATCTGCTGGTGGGGACGCCGGCGGGGCAGCAGATTCCGTTGCGGCAGTTGGCGGACATTCGTGAGGGCAACGGGGCTTCGTTCATCTATCGCGAGAATGGCTCTCGCTACATCGGCGTGCAATATAGCGTGGAGGGGCGCGATTTGGAGCGCGCGGTGGAGGACGGGCAGAAGGCCACGCGGGCGATTGCGCGGTCGCTGCCGCCGGGGTATCGCGTCGAGTGGGGCGGAGAGTACAGCGAGCTTGTGGAGGCGAAGCGGCAGCTGACGATCATCGGGCCGCTGGCGTTGCTGCTGATTTTTCTGATCTTGTTCGCGCTGTACGGCAACTTCAAGTTTCCGGTGACGATTGCGATTGGCGTGGTGATGACGGAGCCGGTGGGGGCGCTGATTGCGCTGAAATTGACGCATACGCCGTTCAGCGTTTCGTCGGTACTCGGATTGCTGGCGCTGATGGGCGTGTCGGTTGAGACGGCGGTGATTCTGGTGTCGTATATCAATAAATTGCGGCTGGAGAGCGGGTTGGGAATTCGAGAGGCGACGCGCGAAGCGTCGTTGCTGCGATTGCGACCGATCATGATGACGGCGCTGGTGGCGTGCCTTGGGCTGCTGCCTGCGGCGATTTCTACCGGGATTGGCTCGGACACGCAGAAGCCGTTTGCGATCGTGATTGTGGCGGGATTGATTTCGCGATTGTTTCTTGGATTCTTCGTGAATCCGGTGCTCTATGAAATGGTGGCGCACGACGGCGATGTTTTGCAAGTGTAGGGCGGAACGTCTAGTGCGCCCCGGGCCGTGCCAATGGCCCGGTGGCCGCAATCCCAACAATTAAAATCCACCCCAGGCAAAGCGCTGCGAGGTGAGAAGAATCTGCGACTAAAAATAATATAGTGGGGTATACTATACAAGACTCAAACGAGAGGGCAAGCGAATGGCTCATACGACCAAGGACAAGGACAAA
>DAITPO010000226.1:0-3916 GCA_036833535.1 Candidatus Acidiferrales bacterium | reverse complement strand
AAGGTGTAGACGCCGGTGCCCACCAGAAGGAAAGGGAAATACTCGATGCCACCGGGTCGAAAGCCGGGGCCGATGGCGCGGGACAGAAAATAAAAAGCTGCCAGTTCGGTGAACACTCCGACCAGGGTTACGACGAAACCGCTGCGGTGGCGGACGGCGGTGAGCAGATCGCGGCGCAGGATGGCGTAGAGCTTGTCGAGAGTCGAAGTCATTTTCGTCGAGATCATTTTCGTTGAGATCATAGTCGTCGAGATCATTCTTCCGGTCCCGCGCGATGAATCGCGTCTATCGCCTCGTCGATCTCGCCGGTCATGCGGAAGTAGAAAGTGCGTAGCGCCTCAGCACTCTCTTCGTTACCGACCGGGCGATCGGCGAGCAACTCGCCGCGGTGCAAGAGCAGCAGGCGATCCGCTACGGCGACTGCTTCCGCAAAGTTATGGGTGGCGAGCAGAACGGTGGTTTGTTGCCGCGCCAAGGCCCGGATCGTCGCCCAGAAGTGCGCCGTGGTAGCGGCGTCGAGGCTGCGCGTCGGTTCGTCGAGCAGGAGGACGCTGGGGTGCTTGACTAGGGCACGCGCGATTCCGAGTCGTTGGTACATTCCGCTGGAAAACTTCATGACCAGCGTGTCGGCTTGCTCTTCGAGGCCGGTGTTGCTGAGAACTTCTTTGATTCTTTGCTGTCGCTCGCTGCGCGTGACTTCGTCGAGGGCGGCAAAAAAATCGAGGTTCTCACGCGCGGAAAGGCGAGGGAAGAAAGAGCGTTCGGCGGCAACGGCGATGCCCACTCGCCGGCGGACTTCACCGGCATCGCGTCGCGCATCGAAGCCGCCCACTAGCACCAAGCCAGCATCGGGCAGGAGCATGGTCGAGATCAGCTTCAGGGCTGTGGTTTTTCCGCTGCCATTCGGGCCGAGCAGCACCAGGACTTCTGCGCGGGCAGCGGAGAAAGAAACGTCCTTCAAGGCAACGGTTTCGCCGGCCCGCTCGCTTCCCAGCCAATTGAACAGAGCTGGACGATGGCGAAATATTTTGCGCACGGATTGGAAGACGACTTGGTCCATTAAAGTGCGAATGGCAAACAGCGAAACGCCGTTCGCGCGCCGAAGACTCTGTATTATAGAGGCGATTCGCGTTCGTATTGATTGTGCGTTTGCGGCCGCATGTCTATCCATCGGAATCCGCTTGCATGAACGAGTTCCTGTCTTCGTCTCCAGTGTCGAGCGCCTCGCCGCGGAGAGAGAACGAATTCGAACTATTGTGCGCGCTGACCGGGTCGGAGTTAGCTCCTCAGCGGATCGAACGCGTTGCGAATTGGAATCTGTCAGGGCTCGACTGGGGCGAATTCCTGCGCTTGGCTGAGCGCCATGGGGTTCTGCCGCTCGCGGCGCGCAACCTGACGGAGCATGCTCGCGGACTTCCACCGGAAATCGAGCGCTTGCTGCGGTCTTTGTACGACGCAAACCTGCGGCGCAGCTTGTGGTTCGCCGCCGAACTCGCTCGCATCATGGCACAGTTCGAGAGCGGGCAGTTGCGGACGGTCCCGTATAAAGGGCCGGTGCTGGCGCAATCGCTTTACGGCGATCTAGGGCTGCGAAGTTTTTCGGATCTTGACTTCCTGATTTCTCCCGTGGATTTCGAGCGAGCGCGGGAGGCTCTTGCCGAAATCGGTTATCGTCCTTCGGCGGATCTTACGCCGGACGTTGAGCGATTATGGCTGCGGATAGGCTACGAACGCTCGTTTGACTGTGCCGCTGGAAAGAACCTGGTCGAGTTGCAGTGGGCGTTGCTGCCGCGCTTCTATGGTGTCGATCTGCCGGTGAATGATTTGCTAGCCCGCGCTGACCGCACGGTTGTGGGCGCGTGCGAGGTGCCTTGCCTTTCTCCCGAAGATTCCTTGTTGGTGTTGTGCCTGCACGCCGCCAAGCATCTTTGGGCGCGGCTGATCTGGATTTCGGATATTGCGGGGACTTTGCAGAGCCAGACCATCGACTACGCGCTGGTGGCCTCACGCGCACGCGCGCTGGGAATCGCTCGAATTCTTGGTGTCAGTTTCTGGCTAGTGAAGAAGGTGCTTCGGGCAGAGCTTCCGCAGCCCGCGGAGGAAATGATTGCGGCCGACCGGCGTGTAGAAACGCTGGGCGGCGATTTCGCCGATCGTCTGGTTCGTGGCGCGGCCTACGATTTTGAATCCACGGAATACTTTCGCCTGATCTGGAAGCTGCGCGAGCGACGCGGTGACCGCTGGCGATATTTATGGCGGCTGGTCTGGACGCCGGGCGCGGGAGAGGTGGCGGCGGTGCGATTGCCAGAAGCGCTTTTTCCTCTTTATCGAGTTGTGCGCATGGGCAGATTGATGCGGAAGCTAATTTGGTCACGTCTGTAGAGGCGGGGCTGCCCCGCCTCACTCGCGGCAGGAGACGCGGCGAGCCGCGTCTCTACCGGAAATTGAAAACGCTGCTAATGAAGTTCGCCGTCGCCGGGTGCTACGTCTGGCGTGTCGACTTTGGGTGCGTCGACTTTCCGCGCGACGGCCGTGTTCCCTGGAGACGGTGCCGGGCGAAATTCGCCGGGATCTTTGCCGGCCAGCGCGACGTTCATGAACTGCATCCAGATAGGGAGGGCGGCGTGGCCTCCCGTCTCTTTCTCGCCGAGAGTTTTCTTTTCGTCAAAGCCGATCCATACGCCGCAGGTGAGCGAGGGAGAAAAGCCAATGAACCAGGCGTCGGTGAAATCGTTGGTTGTCCCAGTCTTGCCCGCCAGCGGATAAGGCATCTTTGCAGCGGCGACGGCTGTGCCGTGGAGCACCACTTCCCGCAGCATCGATGTCATGACGCGGGCAGTGCGCGAACTGATGGCGTCTTTGATGTCGGAGAAGTCTTCTTCCAGAAGGCGGCCTTCGTAGTCGGTCACTTTGCTGATGTAGCGGGGAGCGACGCGCACGCCGTCGTTGGGAAATACGCTGAAGGCTGAAGTCTGCTCGAGCGGCGTGATTTCCGCCGAGCCTAACGCCACCGGCAGATAGGCGGGAATGTTCGCGGTAATGCCGAAGCGGTGCGCGTAGTCGATCACGGTTTTAATGCCAATGCGGTCGGCGAGCTTGAGCGCGGGGATGTTTCGGGACTGGGCGAACGCGCGGCGCAACGTGATGGTGCCCTCAAATTTGTCGTCGTAGTTGTGCGGTGAATAGGGGCCGGAGGCAGTTTGAAAAGTCACCGGCGCGTCCAGAATGGTGTCGTCGGGACTGCCGCCCTGATCGATCACGGCGGTGTAGACGTAGGGTTTGAAAGACGACCCGACCTGGCGCAAGGCCTGCGTGGCGCGATTGAACTTGGAGAGATTGAAATCGCGGCCGCCGACCATGGCTTTGATTTCTCCGGTCGCGTTGTCGATGGCGACCAGCGCGCCTTCGGCGCCTGAATCCTGTTCCAGAGTGACGCGTGATTTTCCGTTCGCATCGAGCGAGAGCACTTTGATGTAGACGATGTCGCCGGGGTGAAGAATGTCGGGTAGCTTGAACTTGGGTTTGGGTTTAGTCCAGGCCACATCGGCTGGCGAGAGGGTCGCCTTGCGCTGACCGAAGCGGAGTTCGGCGGCGGCGGGTGAGACTTGAGTCACCAGGGCGTGCATGTATCCATTTATTTCAGGATCTTCATCCCAATCCGGATCCTCGTACTTGTCGAGCTTTTGACCCTGAACGATTACGTTGAGCAGTTTGCCGTGCCAGCCATGGCGGCGCTCGTAGGCGGCGAGGCCGTCGAGCAGCGCGTGGCGCGCGGATTTCTGCAGATCCATATCGAGTGACGTGTAGACGCGCAGCCCGCCCTGGTGCACCTGGTCGCTGCCGTATTTCGCTTCCAGGTAGCGCCGAATTTCTTCCACATAGTGCGGCGCCAGCGAATTCGGATCTTTCTGCAAGT
>DAITPO010000225.1:0-3917 GCA_036833535.1 Candidatus Acidiferrales bacterium | reverse complement strand
GTGCCGTTGTCGAAGATGGGGCCCAGAAATTGAAGCGTGCGGCCGCTGTCGAGGTCGATATAGTAGGCGGCGTCGGCAAACTCGCCGCCTGACGCAGGATGCCGAATCACGCCGACACTCGCGGCGGTCGGCCGGCCCGTGTAATCGATCACCAAGACGAGCAGCCCGTCGGTTCTGTACTGGTTCGTTGGACATCCGTCCGTTCCCGTAATCTTCGAGCCCGGCGGATAGATTTTCGAGCCGGGCGGCAGTTTGGCACGCGACCCTTGCCCGGTCACCGACGAATCAACGAACGCAAAGCCGGCCAAGCTGGCGCTCTCTCCACCGCTACCGGATGTTGACGCTGCCGGTCTGTTTGCCGGCGCTTGCGGTGACGTATTCGCGGCTGTAAATGGCGCGGGCGCAGAGCTACAAGCGCATAGAATCAGCACCAGAGCGCAGTTCGCGGCAAGAACCGGAGCCATGCGCATAAGAGTTTTCTGCTCCTCGGATAAGAAAGAATGCTAGGGTGAACTTAGTGGGGCATAATAGGCCGCGCTGGGGGGCAAGTCAACGCGCGAAAACGCGATCGAACTCGTTCCGAGCGACGACCAAGACGAATGCTTTCTGGGTTAACGCGCGGCATCTGATTTGCTTTGTGATTCAATTTCAAGCACCTTGTAAGCCTTGGGGCACCACGGAAAGGAGTCTTAACCTTTGGGCCGTCGCTGGCTTCTCGCCGCGCTCCTGTTTGTGTGCGTACTGATTTCTCCCCTCTCCGCCGCTGATTCCACTGGAACCATAACTGGCACGGTCACCGATCCCCGCGAGGCCGTTGTGCCAAAGGCCCACATTAGGGTCCGCAACGAGGACACCAACCTCTTTCGCGACACGCAAACCAATGACGACGGCGACTACACCGTCGCGCTCCTGCCGCCAGGACGCTACCAAGTGACGGTCGAAATGCAGGGTTTCCGCAAGGGCGTAATCTCCAGCGTAATCGTGAACGTGGATCAAACGGTGCGCGTGGACTTTCCGCTGGTAATAGGCGTGGCGGTTGAGGAGGTGCAGGTCACTGCAACCCCTCCCATCGTCCAGACCGACACTTCAGCCTTGGGCCAGGTGATTAACGGCCGCCAATTGCACGAGCTGCCACTGAACGAGCGGCGTTTTCTGAATTTCGCTCTGCTTGTCCCCGGGGCTCAGGCGCCGGCCGAGGGTTCCGAAAATTCTACCGAGGGCGGCGCTGTGAGCGTCAACGGCGCGCGCGAGCAGGCGAACGTCTTTCTGCTCGACGGCGTGGACAATAATGACCCGTATATCAATCAGTTTGCGGCGCTGGCTTCCGTCGAGGCCATCGAAGAATTCAAGGTCCAGTCCGGCGATTATTCCGCGGAATTCGGACGCAATAGCGGCGCGCAGGTGAACGTCATTCTGAAAAGCGGAACCAATTCGTTCCGCGGCGATCTCTTCGAGTTTCTCCGCAACCGGAATATGGACGCCAAGAATTTCTTCGATTTCCCGAATTGCACGGCCTCCTCCGTTGCGGGCGAGTGCGGCGGCATTCCTGCTCTCGATCGCGATCAGTTTGGCGGCACGTTGGGTGGGCCCATCCAACACGACAAGGCATTCTTCTTCGTCGCTTATGAGGGGTTGCGTTTGCGGCAGGCGAACACGCAGGAAGCGACCGTGCCCACAACCGAACAGTGGGCGGAGGGCGGCGCCGTTGCGGACGAGCTATTCGGCTGCCCTCTCAATCCCTCGTGTCAAATCGGCCAGAACGTATTCAATCTCTATCCGCAATCAAATGTAGGCGGGACTCCGGGCACGTCCAACACGTTCGTCTCTGCTCCCAGCATTAACAACTCGGAGAACATGGTCACCGCCAAAGTGGACGTGCAGCCGGATTCTGCGGATAGGATCTCGGCGCACTACTCATTATTCGACCAGAATCTTTTCAGCCCATTCGATCCGGTCAATTCCTTCACCAATCTTCCGGGCTACGGCAGCAATAACATGAATCGGGGCCAGAATGCCGCCCTGGGCTGGACGCGTGTCCTCAGGGCAAACATTCTCAATGAGTTTCACTTCGGCTATACGCGAATGCGGGCAGGATTCTTCCAGCAGAACGCCGGCACGGATGGAAATGCAGCCTTGGGATTCCCGGATGTGCTCACGAACACAATTGATCTGGGATTTCCCAACATTTCCGTTTCCGGGTACTCGCCAATTGGTGAACCGGTCCAATACCCGGAGGACCGCCACGACACCACGGTTCATCTCTCGGACAACGTCGCTTGGACCTACGGGCAGAATCAGTTCAAGTTCGGCGGCGAATTCCGCTACGTGAGGATCGACGATTTCATCGACTTTGTTGCCAGAGGCGATTGGAATTTCCTCGGAGACAGCGCATTCGGAATTTTGCAGGCTTTCGGCCAGTGCCCGGGCCCGGCTTGCCCTTCCATTTCGACATTGGCTCTCGCGCAGTTGCTTGCGGGAGTCCCGGACGCCGCCGCGGCAGTGAGCGGCAACACCGCCAACAGCCTGCGCGCCAAGAGCATGGGTTACTACATCCAGGACGATATCCACGTGGTGCCGCGCTTCCTCCTCAATGTTGGCATGCGCTATGAATACAATGGCGCGCCCGTCGAAGCGCAAAATCATTTCAGCGTGCCCAATCTAAGCCCGGCGTCAGCGACCTGTACACCACAACCCAATTGCCAATACATCCTGGCCGGAACGAATGGGATTCCCCGCGGCGTTTACAAGGCCACTCGAACGGACTTCGCCCCGCGCATCGGTTTTGCTTGGCGGCCTTTGAAATCGGAGCGCTGGGTGGTCCGCGCCGCGTACGGAGTTTTTTACGATAATCCGATTTCGCAAATCAGCATCTTTCCGCGCATAAATCCGCCTTTCTATAATCTCGGATTGTTCCAGCAAAATCCGGCCGTTTGCCCGGGCGGCTTGTGCACGGTTCAGGACATTCTCGATCAGCCGGGGACATCAATTCAGGCCAACACCATTGCACCCAATTTCCGCGATGCATACGTGCAGCAATGGAATGCCAACCTGCAGTATGAGCTGGGAGCCAATTGGATGGTGGATGTGGCCTATGTCGGCTCCAAAGGCACCAACCTATCCGACGTGCGCGACATCAATCAGCAATTTCAGTTCGCTCCCGATGGTTTTTTTTCCTCCATACTTTTTGTGGAATCGGAAGCCAACAGTTCCTACAACGCCCTGCAAGTGCGGTCGGAAAAACGGATGAGCCACGGCATATCGTTCCTGGCCTCCTACACTTTCTCGAAGTCCATCGACGATGTTTCCGCGGTCTTCGCGGGCAATAGCGGCTCCGGACTTCCCCAGAACTCGCAGGATCTCAGCGCGGAACGCGGACTCTCCGACTTCAACGCTGCGCAGCGGCTGGCCGTAAGCTTCGTTTACGATCTGCCACTTAACCGCTTCGCAGCAAATGGCTCCTGGTTCCGCAAAGCTCTGCTGGACAATTGGCAGGCGAGCGGAATTGTGACCGCGCAGTCGGGCAATCCCTTCACCGTGGTTCTTGGCGGCGGCACTTCGAGCGCCGCCTTGGCTTTCGGTAATCCAGCGCGGCCGGATGAAGTCGCGAATCCATTCACAGCCGGCAACGTGGCGGCCAATTCCGCCTGCATCGCTCCGGCTCAGGTCCGAACGCCCGAGAATTGGTTCAATCCCTGCGCATTCGCACTCCCAGCTGGTCAGTTTGGCTCGGAGGGCCGCAACACCCTAATCGGGCCTGGCTTTAAAGACCTCGATTTCTCGTTGGCTAAGAGCATTTCGCTTCGCAGTGAACGCCATCGCTTGCAACTGCGCGGCGACCTTTTCAATGTGTTCAACCATCCGAACTTCGATCTCCCGAATCATGTTTTTTGCAGTGCGCTTACAAATGGCTCGATCCC
>DAITPO010000224.1:0-3924 GCA_036833535.1 Candidatus Acidiferrales bacterium | reverse complement strand
TTTTCCTGCGATGGCGCAGGTGTGATGCCTGCGAACGGGATCTTGAGGCGGTCAGGGATGCGTGTGCCTTTTGTCGACATGTGATCCTTTGATCCTTCCTATGCAGCCACTGGATTCAGCTTCATGATGTGCAACCGGTCGAGTGCCATTTCGAATGCCCGCTTGTTCGCGATCATCGGTTCAATCGTCTGCATCTTGACGATGCCCGTGGTCTTTACGACGGCGGCAATGAGCGGAGCGGCGATATCGGGTGCGACGGATTTATTGCGCTCGGCGGCGCCTTCGGTCGAAAGGCGGTCGAGACCGAGCTCTCCCAGCCGGTAGTAGAGCCATTTGTGGTCGGCTAGGTGAGCGGCATCCACACAGACCAGTTGGGCCAGTCGCTCGGCACCCGGCACGAAACGAATCATGTACTCCGGGGTGTAGTGGGTGTTGATCACCAGCGTTCCGCCCGGAGGCATTCCGCGCATATAATCCCAACCCTTGACCATCGTCTCCTCGACCAGTACGACGATGTTGGGGTGCTCGTTCTCGTAGGTGAGCGCGTTCTCGATCACGCCGTCGCTCACGCGACAGTACTTGCGTGTCGGGGCGTTGGTGCGATCGGGATTGTCGACATAGTTTTCCATCGCCTGTGCGTACTTGCCCTCGAGCCGGGCAGAGGCCGAGATGGAGTTGACGATGTCGCGGCCCTCTTTGTCCATAATGATGCCGCGCGTCCAAACAGTAAGTTCCGTGTAACTCATATATCTACCCTCGTCCTTAACCAGGTAAGTAACAGTCGTTGGTCGTTAGTCGGTGGTCGTTAGCAAACGACTAACGGCCAGCGACTAACGACTACCGACCGCCTTCGGACTGCCACGCTCCGACTCAAGAACCGCCAGGAAATCGCCGCGCAATACCACGAAAGGAGGTTTTCGAGTACGATTCTGAAATTCCGCAATCGCCAATAGCGTCGCCCTCTTGCACAGGCTCTCGATATCGGCTCCGGTGAGCCCATCCGTCTTAGCAGAGAACTCTCCGGCAAACTCCTCGAAATCGACATCGGGCGCCAGCGGCACACGCCGGCAGCAAAGCCGCATAATGGCCGCGCGTTCGGCAGCGTCGGGTTTGGCGAATTGGAGTATGTAATCGAAGCGCCCGCTTCGTAACAACGCCGGATCGATCCGCTCCGGACGGTTGGTAGCTCCGAGCAGGATCACGCCTTTGACGTCACGCAAGTTGTCGATCTCACGCAGCAACTGGCTAAGAATTCTCTGCGAGACGTCCGTGCCCAACTGATCGGCGCCGAATTTTGGCGCGACCGCGTCAATGGTATCGAAGAACAAAATGCATGGCGCCGCTCGTCTCGCCTTTTTGAAAACTTCGCGCAGCGCTCGCTCCGATTCACCCAACCACTTCGAATACAGTTGCGGACCATCAATGGCAATGAGCGGAATCTGCTTTTCACCTGAGAGCGCTCGCGCCATCGCCGTCTTGCCCGTGCCTGACGGGCCAGTCAGCAGGATGCCGCGCGGGGGCGCCAGTCCAACCTGCTCGTAGATCTCGTCGCGCATGTGCGAATGCTCGATCACCGCGTCGAGCAAGCGTTTCACCTCGTTAAGACCGCCTAAGGATGCAAACGTCGATGCGCTTTTCTCGATAAAGAATTCACGCGTAGCGCTGGGCTCCACTTCCTTCAAGCCGGCGAGAAAGTCGTCGCGCGTAACCTGGAGCGCTCCCAGATCAGCCGATGCGGCGACGTCGGTCTCTAGCGGAGAGTCGGAGAGAAAACGGCGCAAGGCAATCATGCCGACTTCCTGTCCCAACGCTTCGAGATCGGCGCCGACGAAGCCGTGCGAATGCTCGGCAATTTCCACCAGGTCGACGTCAGGCGCGAGCGGCATGGCGCGCGTGTGGATCCTGAGGATCTGCAGCCGCGCCTGCGTGTTCGGAACGCCGATTTCAATTTCGCGATCGAAACGGCCGGGCCGCCGCAACGCTGGGTCCAGCACCTCGGGGATGTTGGTGGCCCCGATGACGATGACCTGGCCGCGCGCCACAAAGCCATCCATCAGGCTGAGAAGCTGTGCCACCACCCGCTTCTCGACCTCGCCGGCCACCTCGGTGCGTTTGGGAGCCACGGCGTCGATCTCGTCAATAAAGAGGATTGCCGGAGCGTGGCGCGCCGCTTCCTCGAACACCTCGCGGAGTTTGGCCTCGCTCTCGCCGTAGAACTTCCGCATGATTTCGGGGCCGTTGAGGTGGATGAAATGTACGCGACTTTCGGCCGCGACCGCGCGCGCCAGCAGAGTCTTGCCCGTGCCGGGCGGACCGTACAGCAGCACGCCTTTCGGCGCGAGAATTCCCAGGCGCTCGAAGATGCGTGAATGCTTTAAGGGTAGCTCTACAATTTCACGCACCCGCGCCACTTCACGCTCCAGCCCGCCGATATCCTCATAGGAAACCGAAGGAGCGCGGGCCACCGTCTGCTCGCTTTCCACGACGCGGATGTCGGTGCGTTTCCCGATCACGACCGGTCCGGAGGGAATGGTGCGTACCACCTGGAAGTTCACCGCCTTGGCAAATGTGGGCACACGCACCACGCAGCCCGCGATGACTGGGACGCCCACCAGGTCCTCAAGCATCCGGTCGGGAGCGATGGTCGCGGGCGCGGCTCCCACCCACAGCGGCGAGAAGCGGACGGCCACGGCCTGCGCGTGCTCGATGGCGGCGACCGTTACCTGCTCCTGCAATCCGGCACTGCAATTACTGCGGCACGTGCCGTCGATCTGGATCATGCCTTCGTAGCCTGCTTTCGAAACCTCGGCGCGCGCGACAGCGACCGTGCCGCCGGTGATCTTGAGCACGTCGCCGGCTCGTGCGCCCATGCGCTGCAGGTCGGCGGGCGCCAGCCGCGCAATGGCGTGGCCGATGTCCTCGACCCGCGCCTCGGCAACCCGCAGCTTAAGCGCTGCCGCCAGAGACCCCGGCTCGTGCGACGCATGGGCCACACGGGTCATATCATTTTGCAGGTCAGTCAAGCTGATCGTCCCTAGTTACGCTAGTTAGTACGCTCGATGCCCCACGCATCGTCTTTAGTAGTGGTCAAAACTTCTCCAGCACGATTTCTTCAACGTCTTCAATGTGACGCCGCATGGCATCCTTTGCCGCCTCGGCATCGTGGCGCTTGATCGCGGCCAGGATCCGGCGGTGTCCGGCGAGCGACTTTTGCGGACGCCCCTCCAACTGCAATGATCGTTCCCGCGTTTCGCGCAGCAGATCCATGAGAATGTCGATCACTTTCAGAACGACACTGTTACCGGAAGCCAGAGCAATGCTGTAGTGGAATTCCGCGTCCTCGGCGATGCTGGCGTCACCACGAGACAGCGTTGCTTCCTGCCGTTGCAGAATCTCTTCCATTTCCGCGACTTCGTCGGGAGACGCATGCGTGGCGGCCCGCGCAGCCAACGGCGGTTCCAGCATCTTGCGAAAATCCAGAAGCTCGCTGACCATTTCCTGCCGGTGCTTCAGGGCATTCGCAAATGGATTGACCGATTTCTCGGACGATGGCTCGCAAACGATGGTCCCGGCGCCTTGACGCGGTTCAACCAAGCCCATCAGTTCCAGGCCTCGAATCGCGTCTCGAATGGAACTGCGACTCACTCGCAGTATCTCCGCCAGTTCTCGTTCCGAGGGAAGCTTGTCGCCGGGTTTCAGCTTCTTCAGAATCAAACGTTCGATCTGCTTGGCGACTTCTTCGTAGACCTTGTTCCTGCGGACGATCTCAAAGTCGGATTTGACTGGCGTGGCCATAGATGAAAAGGCAAGTGGTCCGATAAGTGGACCAGCGACGATAGGAGTATACCGCCGTTGTCAACTCCCCAGCAAATGTTTTATTGGACGCTTCGAACTTGCCGGTGGAGCGCCGGGCGTCCCCGCCCG
>DAITPO010000223.1:0-3946 GCA_036833535.1 Candidatus Acidiferrales bacterium | reverse complement strand
ACGATAGCTGCGGAATCTCCGGCACCGGCGTCGGCGAATTCTACATTCGCAACACCGTCGCCTCCGACATCTGCGCCCGCGTGCGCTATCTTCACATCTCGCTCCAGCAAGCCGCCGACGATGTGGTGATGAAGGAACTCGTCCAGCAGAAAGGCGAAGGCGGCATAATCGGCCTCGATCCGAAGGGCCACGTAGCCACGCCGTTCAATTCCAACGGCATGCTCCGCGCCACCGTGACCGACGGCGGAAAAATCACAGTGAAAGTCTTCAACGAATAGTCGCCGCGATCATCTACACTAGAACGAGTTTAAATCGGAGGCTGCTTTGCAACACTCGGAAGGATTTCTGAAGCTTGTGCAGGACGCCAAGTCGCGCGTCAAGCAAATCGATTACCGCGAAATCAAAAAGCGCCTCGACGCCGGCGAAAAACTTATCCTCGTGGACACTCGCGAAGATCTCGAATGGGCCAAAGGCCACCTCCCCGGCGCGATACACCTGGGAAAAGGGATCATCGAGCGCGACATCGAAAAGACCATTCCTGATCACAGCGCCCCGGTAGTCCTCTATTGCGGCGGCGGGTTCCGCTCCGCCTTAGCCGCCGACAATCTCCAAAAAATGGGCTACACGAACGTAATCTCCATGGATGGCGGCTGGCGCGGCTGGACCGAATCCGGCTACCCCGTAACAAAGGAGTAGGTAACGCCGGCGTCCCTGCCGGCATCCGGCGAGCACAAAAGTAGCCAAGCCCGCAACCGATGCGCGGATCGCCGACGCCGAATCAGGTGGATTGTTTGCGGCTTCAACGTAGAGTGCCGCGTCATCGCGTCAGCACATGCTAATATTCAATCAGGTTGGGGCGTGGTCCAACCGGTAGGACACTGCACTGTTAATGCAGACGGTGGAGGTTCGAATCCTCCCGCCCCAGCCAAACTTTCGGTCGTAGGTCGAGGAATCCAGCCTGGTCTGAATTTCCGTCCGGTTCTAGAATCGCGCCGAACTCACAAGCTGTCATCCCGAACCCTCTGCGGGTGAGGGATCTGCATTTTCTGTCGGCCGAGTATGTCCGATGGTAGACGGATTAATTCCTGCTATCGAAAGCACGCTTTTGAGGGTGAATCAAGGAGGGACCAGAAACACAAAATCCCGCCGATCGCGAGGGTAGGAGATCTTTCCTTGTCGGCGGGAAAATGCAAGGGGAAGGAAGCCGGCCCAGCCCTCAATCCCCGAAGGGATCCTCGACTTTCCTTCCCCCTGACGAGCGTATGGGATGCAGCCCAAAGACCAAACACATCCTACTCAATCTAAAAGAGATAGATATCCACAGCCGGGCAATTTTGACACGCGCCTAGTAAAAAATCGCCGCCGACAATTCGTGTCCATCCCCTTTCGCGAAGCCGTCCGTGCTATCGTACGCGGTCAGAACCGTAGGAGACGCCGCCGTGACCGCCGACGATTTCCGCCGCATTGCTCTAAGCCTCCCCGAATCAACAGAAAGCTCGCACATGGATCATCCCGATTTCCGCGTCGGCGGCAAGATCTTCGCCACGCTCGACGCCCCCAGCAAAGGCTGGGGCATGGTCAAACTCTGGCCAGATCAACAAGCCGAGTTCATTCAATCAGATCCCAGTGTATTCGAGCCCGCGCAAGGCGCCTGGGGCCAACGCGGCGCCACGTACGTCAAGCTGGCCGCCGCAAAAAAGCCCACAATCCGCCGCGCGCTGACCGCCGCCTGGCGCAACACTGCCCCCAAGCGCATCGCCGAAAAGCTCCCACTCACGACCGCAGATTGACCCGCGCTTGACGGCCCTGCTATCTTGGAAGATTACACTGGGCGAATTTTACCCACTGTGCATCCCGCCTCTCTGTGAGTGGCGGCTTATCCCATGGGCCTCAAGAACATCGTCATCCGCGGCGCGCGGCAGCATAACCTGAAGAATATTTCGCTCGAAATCCCCAGGAATACGCTGACCGTCATAACCGGGCTTTCCGGCTCGGGCAAATCATCCCTGGCGTTCGACACGCTCTATGCCGAGGGCCAGCGGCGCTACGTGGAATCGCTTTCGGCGTACGCGCGGCAGTTCCTGGATCAAATGGAGCGGCCCGATGTGGACGCGGTAGAGGGCCTCTCGCCGTCCATCGCCATCGAGCAGAAAACCACGACTCGGTCGCCGCGCTCCACCGTCGGCACCATCACCGAGATCTATGATTATCTGCGCGTGATCTGGAGCGCCATCGGCACGCCGCATTGTCCCAAGTGCGGCAAGCCCATCGCGCGGCAATCCACCGAGCAGATTGTGCAGACGGTGATGGCGCTCAAGCCCGACGATCGCGTCATGGTTCTCGCGCCCGTGGTGCGCGGCCGCAAAGGTGAATATAAAAAGGAATTTGAAAAATTCGCCAAGGCCGGCTTCGTCCGCGCGCGCGTGGATGGCGAGCTGAAAAGCCTCGACGAGCCCATCCCTCTCGATCGCCGCAAGAATCACACGATTGAAATCGTCGTGGATCGCCTGCTGCTAAAGAACGGCATCGCCGACCGCCTCGAGAAATCCATCGAGACGGCGCTGAAACTCACCGACGGTCTAGTCACCATCGCGGTCGTGGGCGGCGAAGAGCACGTTTATTCCGAGAAGCTCGCCTGCCCGGATTGTGGCATTTCAGTGCCGCTGCCGGAGCCGCGCTCGTTCAGCTTCAATTCGCCCTATGGCGCCTGCCCCGAATGTCACGGCCTCGGCTCGAAATACGAATTCGATCCCGCGCGCGTGATCGTGGATTGGTCGAAGCCGCTCTTTGATGGCGGGCTTGGCCCCGGCTCGGCTTCTCAATATCTGCAGCGTTCGCTGAAGATTGCCTCGGTCGCGTTCGGCTTCGATCTCGATACGCCCTTCGAGAAATTTCCGCGCAAAGTGCAGAACCTGATTCTCAACGGCAATCCGTCGAACGGAGGCACCGAAAAAGGCCTGCATTTTCAAGGCGTCCTGCAGCATCTCGAAAGCAGCCTCGACGATTCGAATTCCGACAACTACCGCGAATGGCTCACACAATACATGTCGCCTTCACTTTGCTCCGCGTGCGAGGGCAAGCGCCTGCGTGCGGAAAGCTTGGCGGTGAAGATCGCCGGCCTCTCCATCACCGATTTCAGCGGGCTGGCTCTCAGCGACGCCCGCGCCGCCGTGAATCGCATTCTCCCAAAGCTCACGCCGCGGCAGCGCGCCATTGCCGAGCGCCCGCTAAAAGAGGTCGCCGAACGCCTCGATTTTCTGCTTAATGTCGGCCTCGCCTATCTAACTCTCGATCGCTCCGCCGCCACGCTCTCCGGCGGCGAAGCGCAGCGCATCCGTCTCGCTACGCAAATCGGCTCGCGCCTTCGCGGTGTGCTTTACGTT
Organism: Candidatus Acidiferrales bacterium; assembly: GCA_036833535.1. Taxonomy (GTDB): domain Bacteria; phylum Acidobacteriota; class Terriglobia; order Acidiferrales; family UBA7541; genus Palsa-147. The sequence continues at coordinate 563 of DAITPO010000223.1, read as the reverse complement.
CTCGATGAGCCGTCGATTGGCCTGCACGCGCGTGACAATGGCCGCCTGCTCGGCACGCTCGAGACACTGCGCGATCTCGGCAACACGGTACTCGTCGTCGAACACGATGAAGAAACCGTGCGCCGCGCCAATTACGTCGTGGATCTCGGCCCCGGCGCAGGCAAAGCCGGCGGCGAACTCGTAGCCATTGGCACTCCCGCCGAAATCGCAGCGAATCCACGTTCGCTCACCGGCCAATATCTCGCAGGGCGTGCGCACATTCCCGTTCCCACCAAGCGCCGCGCTTCGAATGGCGCAGCGCTGACGATCTTTGGCGCGCATGCCAACAATCTGAAGAACATCGACGTCGCGTTTCCGCTCGGCACTTTAATCCTAATCACCGGCGTCTCCGGCTCCGGTAAATCCACGCTCATCAACGACATTCTCTACAAAGCCCTGATGCAGAAGTTTTATCGCTCGATGGAAAAGCCCGGCGAGCATCGCGCGGTCCTCGGCCTCGAGCATCTCGATAAAGTAATTCAGATCGATCAGGACCCCATCGGCCGCACGCCGCGCTCGAATCC
>DAITPO010000222.1:0-3949 GCA_036833535.1 Candidatus Acidiferrales bacterium | reverse complement strand
GCGGCAAGCACAAGTATTCGTTTGCCGTGATTGCGGGCATGAATGCCGGCGAGCCACTCTCTATGCGCGCGGCGCGGATGAAGAATTACAACGAACTGGTTCGTGAACTAGATTCCAGCGGCGCTCGTTATTCGCAGGAACTGAGCGAAGTGGATCTCAGCGATCCAGAGGATATGAAAGTGCTGGCCGCCGACGCCAACGGCGAAGCCCTCGTGCATCTCGGCTCGGGAAATTACCTGCAACGCTACAAAACCTACGTGACGCATGTGCAGCAGTGGCGGCAGCAGTTCGAGAAGCTCGAATCGGTGGACTTGCGCTACGACGGGCAGATCATTGTGAATCCCGATCTCGGCGGGATGGCCCGGCAGCCGGCTTTGACCCCAGCGGCGACCAAAGCCGCGATGGCGGCGGGCGTGAAAACCGCGGCCATCGTGAACTACGAAAAATATGTAACGCGTCCCGCGCCTGCGATTCCGGCGAGGAAGGAGGCGAAGCCCAACGCGAAAGGCGGAACGAAAGCGCCTATCCATCATGCGACGGCTGCGCATGCTCCGGTTAGTCACGCTCCAGCGAAACCCGCGCCCGTGACTCAGGCCGCGCTGAAACCGAAGGGGAATGTGGCGCCGGTCGCGGTAGCGAAGAAGACGGCGGTGTTGCATCCGGCAGCGCCACCGGTAACGTCACCGGCAGCGTCGCCGGCTCCGATCACTCCGCCCGTCCCGTTGGGCAACGGACAAAAGAAACCAAGTGCTGGAATTCCGAAGGAGACTCCGCAAAACTAGCGAATATTATGCCGAGCCACCAGCCCAATTTCATTACCGCCATTGACGTGGGCAGCGCCAAGACCTCCGTGCTGGTGGCCGAACTGAGCGATAACGGATTGCGTTATCGAGGTCACGGCATCAGCGAATCGCGAGGCCTGCGCAAGGGCGTAATTACCGAACTCGACAAGGCCGTCAGCAGCATTCAAAAAGCGGTGGAGCATGCCGAAGACGTGGCGGGTATTCCGATCGAGCGTGCGCTGGTGGGAATTGCGGGCGCGCACATCCGCGGGATGAACAGTCACGGCGGCATCACTTTCGGCGCGCGGTCGCGCGAAATCGGCCGCGAGGAAATCCGCCAGGCCGTGGACAAGGCCCGCACCGTGCCCTTGCCTGCCGATCGCGAAATTCTGCATTTGTTGCCGCAGGAGTTCATTCTCGACGATCAGCCAGGCGTGCAGGATCCGACGGGCATGATGGCCACGCGCCTCGAAGTTCGCGTTCACATCGTGACGGCTTCGTCGAGCGCCACGCAGAATCTGGTGACAGCAGTGAACCGGGCCGGCGTTCACGTGGACGACACCATCTTTGAGCCGCTCGCTTGCGCCGACTCGGTGTTGCGCTCGGACGAACGCGAACTCGGCGTCTGCCTCGTCGATCTTGGCGCAGGTTCCTGCGACCTAATCGTTTTTCAGCAGGGTGCAGTGGCGCATACCGCTGTCATTCCCATCGGCGGCGACCACTTTACCAGCGATCTCTCGGTTGGGATGTGTACGGGGCTGGCGGCCGCGGAGACGCTCAAAAAAAATTTTGGCAACGCCGTGCCGACTCTCATCCCCGAGGGCAATGAAGTCGAAGTGCCGTCGGTCGGAGACCGGCCCTCGCGCATGATGCCGCAGCGCCTGGCCGGCGAAATTCTGGAACCGCGCGCTCGCGAACTGTTCGAGTTGCTGCGCGACAACCTGCGCCATGCCGGGGTTCTGGAGCACTGCATCGCCGGGTTCGTGCTGAGCGGCGGAGCGTCGCGACTTCCCGGGATTCTCGACGTCGCGGAATCGGTGTTGCGGAAAGCCGCGCGCCTAGCCTGGCCAACTCCGATGGCCAAGATGCCGTCATTTTTAGCCGAGCCGGAGTTCGCGACCGTGTTGGGGATGGCGTATTACGGACACCGCGCACGCTTAGCTCGCGGCTTGCAGGAGCCCAGCTTTGGTTCGCGCATGAAAGCGTTGTTCGCAAGCAAGGGCGCGTAGGGGTTTGTTTGTGGAGCGACGGGCGTCTCGCCCGTCAGTTTTTAAGGTGGCCGGGCGGGGACGCCCGGCGCTCCACGGGCAACTGAGAACTAACTTACGAGGTGACGTATGAATGAAGACAACGGACTCCGCATCTGCTTCAACGAAGAAGCTCGCAATGACGCTCGCATTAAGGTTATCGGTGTCGGCGGCGGCGGCAACAACGCGGTCAATCGCATGATTGATTCGGGTATGGAACACATCGAATTCATTGTGGCCAACACCGACTTGCAGGCTCTGCGAATGTCGCGTGCCGCCACCAAGATTCAGCTCGGAGTGAAGCTGACTAACGGCCTGGGCGCAGGCGCGAATCCCGAGATCGGCCGCAAGGCTGCGCTCGAAGATTCGGACAAAATTATCGAAATCCTCGAAGGCGCCGACATGGTCTTTGTTACGGCGGGGCTCGGCGGCGGCACCGGTACCGGCGCGGCTCCGATTATCGCTTCGCTGGCCAGCGAAATGGGCGCGCTCACCGTCGCCGTCGTCACCAAGCCTTTTGCGTTTGAAGGCAAACGCCGCATGCAGCAGGCGGAGCGCGGCATTGCCGAACTCATGGAGTCGGTCGATACCACCATCGTGATCCCCAACGAAAAATTGCTGGCGGTCGCCGAGAACGCCGGGTTCTTCGAGTCTTTCCGCATCGCCGACGATATTCTTCGTCAAGGAGTGCAGGGCATCTCCGACATCATCACCATCCCCGGCATCATCAACCGCGACTTTGCCGACGTGAAGGCCATCATGGCAGGCATGGGCTACGCCGTGATGGGCACGGCAACCGCGGCCGGCGAGCACCGCACGGTGGAAGCCGCGCAGCGCGCCATCGCGTCGCCACTGCTCGAGGCCGGAGCGATTGACGGAGCCCGCGGCATTCTCATTAATATCACCGGCTCAAATTCGCTGAAGCTGGCCGAAGTGCAGCAGGCCTGCACCATCATCCAGGGTGCCGCTCACGAAGATGCCAACATTATTTTTGGAGCGGTGCTCGACGAGAAGATGAAGGACGCGGTCAAGATCACTGTGATAGCGACCGGGTTTCGAGAGTCCGAGATGCGGCGTTCACGACACCACGAGAGCTATGACCCGGTGATCATTTCGCGCGAGGCGTCGCGAGAAGTTTCGCGCCATGTTTCGCGGGAGCGCGATCGTTTCGACGAGCCCGCACCGGTGGCCGAGCCCGAGCCAGCCTTCGTGCCAGAACCGGCCTTCGAGCCCGATCCCGCTCCGGCAGTCTTTCAGGAATCGGCGCCGGGCAACGCGTCGCACGCCGAGGTGTTTTCGCTCGATGCGATGCGGTCCGCCGCTCCCAGCTACCAGGCCGAGGATCTCGACGTTCCGGCCTTTCTGCGGAAACGTAATGAAGTGATGTAGGGGAGCGCCGGCGATTCGTTCCCGTAGAGACGTGGCTTTCCGCGTATTTTCCGCGAAGCGTTTTCGATCGATAACGTTATTGCCCGGTACTCGTCGAAAACCTGAAGGAGACTTCCATGCGTCGCATGATCCCCGTTTCTCTCGCCGTTGTCGCCCTGGCCGCCACAATTCTCCTGGCGGCTTCTCCCGATGCCACGCCCGGACGTCCGCAGTACACCGGCGACAATCAACTTCTGCACCCCACCGATTATCGCGAGTGGATTTTTCTCTCCTCCGGCCTCGGTATGAGTTATAGCGCAACACCCGGCCACGAAATGTTTACCAATGTTTTTGTGCCCCAGTGGGCTTATCAGGAGTTTCTGAAATCCGGCAAGTGGCCAGACAAGACGATGTTTGTTGTCGAAGAGCGCTACGCCACCAGTAAAGGTTCGATCAACAAAGCGGGACACTATCAGACCGATTCCATGGGGATAGGCGTCGAGGTGAAGGACGCAGCGCGCTTTCCCGACAAATGGGCCTATTTCAATTTCG
>DAITPO010000221.1:0-3967 GCA_036833535.1 Candidatus Acidiferrales bacterium | reverse complement strand
AGGCCCGATTCGCGTCCGACCGTGAGGCCCAGAACTCGCCGCACGCCGGGCTTCCGCAAGTCGGAATCGAGAATCAGCGTGCGATCGCCGAGCTGCGCCAGCGTCACCGCAAGATTGACGGCCGCGGTCGTTTTTCCCTCGCGCGGGAGCGCGCTCGTCACCAGAATTACTTGAGGCGGGTGATCGGCCTGGGAAAGCAACAGGGACGTTCGCAAGGCGCGAAATGCCTCCGATACCTGCGACTTCGGCTTCGCGAAAGAAACAATCTCGACGCGCGATTCCTCGCTCTCTTCCTCGGCCTCCGTCCCGTCACCCAGGAGTTTTCCGGACCGCACGCGGCCGTGCCCATGCCCGTTGAGACTCCGGACTTCAGGAACTACGGCCAGCGAAGGCAAACCGGCAAGCCGTTCGATATCGTCAGGCGACTTGACCGTGTTATCCAAATACTCCCGCAGCAGCGCGAGTCCCACTCCTCCTACGAGTCCCACGAGGACCGCCAGCAAGATGTTCCGGGACTTCTGCGGTCTCGCTGGATGCGTCGGAACGAGCGCCGGATCCACGATGCGGATGTTGCTTGACCGCAACCCGGCTGTGATGCCGGCTTCCTTCAATTTTTGCTGCAGACTGTCGTAGAGCTGCTTATTCGATTCCGCGTCGTGCTCGAGGATGTGATACTGAACAAGCTTTTCGGCCATCTCGTTCGCTTCGCCCTTTTGCTTGTCCAGCGCTCCCAGCAGAAGATCCACACGCTCGCGCCCCGTTCTGTAATCTCCCTCAATCGAGGAAACCACGTTCTTCTCGGCGCGTGTGAGAGCCTCCTCGAGATTTTGTTTTTCGAGCAGCAGATGTTGCACCTTCGGATAGTTGGGCCCGAATTGTGCCGAAGCATCGGCGTATTGCTCCTCAACATCCGATTTCCGCCGCAAAATATCGGCAATGTAGGAGTTCTCGCGAACCTGCGAGAGTTGATCCACATCACCCGATTTCACGATTTCGTAAAGCGCTTGCTTCTGGAGAAGATCGGTCTGCGCATCCGTCAGAGACTTGTTCAGATCGGCGAGCTTTTGCGTCGTGATGTTCGATTTTTCGTCGATGGTCCAAATCTGACTTTCGCGTTCATAGGCAATGCGCGCGTCTTCGGATTTCTGCACTTTGATGCGCAGTTCCTCGAGTTCAGCCGATAGCCAGTTCGATGCCTGCGTCGTAGCATCGTACCGGCTGCGGAAATTCTCCTCGATGAAATTATGGACGTGCCCGTTCACCACGAGCGCAGCCAGTTGCGGATCTTCCGCCTCGAATTGCACTTCGATCAGCCGGCTGTTCGGCACGCGTTTCACCGCTAGGCTGCCGAGGAACGACCCAAGAATGGGTGGCCGCTGTCCGGACTGGCCTATGCGCGGAATTATCGCGGCATTCGGGTTGCCGCCGTATTCCGGGTATCTTGCCAGATCGAGCGACTTGATCGTCGAGAGCGCCAGCGTCTCGCTTTCCAGGATTTTCGTTTGCGTCTCGATATAGCTGTCCGTGTCCATGTACTCGTCGTAGGAACTCGAGTCCGGGAAGGGCTGCATTGTTTGCGCTTCCCGGTCCACTTCGACGCGCGCTGCGGCGACGTACACAGGTTGCGTTTTGAACGTCGCGATCGTCACGACCGTGACAACCGTCAGCCAAAAACTCAGGATCAGCCATTGATGCTTCTTGAGGATAATCAGGTAGTCGAGAAGGTGCGGCTCTCTCGGCAACTGTTCCCAACTTGCCACCGGGGCAGTCGTAATCAGCGAAAGGGACTCCGTGCTTTTGCGGTCCCTCAGCGACAGTCTGGTCGGTTCTTCCATCGCGCCTTTTCGAAGCGTCGTGAGATGCGCCGGTCGCCTCAACCGGCTTAGTTCTTACAGCGAGTGGTAAATCAGAGCTCCGGTGCCAGTCACTAGTGCAGTTTCGCCCACCTTCGCCAGCACCTTCTTCGCCGTGCTGTCCGGAACGTACAGCACATCGCCAGCTTGCAGCGCCAAATCATCCGTTTTTCGATCGAGAATTTTCTTCAAAGGCGCGTGGATCTCTTCTTTCGCTCCCGTTTTCGGATCCTGCCGGACGATGACGGCGTTATTCGGTTTCGCCGTTCCCGTGTATCCGTGCGCCATGGCAACGGCCTTCATCACTGAAATCCGGTCTCCGCGGTTCTCGAGAACGTACCCGCCGGGTGCTCCCACCGCTCCGATCACGTACACGATTCCCGAACGCGGCACCGACACAACGTCGCCGCCGTACACGGGAATGTTGAAGGTGGGATCCCCGGAAACGAGCAAATCTCTCAACCGCACGCTCTCGGTCGGCCCGGCCGGCACCGGCGCATCCTGGCCTCCGCCTTTTGGCGTCGCATCTTGCGGCTGCTCCGCGGGCTTTGCGGGCGCGCTCGGCACGCTAATTTCGGGGTTCAACGATCCATGGGTCACGAACACGACACTTCCGGCGTCGTCCGCAAGGCCACCCGCTGCCGCCAACACCTCAAGCAGCGTCGTCGGCCGGAGTATCTGCATCACGACCGGATGCCCCACCGCCCCGACCACGGAAACCGGCTGGCTCAGTTGTTCTTTCATGAAAACGCTGACTTGCGGATGAGTCACTAGCCCATTTTCAACCAGCAGGTTCTCAATCTTGGCTTCCATTTCAAACGTCGTTAACCCTGCGACGTGAATTCGCCCGGGAATCAGAGGCAGGGAGATGTCGCCCGTGTCTCCCACGCGCACCTCGCGGGTAAGTTCCGGCACGTCAAAGACGTCTATGTGAATGAGATCGCCCGCGCCGATAGGCGTTTCGACGGGCCGCGCGCTTCGCGCTTGCGCCAGTTGAAAGATCTTTTCGTTCGTCTGTTTCGGGGTTTCGTACTTACCCTGACAATAAGCCGGCTGAATCCCCCAGACCAGGAGCGGGAGAATCCACAGAAACTTCCCCATTGACCGGGCCAAGGCCCGACGGGCTGCAAAAATCATCTAGATTATGACCCCAGCCTACTATGGACGAGCCGGGACGCTTGTGTCAACTGTGGATTGCCGCAACGATGAACTGCGGCTCCTACGTACGACGGTCTCCTGTGGCAGGACCGGTGTGACCGCTAAACCCGCTTGAATGAGGAAGATCAGAGCGTTTGAGGGAATCTGTAGGTTAAAATCCACAAGGCTGTGTAAAAGCAATCCTACGCAGGCTGTCAAAGCCGCGGCGTGGTACGCAAAGGAGAAGTGGCTCTGCTCGCTGGCGAGCCCGCCGGCGCCCCTTTTGAAAAGAGTCACCAGAAACGCCAAGCCAAGCAGACCTCCCGGGACTCCGAGATCGGCCAGCGTCTCGATGTAATCATTATGGGCGTGATTGACCAACTTGCCGTCGTAGTTCGTTTCGTAGCGCGGATAGACCACTTCGAGGGTTCCCAATCCTGTCCCTGTCAACGGGTGGGAGAGGAAGATTTGCGTTGCGCCTCTGAACATCGACCAACGGCGCGTCAGGGTCGCTTCGCCGGGCTGGTTTGGCAAAAAGCGTCCGACAGCCCGCGTTGCGCCCAGCCAGCCGATCACCGCAATTCCGAGGAGCACAAACGCCACGGCCGGAACTATCTTCAATTTCTGCGATCTGCGGAAAATAAACAACGCCGCCAATATCGCCGTCTCGATGAGAAACGCGACCACGCCCCCGCGCGAAGCTGAAAGGAAAATCGCGCCGACGGGAACCATCGTGAACAGCCCCACCAGTGGCACTAAGTCACGCCGCACTCCTCGAAAGGCCAGGAATGCCATGCCGATTGGCGCGAGCAGCTCAATGAGTCCGGCGAAATGGTTCCGGTTTACGTACGGACCGAACGGCTCGCCTCCGGCGCTGAGCTGGCGCAGCCAGTATATACTTCCGGCCGACGTGAAGTACTGGATGATTCCTTCCAGGGCGACTCCAAAGCCCAGCAGAATAAGAAACCAGGTCATCA
>DAITPO010000220.1:0-4027 GCA_036833535.1 Candidatus Acidiferrales bacterium | reverse complement strand
GTCAGTGGACAGGAAGCGCGCGCGGAATGGCGCCGGCGTAAATCCGTCAATGCTACCGGGGGTCGCCACTCGGCGTGAGCAGCGATCCCCCGGCCTCGTCCGTAGGCCGCCATGTCTCGGAGGCCAGGTCGCCCTCGGGCAATGGGTCAACGGTTCACGCCCAGAATTTCAGGGTCGACATGTCCCCAGTCAAAAGTCTGGCTGCGAGTGCATCCGGTCCCGAGCTCACGCTCGCTGGAGCCGGGCGGTTAGGATAATGCCGACCCGATTTCAGCTCACGGCCTAGGGTCTCTTCCTCAAGGACATGACTTTCGGGAGCGGCTCCGAGTGCAGCTTGCTCTTGGTCGGTGTCTTTACCTTCTTGACTGCCTTTGCCATGTTCGTGTCCTCCTGTCGTCTATCGGATTTCGAGGGGTCCCACTGAGCACTGGTGCAGGTCGCTTACCAAACTTACCTGAAGCGGGTTATGCCCCAAGTCTATAATCCCACTTTGTTTAGCTCGCAAGGGCCACGGCGGGCGTGCACTCAAGTGTTGGATTTTTCAGCATCCGGTTTATTGTTTCAACGAACAGCCGCCTGCGCTCAGTGCCACTCGGCCCAAGGCCACATAGCGCCTGACATCTGCTATTTCAGCTTCGCGTATTCCGCCTTGGCTTGCTGCAGGATGGGGATGTCGGGGTCGGCGTCTTTCCAGAGAGCGAGGAAATCCTGGTACGCGGTGCGTGTCTTGGCGGTGTCGCCCTGCAAGGCGTAGGCTCGGGCGAGACCGAGATGCGCGAGCGCGCCCAGCGGAAAATTACCGACCAAATATCTGCGATCATTCAGCTTTTGGAACTCCGTGGCTGCCTCAGCGCCGCGATGGGTCTGCAAGTATGCTTCGCCACGAATGTACGGAGGAATTAAGGGCGAGCCGACGGTGACTGTAGTCGTAGGTAGGGCGAATTCGTATTGCAGCGCTGGCTTGAGTAGCTCGACTGATTTGGCCGGATTATTCCGGTCGAGTTCGACGGCCCCGCGAATCGAAGGCAGCCAGTAGGAATTCACGAGCGTATCGCCGGGGTACCGCTTCGCCAAATCGTCAGCGAGTTTCTCAGCTTGTGTTAGGTCGCCGGCGCGGGCGAAAACCAGTGCCGCCAGAATTTGGGTGTCATGAGTGGATGCAAGTTCGAGATCCGCGGCCGCCTGTTTACGCGCCTGGTCCGCGTTGCCGAACTCGGCTTCGTGCAAAGCTGCCAACATCTGCCAGAGCGCCGCAGTCTCTTTTTGATCGTTGCGCACGTCGAACTCCCCGGCGCGCCGCGAAAGTTCACGCGCCTTGGCGAGCCGCCCGTGGTAGGCCTCCGTGTCCGAAGTAATCGCATCAAGAAAATCCTCGGATCCCGGCTTTCCGGCAGCCCATGCCACCTGGCGCTCCATCTCCGCGGAATCGCTCTCAAGGAACGCAAGCCAGTACATGTTCGCGCGCAGGATAGCGTTCTCGCCCAGGTTGCGTCTTAATGCTTCTTGATAGGTAGCCTTAGCCTCATCGAGGTGATTGAGCGAGATGTGGTAGCCCATTAGGTTTGCGTACCCGGTGGTGTCGTCAGGAGCCAGCCGGACAACTTTCAGCGTCTCGCTGAGGGCCTTGTCGTATTGACCTAAGAGTTGGTACGAAACGCCGAGATCGAGTGGTGGCCTGGGATCGCGCGGATACGCCTGAGCCCAGAGTTCCAACTGCTGCCGAGCTTTCTCGATGTCGCCCACCGAATTCAGGTAGTAGAAGGCGGAGACGTGGTACCTCTCTCTTTCGCTCACCCGGTCTCGAAGTTCATAAGCCTTTTGCAGATACTGTCTCGACAGCCCGACCTCGCCAAGATTCGCATACTCTATTCCGAGGTCCGCGATGGCCAGAGCGAAATTCGGATCGAGGTCAACGGCCTGCTTGAAGTGCGGAATCGCAGCGGCGCTACCCTTGGACGAACGGGCCTTCTCCCCTTCGGAGAAAGCCTTTAACGCTTCGAGCGAAGAAGTCGTCGCCTCGGCAAGCGGCGTGTCGAACCTCTGAACACTGGCGAGCGACTCGCCCAGCTTTTCACGCATCGAAGTCCCAACTTTGCCAAGAGCATCGAGGACGTGATTCTTGTCGCTGGCCTCTGATTCGACGCTCGCCAGCGAATCACCCGTAGCGCAATTCTCCGCCTTGAGAACCAGCGAGTAACGGTCGCCCACTTGCGCGATGGCGCCCGAAAGCATCGCTGTGCTCGACGTCCGTTGGCAGATTTCTCGCGCCACCTCTTTGGTAAGGTGGTCGCCCGGGGGCCGGCCCATCAAGTGCAGCGTCTCGTTCACTTTCGCATCGGAAAGGATGTTCAAGAACGGCGACTGCGCGAGTTGTACGGAAAGTGCTTGCTTAAGGGTATCGTCAAATGTCGTATCGCCAGTGCCGTTGCTGAAATCTGCGATCACAATCGCGTCTTTCTCCGTCAGTTTCGGCGCGCGATGGAAGAGGAAATAAGCGCCGGTGGCGAGCGCTGCTAGAACGAGCGCACCGATGGCGTAGAGGACGTAGGGATTCAGTTTTCGCGAGGCCGAGCCTGTCGTACCGCTTGGCACTTCGGCCGCAACGACAGCCGGATGACGATCCGACGCTACGGTTGACGGTGCCGCGGCCGTCGTTCTCCCGGAGCCCGGAGTCACGACAGCGCCGGGCGGGACTCCAGCCGTGCGCCCCGAAGGGTTTTTTTCTTCCTCAGCAGCCGGTTCGATAGACACGCCCGAGCGCGTCGAATCGGCGTCGCGTTTGATTCGTCGAAGTTCGGCGCGGATATCGGAGGCATGTTGGTAACGCAGGTTGCGATCTTTCTCCAGCGCGCGAGTGATTACGTCTTCCAGTTTCGGCGGGATATCTGGATTCAACCGCAACGGCGGCACCGGCGCTCGATTCAAAATCGCATTGGTGATAAGCGCCGAACTGTCTCCGCGGAAGGGCAGCGTACCAGTGGCCATTTCGTAGAGGACGACGCCAAACGAAAATAAATCCGTGCGCGGATCGAGGTCCTTCGCACCCAACTGCTCGGGAGACATGTACGCAACGGTTCCAACAGCCGTCCCGGGACTGGTGAGATCCACGTCGCTGGCGCCGAGCGGTGCGCCCATGGCCAGCGTGTCCTCGTCGCGCGAAGGTTCGTTCTTCGGCGCGACTTTGGCCAATCCAAAGTCGAGAATCTTGGCGTGCCCGCGCTCAGTAACAAAAATATTCGCCGGCTTGATGTCGCGATGCACGATGCCTTTCGCGTGCGCCGCGTCCAGCGCATCCGCGATTTCAATGGCCAGGTCGAGCAACGGCTCGATCTCAACAGGCCGCCCGCCGATGCGATGCTTCAGCGTCTGCCCCTCGAGATACTCCATCACGATGTAGGCTTTGCCGTTCTCGTCGCCGATTTCGTAGATGGTGCAAATGTTGGGATGGTTCAGCGCGGAAGCTGCCTTGGCCTCGCGCTGGAAGCGGCTCAACGCTTGCGAATCCTTGGCCACTTCGTCAGGCAGGAATTTCAAAGCCACAAAACGATCGAGCTTGATGTCCTGGGCCTTGAACACCACGCCCATGCCGCCGCCACCAAGCTTTTCCAGCACGCGGTAGTGGGAAATCGTTCGCCCGGAAAATGAGGAGGGAACAGGCATTGGCGCGCATTTTATGCCGCGCCCAACGGCAAGTCAACGCGCCGCCTGCGATCCGCCTCAGGACCGAATCGCGTGAATTCAGACTGGGATAGGCACAATCGTGATGACCTGCGAGGCACTAAAAATGGTGGCTAGTTCTTTCGCTGGTGTTCTTTGATGAGGCGCTCGAACTCAGGATCGTTGTGGAGACAGGCGAGGTCGTTATCACGAGCGGCCCATTCGGGGTTCCTGTATCCGGCTTCGATCGCGCGCTTGAAGGTGGCGAGCGCTTCCTGCTTCATGTTCAGGATACCGTAGGTGCAGGCCGCGTTGTAAAGCGTCAGGGAGTCCTTGGGGCGCGCGGCGACGGCTTTTTCGGTTTCCGCCA
>DAITPO010000219.1:2366-4118 GCA_036833535.1 Candidatus Acidiferrales bacterium | reverse complement strand
GCCCGGAGTTGCGGGAAGAATTGCCGGAGAAGAGCGTCGGCGCAGCCAGCGGGTGCTGCTGCGCATTCGCGCGAACGTGCATGTGAATCTGCGCGGCGCGCAAGCCACGCTGGAAGTTCGTACTCTGAGCGTGAATCCTTTTGGCGCAATGATTATCTCCGCGGAGAATCTTCCCGCGGAGACGCGGCTTGTCCTCGAGAATACCGTGACGCGCGAAAAGGTCGGGTGCCGCGTGGTGCGTAGCGCGAAGGAAATGCCCGAGGGATTTCACGTGCCGATTGAATTTGACGCGCCCGCGCCGAAGTTCTGGATGATTGATTTCCCACCGGACGACTGGAAACCGCACGACAACATCTAATAATTAGAAGGGGAGCTGGCTGAGGTCTACGTTCCCGCCCGAAAGAATGATACCCACGCGCCCTCCGTCTGCACCGATCCGCCGCAGCAGCGCCGGGGCCGCGGCAACCGCCGCCGAAGGCTCGATGACGATCTTCATTCTCTCCCAGATGGTCCGCATGGCGTTGCCGATCTCATCTTCCGTTACCGTCACAACCTGATCCACGCAATCGCGCAGAATTGAAAATGTAAGCGGGCATAGCGTTGCGCGCAATCCATCGGCAATCGTGTCGGACTTGGCGGCCGGCTCGAGCTGGCCGGAAGCCATCGAGCGGAAAGCATCATCGGCGTTCTTAGGCTCGCAGCCGATTACGCGAATTTTGGGATTCATGGCCTTCGCGGCAATCGCCGTTCCGCTGAGCAGACCGCCGCCGCTAACCGGAGCGAGAATGAAATCCAGATCCGCCACTTCGTTCAGCAGCTCCAACGCCGCCGTGCCCTGACCGGCGATTACGTTGCGGTTGTCATAGGGATGAATCATTTGCGCGCCCGTTTTCTGAAGCAAATCCTGAGCCGTGCTTTCACGCGCCGCCAGCGTCGGCTCGCAGAATGTGATGGTCCCGCCGTAGGCCTCCACTGCGGCTCGCTTGACGGCAGGCGCGTTCGAGGGCATCACGATCCACGCAGGGATTCCGCGGAGTTGCGCCGCGCGCGCCAGCGCCGCCGCATGGTTTCCGGAAGAATGTGTGACCACGCCGCGGCTTGCCGATTCCTCCGGCAGCGAAAGCACCGCATTCGTGGCGCCGCGGATCTTGAACGAGCCTGTTTTCTGGAAATTCTCGCACTTGAAAAATAGGCGAGCGCCGGCGATTTTATCGAGCAGCTCGGAGGTGAGCACCGGCGTGCGATGAATTTGCGCCGCGATGCGTCCGCTCGCTGCGCGGATGTCGTTGAAGTCGGGGCCGCTGTGCATTGTCGGGATTCTATCTAAGAGTCAGCTAGAGCGAGATTCCTGGATCTCGCGTAAGCGCTCGACGGCCCGGACCGGCTATTTCTCAGCGACGGTAAAGGTAATCTTGCTGCTCGTCTCATTCTCGTTGCGGTCGGCTGCCTGGACCGAGATCGTGTGCTCTCCGGGCGCGAGATGATGTAGCGCCACTTCGTAAGTCTCCTCGCGCGAATCCGAAAGATCGCCCTTGGGAAATACGACGCTCCAGTCGCCGCTGTCCAGACTGTATTCTGCGCGCGCAATGGCTGTGGCCGGATCGTGGACCTCAAATGTTACCGTAATGTCTCCCGCCGCTCCCTTGGCGGCCGTGGCGCGCAGGTTTTGAATCGCCGGTTGCGAATTATCCACTTCAAAACGTTCGCTTTCGCGCTCGGCCGTGAGGGCCTGGCCGGCCGGGTTGGACGGCA
>DAITPO010000219.1:0-2266 GCA_036833535.1 Candidatus Acidiferrales bacterium | reverse complement strand
TTCGGCGACTGCGGCATGCGAATCTGCACTGGTGCTGCAGCACCCGGAGCCGCCGGTGGGGCTGCAAAGCCCTGAATGCGAATTCCGGGATTCTGAACCCCAATGCCGTCGATCACAGGCGCGACATTTTTGGGCAGGTAGGCGAGGCTTACCCACGAAACGGCCGGAGTTGCCCCATCGTCCGCCTGCAAGAACACTACTTTCCATTGCGCGAAGCGCGCCGCTGGACACGCGGCTCTGTCGGCTCCCGATGCTGAGTACGGACCAGACCATTCACTCCAATTTTTCTCCGGGCGCGACGTGTTGCCGGAGCGAACGTAGAACGCCAGTTTGCCCTTGCCGCCATTTTCGCCGGACCAAGTCAGCTTTCCCCATTGCGAGAAAATCTTGGCGTCAAACGGTGCCGACTCGTACGACCCATCTTTCTCGCGGCCCGGGCCGAGCGCGAAGATTTTGCCCGGGTTCGCGGTGCCTACGTAGAGCACTCCTCCCGCGCCGGATACGAGAGACGTAACCTGATCGGATGAAGCGTTAGCTACGTTTGAGAAAAGCCTGTTCTCGCCCAGTTCAATCACCGTGCCGTGATTGCCGGTGCCGAGGAGGAGCCGGCTATCTTTCGAAAATCCCAGCGAGTAGACCAGATCCTCGCGCGACGCCCATAGAGATTCCGGCGAGCCATCCACGGCAATCCGATAGACTTCACTTCCGCCGCCCAGATTTGGAAAAAATGGAATCGCCACGGGGGGCGCTGCAGCGGCGGCTGCCTGCGCGGCCAGAGCCGCTTGCGCATTGGGAGCGCCTGCCGGTGGCACGCCGACCGGAGCGACAACCGGAGGGACGTACGGCGTGGTCTTCGATTTTTCGCCGATCGCTGCGGCGTAGATGTTTCCGTCGGTCCCGGCGACGAGACTGGTCACTTCCTTCTTATCGGTTTCATAGAGCACGAAGGCATGCCCGGTTTCAACTTCGCCGGACTTCTTTCGCTGAATTTCGACGCGCAGGATCAGCCCGCTTGGATCGGTGCCGATCAGCAGATTCCCGTGAGAATCGAAGGCAAGCGATCGCGCATGACGCTCGTCGCTTTTGTAGAAGACCTTTCCCTTTCCGTCGCTCGCGACGGCGAAGACTTCGCCTTGATCGCCTGTGGCGACGAACAGAGTGCCACTCGAATCCATGGCCAAGGCCCAGATGTATTTCGTCTTGGGCTCGAAGAATACGCTCTTTTGTCCGGCCGGAGTCACTTTGTAGATCTTTCCATCGGGCGAGGTGCCAACGTAAAGATTGTCCTGCGCGTCGAAGAGGATCGATTGAGCGGCCAGTTCCGTCGACTCAAATACGGTCGTCGGCGCGCCTTTTTCGTCGAATCGTAGGACCTTGGCGTTCGATCCACCGGCTGCATAGAGTTTCCCATGTGAATCGAGCCGCAAGGCCCACAGGTAGGCGAGGTTTGGATCGGCAAACGGCGCAAAGTGTGGAGCAGGAGTGAGCGAGCCGTCGCTGCGAACTGCTACGCCCTTGGCGGTGCCTCGCTGGAATTCGGAGTATTCGGATTGCCGCCAGAATCTCGTGTGCTCGCTCTCGGCGGGCAGCGAGAGGGCAAGATCCGAAATCAGCACAGTCATCGCCGCCAGCACGCACACCGCATTCGCTCGCCATTTCATCGGCTTCACAACTCCTCTTTACGACGGATTCACTTCACGGTGATCGTTAGCGTGCGTTGTCCCGTAATGACCTGATTCATCGGCACGGACCATTCTCCCGCCGAGGATTGCCAAAGCAGGCGCGCGCCGCCGGGATTTCTCCGCTGGTCGAGAACATTGATCTGCGAAAGCGGGACGTTCGGAAGTTCTTTATCTTCGACGAGCAGCGTTGGCGAGGCTTGCAACAGCGCGGCGTAGAGCCGGTCGTTGTGACGCTCGCGATTGAGAAGCGCGACGAGTTCATCGAGGCCGGAGAGTTGCGACGATATCCCGAATGCCTGCGTGGTGCGGTTCAAAGTCTCGGCATCGCAGACCAGCAATTGCAGCGGCCCGCGCGAGGCTTGCGGCGGGATTGTCACGGGAACCTCTTGAATAAACGGCTCGCCGCGGTAGGGACGCAGCAGCACTTTCACGCGGATCGTTTCGCCCGGCTCGACTTCGCTCTTTTCGCTCCAGGCGCTTTCGATCGAAGCGGAGCGGCGCTCGGGCACCAGCTTTACATCCAGCGTGATTTTCTGAACGTGCGCGGGCTCGTAGGGATTGTTGTAGATCTGCGTGAAGATATT
>DAITPO010000218.1:0-4166 GCA_036833535.1 Candidatus Acidiferrales bacterium | reverse complement strand
CACGCCAACAACGTCACCGACGTCATCGGCCGCTTCATCAACATGGGCGTCGAGCCCTACAATTTCGTCTCCGCGCTGAACTGCATCCTCGCCCAGCGCCTCGTCCGCCTGATCTGCGAGCACTGCAAGAAGCCCGTTCATTACGCCCCCGACCAGCTCGAAGAAATCGGCCTGAATCCCAATGAGTGGGCGAATGTTCCGCTCTATGAAGGCTCCGGCTGCCTCGAGTGCAGCGGCACGGGCTACCACGGCCGCACTGCCATCTGCGAATTGCTCGATCTCTCCGATCGCATCCGCGAAATGATCATTGCGCGCCGCCCCACCTCTGAAATCAAGCGCGCCGGAAAAGAAGAAGGCATGGTCTTCCTCCGCGGCTCCGGCCTTGATAAAGTACGCGCCGGCCTGACCACCATTCGCGAAATCAACAAGGTGACCTTCCTTGAGTAGCCTCACCGGCGCGTCGCTCTCAACTCCGAAGGCAGGCCTGTTCGGCCGGTTGACGAACTGGCTCGACGCCATGCCGCACCCCGCAAGCGTCTGTGAAATTGCCGGCGATCACGTCTCCGCTGCGCGCTGGACCGCCATCGGCGGTCTCGATTCCGCCGCGGTCGAAGGTCTCGAGCCTGGCTCCGTGCGTCCTTCGCCGGTGGACGCAAATGTCGTGAACGGCGAGGAACTCCGCTCCGCTCTGCGCCGCGTGCTGGACCGCGTCGGCGGCCGCGGCCAGATGATGGCCCTGCTCGTTCCTGATCCTGCCGTGCGCGTCTTTATTCTTCCGTTTGAAAACTTGCCGCGCCGCGCCGATGAATATCTGCCCCTTCTCCGCTGGCGTCTGAAGAAGAGCGTGCCCTTCGACGTGGAAGACACGGTGATCTCCTCGATGCGCCAGGTAGGTCGCGACGGCAATCTTGAAGTCATCGCCGCCGTCGCGCGCAAGTCCATCATTCGCGAATACGAAGAGGCTCTCGAGGCCGCCGATGGCGTCCCCGGCGTGGTCCTCAGCTCCACTTTCGCCTGCTTGCCTCTTCTCGATGAATCCGCGGGCGCCATGCTCGTCCGCGTGGCCGGTGCCAATCTCACCACCGCCATCGTTCGCGGCCCGAATCTCTGCGTTTATCGTTCCACCGAAATGGCAGGCGGCGATCCCACTCATTTTGATGCTCGCTCGATCCTCGACGAGGTTTTTCCCGCTGTGGCCTATTATCAGGACACCTGGGGCGGCGAGCTCGATCGCGTTCTCGTCGCCGGATTCGGCGAAAGAGAAGAGGCCATCCGTTCGGCGATTTCCGATGAACTGAAGGCCACCGCGCTGCCTTTAGCCGATGGAGAAACATCGCGGTCCCTCGGCAGCGACGCGCAAGATCTGATCGCCCGGGGCGGGGAAGCGCTCGCCGGTTGGATGGCCAACGGAAAATGACACCATCGTCTAAGAAGCGGCCACAATGAAGCTGAATCTCAATCTCGCGACGTCGCCACTCGAGAACAACCGGCGCTTCATCGCCGGTGTCGGACTGGCCGGCATTGCTGCGCTCGTCGCTCTCTTCATTCTCTCGCACCAGACTTATTCCACCTGGCGCGCCAACCGCGCCATCCGCTCCGATATTTCCCGCATCGAAAATGAAATTCAGGAGCAAACGGCCAAGGAGCAGGAGAACGCCCGCTTTTTCGATTTGCCCGACTCGAAAAAAGTTCTGGATCGCTCGAATTTCCTGAACTCGCTGATTGAAGCGCGTACCTTCCCGTGGCCGAAGATCTTCGAAGATCTCGAGAAGACCCTTCCTCCCGGCGTGCGCATCATCAGCATCGCTCCGCGCCTCGAAGGCGGCCGCGCGCTGATCAAGCTCACCATCGGCGCAATGGACGATCAGGCCGAAGTGGAATTCCTGCACAATCTCGCGCAATCAAAGGTCTTCAGCGGCATTCGCGTCAGCGACGAAAAATACAACGACAAGCAAGACGCCAAAGGGCCGGGCAGCGACCATATCGTCATCGCGCTCGAAGCGTGGTATTCAACCATATGAACTGGATGTCTCGATCTCGCGGATGGAAGCGCGTGGTTCTCGCGGGCCTCGGCGCGCTCGTGGTCCTGGATCTGGGTCTCGGGATTCTCCTCTGGCAGCTTCGCCAGACCGATCCCACCGACCTCAGCCGTCAGCGCACCGCGCTCGAGACCAAGGCCAAGCTCTTGAAAGCCGACGTCGCCCGCGGCGATTCCATTAAAAAAGAAATGCCCAAGGTCGGCGAGCAGGCCGGTGAATTCTACGAACAGCAATTGCCGCCATCGACGGCCGGCTATTCCTCGCTCGTCGCCGATCTTGGCGAGATCGCCGGAAAGGCCGGCCTGCGAACGTCGTCCACGTCGTTTCAGGATCACCTGTTGCAGGAGCGCGGCGTAACCGAGATTCAAATCCAGGAAACCGTCGAGGGCGATTATGCCTCGGTGCTGAAGTACATCGCGGGCCTCGAGCGCTCGCGCAATTTCTATCTCTTGAGCGATCTGGGATTGGATTCATCCGAAACGGGAGTGTTGCATCTGAAGCTGGTACTGAAGACGTATTTCCGAACCTGAGCCATGACCCAGAAGAAACAACTCTACATTCTCGGCGGGCTGCTCGCGCTGCTCGGACTTGTGTATTTCTTCAATAGCAGCGGCTCGTTTGTGGGTCCGGCCGCCGTGGCGCTGGATGCGAAATTCGAGCCGTTAAAAGTAGAAGATCCCGCGCTGCGCGTTTACGAGCTCGATAAAGTTCGCAAGGCCGAGTACAAGGGCGCCGAGCACAATATCTTCGTCTACGGACCTCCGCGGCCAACCCCGGAGCAGATCAAAGCGAAGGCCGCCGAAGCTCACCTCCGGCCGTTTATGGGGCCGAAGCCCCTGCCGCCTCCGCCTCCCTTGGTAGTACCGGCCACATTTTTCGGCTACGCCACGAATCCCAAAACCAAGAATCGCCTCGCATTTTTCAGCACCACCGACGACGTGTTCATCGTCGGGGAAGGCGGGATGCTCCTGAACCGCTATCGCTTGGTGCGCATCGGCAACGTCTCCGCCGATTTTGAAGAAGTCGGCAGCGGCAAACACGCCACTCTGCAAATGACGCAGCCGGGTGAAACCCCGTCCCAGCCGGAAACGGCGCCGCCTCCGCAGCCGCAATCCCAATGAGATCACTCGGACGCATCTCCATTCGCATTTTCGGTCGTCCCTCGCGGCCCATGCCAGCTCGTGCTCGCTCAGGTCAAGAGGGCTACACCTTGCTATTCGCCGTTTTTCTGGTGGCCGTGATGTTGATTACGCTCACGACCGCCGCCCTGAAAATCGAAACCCAGGGCCAGCGCGAGCGCGAAGAAGAGATGGTCTGGCGCGGCCACCAGTACGAACGCGGCATTCGCCGCTACGTCGCCAAGTTCGGCCGCTATCCCACCAAAATCGACGACCTGGTCAAAGCCACCAGCGGCGTCCGCTATATGCGCGAAGCCTACAAAGATCCGATGAACAAGGAAGACGGCACGTGGCGCTTTATCTACGTCACTCCCGCCGGCGCCTTGATCGGCAGCGTTCGCTACACCTCGCTGATTCAAATGGCGCTGATGGACAAGATGGCGCAGTTCGGCGGCGCGGGAATGCCGGGAATGGCCGGAATGCCCGGGTCGCCCGTCGGATCAAGCCCATTCGGCAACTCCACCGCATTTGGCGGCTCGAGCGCCTTCGGCAACCAGGGCTCCTCGGCGTTCGGCCAGCAAGGCAAACAACCGGGCGCGGCTCCGGGCTCTTCTCCGCAGAATCCGAATCAGTCAGGCGACCAGGGGAACTCGGACAATAACAACAGCAACGGCACCAACAACACCGGCAACAACAACGCCCCTGGAAATCCGCCCACAGGCCAGAATCCTCCGGGCGGCGGAAATTCGTCAGCCTTCGGCGTCGGCGGCCAGCCGTCGCAAAACGAAAGTGCCTTCGGCTTCTCCTCGGGCCCGGGCGGCAGCTCGCCTTTGGGCCAAATGGGAGTGATCGGCGGAAGCATCACCGGCGTAGGAAGCAAAGTCGAGAAGCCGTCGCTGAAAGTTTACAAGGGCGCAAAGAAATACAAAGAGTGGGAATTCATCTACAACCCCATCGAGCAGCAAGCCCAAGCCGCCGGCGGCATGTCCGGCGGCCTGCTAGGCGGCAC
>DAITPO010000217.1:0-4171 GCA_036833535.1 Candidatus Acidiferrales bacterium | reverse complement strand
GGAGACCAAGGATTGGGAACAGACGGCGGCAATCATCGCCCGATTCTTCGAAGCCAAAGCAGAGGACCTGTCATGAGATCTCTGAGACGATTTTTCTCCCGGCTGGCCAACCTGGCACCAAGGCGCTCCCAAGACGAACGATTGCGGGAAGAGATTGAGGCTCATATCGCTCTGCAGACCGAAGAAAATCTCCGCGCCGGTTTATCGCCCGTGGAGGCGCGGCGGCAAGCCCTGCTGAAGTTCGGCGGCGTGGAAGCGATGAAACAAGACTATCGAGCCGCACGCGGACTGCTATTCATCGAGAATTTGCTGGGGGATTTGCGAAATGCAGGGCGATCGATTTGCCGCATGCCAGGTCTTGCGGCCGTGATCATCGTTTCGCTGGCCATCGGAATTGGCGTGAATACAACGATCTTTTCATGGATTCAGATGATCCTGCTGCAACCGTTGCCCGGCGTGAGTGGCGCATCGAACTTTCTGCTGGTCGAGCCTAGCTCCGAGACGGGTGGGTATCCAGGCGCTTCCTGGCTGGAATATCGCGCCTTGCAGACGCAAGTGCCGGCGCTGCGGGACATCGTGGCGGTGCAGATGGTGCCGTTCAACGTCGGAGAGACGGGCCAGACGGAGCGGACGTTTGGTCAACTCGTCTCTGGCAATTACTTTTCTGCGCTGGGTCTGAAGCCTACGATCGGGCGATTTATTCGGCCAGAGGAGGCGGAGCGGCCCGGGACGGAGCCTGTCGTCGTCGTTTCATATGAGTACTGGCAGACGCGGTTGGGCGCCGCGCCGGAAGCTGTGGGTCGGAAAGTGCGCGTTAACGAGCGCGACCTTATCGTCATCGGCGTGGCGCCCAGGGAATTCCACGGAACAATGTTCCCCTTGAAGTTCGAACTGTGGGCGCCGGCCACGATGGCGCCTGCGCTGCTCGGCGGAACGCGCGACCTCGACGATCGCAGCATCCGCGCCTTTTCGTTGATCGGAATGTTAAAGCCCGGCGCGACTCGCGAAGAAGCTCAGGCCGAGTTCAGCACGGCGATGGCTCAACTTGCGCGCGAGTATCCGGACGCCAGCGCCGGAATTGGCGGTGAGATTCTTCCATTCTGGACCGCTCCGCGCGGTCCTCAGCGTTTGCTAATCAGCGGACTCGCCATCTTGCAAGGCGTTATGCTTCTCCTGCTCCTGGCGGTCTGCGGCAACACGGCAAACCTCATGCTGGCTCGAGGAAGCACCCGGCAGCGCGAAATGGCCGTGCGCGTGGCGCTGGGCGCGACACGCTGGCGCATCGTCAGCTTGGTGCTCTCGGAAAATATGCTACTCGCTCTCTTGGGAGCAGGCCTCGGAGCAGCCATTGCGGTGTGGGGCACCACTGCTTTGCGCGTGGCGCCAATCATCGGTGCATTTCCGATCCAGTTTCAGTCCAGCGTGGACGGACTCACCCTCGCCTTCGCGTTATTGCTCGGCGCCGCGTGCGGTCTGATTTTTAGCGCGGCGCCCGCCATCTATTTGGCACGGCTGGATCCACAGGACGGGCTGCGCTCCAGCTCCAACACGCCGCCGCGCAGCCGTGCGCGCAAAGTTCTGATGGGGCTGGAAGTCGGACTTGCGATGGTGGTGCTGATCGAGGCGGCGCTCTTCTTGCAGAGTTTTCGTTCGGCGCGCCAAACGGATCCGAGATTCCGGCCCGAGGGCGTCTTGCTGGCCGCCTACGACTTGAGTGGACGGAATCCCGACGAGGCGTCCGAGCGCGAATTTGCTGCGCGCCTGCTGGAGCGCCTGCGATCTATGCCGGACGTCGAGGCAGCCGCCATCGCCACGAATGTCCCGCTGGACTTGCATGGAATTCCGGTGAGGCCTTTCACTGTGCAAGGCCGCGTGCGCTCGGAGCCGGGGCAGGATCGCGCCATTTTCAACACCGTTACACCGGGGTATTTCAGAGTGATGGCCATCCCGCTCCTTGAGGGAACCGACTTTGCCGAGATGAGGGATACGGCAGCGCCCGCGCAGGCCATCGTCAATGAGGAGTTTGTGCGCCGTTACCTGAATGGCGCCGATGTCATCGGCCGCCAAATACAGACGCGCGCGAAAAGCTTTGAGATCATCGGCGTGGCGCGCAATTCGGTTTACGACGCTTTCGGCGAACCCGCCCAGCCCGCGGTCTATTTCTCGTACCGGGATATCCCAGCGATGCAAGGAGAGATTCACCTGCGCACGCGCGGCGCCGCTGAAACCGGACTCACCTCGGAAGCGCGCGCCGTCCTGCGCGATCTCGATCCGATGCTCGCTCTTTACGACGTGCGAACATTCTCCCAGCACATCGAACGAAATCTCTATCTTCGCCGCATTCCCGCGCGGATGTTCGCGGTGCTCGGGCCGCTCCTGCTCGGCCTCGCGGCGATCGGAATCTACGCCGTGGTTTCGTATGCCGTGGCCCGGCGAACGAAAGAGATTGGCGTGCGCCTGGCGTTCGGCGCCACGAGCGGAAGGGTCGTCTTGCAAATTATTCGCGAAAATTTGGCTGCCATCACGTGGGGCGGGACGATTGGATGGATACTTGCGCTCGCGGTTTCCATTCGCGCGATTTCGAAGGGCCCGGTCAGCCTTCCGGTTTTCATCGGCGTACCGGCTATTCTGTTGTGTGTCGCGACGCTGGCCTGCTGGATTCCGGCACGCAGAGCTAGCCGGATTGATCCGATGGCAGCGCTCAGGCACGAGTAAACAGCCTGCGGAGAAAGAATGTTGTGATCCCGAGCGCAGCGAGGGATCCCTCTTGTGTTGAGCGCCGCAGGCTTTCAATCCATGACGCGGCTTTGATTGGCCGTGGGGATCACTTTCGAGCTGGGCTCATCTGACATCGACGACGCAAACACGCGCTCTCAACTCTTCATCTGCCGGAGGATCTTTGGCGGGAGAATCCAAAGTAGCGTAGCCTTGCCGGCGGTAACGGATTCGAATTCTAACGCCGCGACTCCAGCCTTCTTCAACGCTGTAAAAACGCCACGGGCACCGACTGCCGCGGCAATCAACTGATCCAGATGCGGCGCGTGTCCGACGCACATCACTTCATCAGCTTTTACGTGCGCGATTTCCTTCAAGAAATCGGCGGGATTGCTTCCCGGCCGCAGCGCCTGGCTCTGCCGGATTTTCTCGCGCGCGTATCCCAGCGCCTCGGCGAAAATTTCGGCCGTCTGCGCCGAGCGCACGTAAGGACTGGTGATCAGCAGCGCGGGCTTAACCTTCAGCCCGCTGATCCCTTTCGCCACTTCGCGCGTCTTTTTAATTCCATCGCGCGTCAGGTAGCGCTCGGTCTCCGGCGGACAATTCGAATCCTCGCGCTCGATCGCAATTCCGTGCCGCACAAGATAGAGAATCATAGGTTAGGCCACTTTCACTTTCGGTTTCGTTTGCGCCCGGCGGAAGACCGGCCGCAATCCGAACTCGCGCTCGAATAACGTCGCTTTGCGCGTCAAACCCGCCACATCGAGCCTCGCGCCATTCTGCATCTGCACTCGGAAGATGGCCTGCCCGCGCTCGACGTCCACCGTGACGCCGCCGACCATGCGGCGGTGCTCGCTCTCGAGCCGCTCGGCGATGCGCAGTAGCGCCACGAGCGTGCGCGCATCCTCGCGGCGCGCGCCGTCGAGCGACGCGTACGACTTATGATCCATCTGCGGCTCCGACCTCGAATTGTGATAGCGCACCAGCACCGCCACCATATCGCGCCGCCAGCCGCGCAATCCGGGAATATCGCCATAGCGCACGAGATATTCTCCGTGGCGATGATGCGACTTGTGGCCGATTGCATGGCCCACGTCGTGGAGAATTGCAGCCATTTCGAGAGTCAGCCGTTCATCTGGGCTCATTTCGTGCAGCGGGCGCAATTGATCGAACAGCGAAACAGCCAGGCGCCGCACTTGCTCCGCGTGCCCCGCATCATAATTGAAGCGGCGAGCGAACCACTCGGCGCCGGCGCGCAGCCGGTCTGCCACGCGCTTCTCATCTTCATTCGGCGTCGCGCCGGAGTACTCCGCCTCCATCAGATCAATCAGGATGCCTTCGCGCACTCCTGCACCGGGTACGAGCATCGAACGAAGATTTAGATACTGCCCGAGCGTGGCGAGCACGATCGCAGCGATGCCCATCACTTCGGCGCGGTCGCGGCGCACGCGAAACG
>DAITPO010000216.1:0-4254 GCA_036833535.1 Candidatus Acidiferrales bacterium | reverse complement strand
GATTTGCGCTATGCGCTGCGAATGTTGCTGAAGAGTCCCGGGTTTGCGATTGTCGCGATCCTGACGCTGGCGCTGGGGATTGGGGCGAACGTCGCCACCTTCAGCGTGGTGTACGGCGTTCTGCTGCGGCCTTTGCCGTTCCCGCATCCTGAGCAGCTTGTGCGCGTCTTTGACGATCTGCGCGGGCCTAACGAGGCGGATGTGGGCATGTCCGCGCCGGAGCTTTGGGATTTGCAGGATCGCTCGGGCGTGTTTCAGGAGATTTCGGCGGTGGCGCCGAGCAATTCGGCCGTCGGCGGCGGAGATCGCACGGTGCGCGCTGAAAGTCTGGTCACCAGCCCCGATTATTTCGATTTGCTGGGAGCGAAGCCGCAATTTGGGCGCGTTTACACGGCTCAGGACGCCGTCCCGGGATTCCTTGAGCCGGTGGTGATTAGCGACGGCTTCTGGCGCAGCAATTACGGATCGGACCCGAAGATACTCGGGCGGAAAATGCGGCTCGATAACGACCTGTACACGATTGTAGGAGTGATGCCTGCGGGTTTTCGCCATCCCGGCCCGACGCTCGATACCGACGTGGAAGTCTGGGCCGCGACGGGCTTCAGCGGTCTTCCATTTCCTATGCCGGCTGATCGATCACTAAGAATGATCCCCGGCGCAATTGGCCGATTGAAGCCCGGCCTGACGGTAGCGCAGGCGCAAGCGCGGCTTGATGGCTATGTCGCGCAACTCAGCCGGGAGCATCCGACGGAATATCCTGCTGCCGCGAAATGGACGGTGCGCCTTGTTGAAGTGAAAGAAGACCTCGTGGGGCCGCAGCGGACGGAATTATTCATCCTGTTCGGAGCGGTGGGATTTGTGCTGCTGATTGCGTGCGTGAACATTGCCAACCTGCTTCTGGCGCGCTCTTCGGGGCGGCGGCGCGAGATTGCCATTCGGTTGGTGATGGGCGCGAGCCGCGCGCGGCTGGCGGGGCAACTTCTGACCGAAAGCACGCTGCTGGCGCTCATTTCCGGTGTCGTCGCCATCGTTACCGTTCTCTTTTTGAAGAATGCGATCATCAGCCTCGCTCCTGCGGATATTCCGCGGCTCAATGAAGTGGACGTCAGCGCCAGTGTGCTTTTTTTCGCTTTTCTGATTTCGATATTCACCGGCGTTCTGTTCGGGCTGGCGCCGGCGCTGCAAGCCTCGAATCCGAACCACGTTGAGAATTTGAGGGAAGGCGGGCGCGGATCGGGAGCCGGACGGCGGCATACGCGGCTTTCGCGGGTGCTGGTGGTTTCGGAGATTGCGCTCTCGATTATTTTGCTGGCGGGCGCGGGGCTTCTGTTGCGAAGTTTCTGGCGGGTGCTGGAAGTGCGTCCGGGATACAACCCCAGCCATCTGGCTACGGCGCAAATCTGGATTCCGGTATCAAACGATCCGGCGCATGATCCTTATGCCGTCGAGGAGAAGCGCGCCGATTTTCTTCTGGAGATTTACCGCCGCGTGGCTGTGCTGCCCGGCGTGGAACAGGCATCGATTGCCGGTAACGACACTTTGCCGATGAACTCGGGGAGAAATTATTCGCTTTTCACCATCGAAGGGCGCGCGGAGGATTCAGAACGCAAGCCGACTGCGGATATTGCCGTGGTGGATACGCAATATTTCCGGACGATGGAAGTTCCTTTGATGGCGGGAAGAAATTTCACCGACGCGGATACGAGCACGACGCAAACCGTTGCGGTGATCGACCAGACTCTCGCGCGGCGCTATTGGCCGGATGAGAATCCCGTCGGGCGACACATCAAGTTTGGATTTGGAGCGGGGTTGAAGGGGCTGGTCATTATCGGCGTGGTAGGCGATATCAAGTCGGATGGATTTGATGCGCCGAGCGTGCCGCATATTTACGTTCCCATGGGGCAGTTCGCGCCGGTGAATGCGGTGGTGTTTCTGCGGAGCAGGGGCGACGTGGCGAGCCTGGGGGAAGCGGTGCGGCGCGAGGTTGAAAAACTCGATCCCAATGTTCCGGTGCACAGCATCAGCTCGATGGATCAGATCATCGCGCGATCTGTGGCGGACCGGCGCTTCGCGCTCGAGTTGCTGGGAGTTTTTGCGGGCGTGGCGCTGCTGCTGGCTGCAGTCGGAATTTATGGCGTGATGTCATATTCCTTCAGCCAGCGCACGCACGAAGTGGGCATTCGCATCGCGCTGGGCGCGCAGCGGCTCGATATTCTGCGCATGGCTGTTGGGGAAGGGATGAAGATTGTGGTGATCGGATTGGGGTTGGGCCTTGTGGGCGCCGCGATCGTAACGCAGTTTTTCCGGTCGATGCTTTTTAATGTAGCCCCCATTGATCCGCTCACGTTTGCTTCGGTGGCGGCGATTCTTGCCGGAGTGGCGCTGTTTGCTTGTTACGTTCCGGCGCGCCGCGCGACGCGGGTGGATCCGCTGGTTGCGTTGCGCGAAGAATGAAAATTGCTGCGAATGCGACGGGTCCGCCTTTGCATTCCGTTGTCATCCCGAACCCGTCCCGCATGCGGGACGGCGGGGGATCTGCATCTTCCCGGCGCCTTTCGCTCGTCTCGCCATTTTGCTTGTGACCCTCCCGCCGTTCGTCGGTCGTAGGGGCGGGGGTTGCTCCGCCCGGCCTTTCGGCCCCGCTTTTGATCTTTCTTCCGGCCTCCCTATTCTATTGCCCACTCTCGGCACCATGAATTCAGCCCCGTTCACCGCAATTTGATACCGCCGTACTATTGACCTTAGTTACTTTCAGGGTAAGTATGGCAAGAGGACCTGACCAGAAGGTCGAGTACAGGAGGCAGAACCGAGCACAGCAATTGGGACAAACAATCGGGACACTAAAATATTGTTTTTCCCGTAAGTCGTTGAAAATAAAGGCCGACGCAAAAAACAATCGGGACACAAGGGGGTAGTGCCAGACCGCCAAAATCAAGAAAGGACCGAGGGAGAAAATGCAGATCCCTCACCGTCCCGCATGCGGGACGGATTCAGGATGACAGCGGAATGCGGCGGCGGGCCGAAAACCGGGCGGGGGTAAACACCCGCCCCTACGACACTCGACGACCGTCGGGCTACTGCTGCAGCAGCTTGGCTAAGGCTTGCAGATCGTCGGCGGAGGTGTCGGAGATGCACCAGTAGTCCATGCCGGCGTGTTGCCAGTGGAGAATGTTGTAGCCTTCGCGGGTTTCGGTTTTGGCGCGGGTGGTGAGTGACGATTCTGCCGGCCAGATGAAGACGTTGATGTAGTGGAGGCGGCGCTGATAGACCAACGCTGCTACCGGGCGGCGATTGATGTAGTCGAGGCGGCCGCCTGTTAGCGGGAAGCCTTCGGCGGAGAAATCTGGGACATTCGGGGCGAAGTCGATTTTGCCGTCGAACCAGGGCTTGACGGTGTGGCGATCGGATGAAGTTACGTCGGTGAGATGGCTGGCCATCAGCGAGCGGACGTGGCTGGCGACGACTTGGTCGGCGACTTCGTCTTCGTCGTATTCCACGCCAGTGAAGTGGCTTCGCAGCGTGAAGACCAGGATGAACGCTGCGGCGATCGAAACTAGCGCGGCAGCGGCGATGCGCCAGCGGGGGATCGTGGCGCGCGTTGCGGATTCGGCGGCGCCTGCGCCGGCTTCGGCGCGCAGGGCTTCGCGGATGCGTTGCTTGAGGGCGAGGGGCGCGGCGAAATAGGGCGCGTTTTCGCGGATCGCGGCGCGCAGCTTCCCGGCGCGCTCGATTTGCGGCGTGCATTCGCTGCAGCCGCGGGCGTGGAGTTCGAATTCGGCGGAGCGCAGGGCGTCGAGTTCGCCATCGAGATAGAAATCGATCAGCGGGCGGGCTTCTTCGCAGCGCATTTCAGGCCTCCTTTCCAATGGGCGCGGCGAGCGATTTTTGCAGGCGCTTGCGGGCGCGCGCGAGACGCGACATCACTGTGCCGATGGGAACGCCGGCGATGTCGCCGATTTCTTTGTAGGACATGCCTTCCAGTTCTCGCAGCACGATGGCTTCGCGGAATTCCGCCGGAAGCCCTTCGAGGGCTTGCTGGACGCGGCGCGAATCGAGGCCTTCGAAGAGCTGGCGCTCGGGATCCGGCGTGGCTGACTCGCTCGAATGTATGTCCTCATCAAATTCGTCGGCGAGATCCTGGCGGCGATTTTTGCGCAGCCAGGTGAAGCAAGTGTTGCGCACGATGGCGAGAAGCCAGCCGCGGCCGTCGCCGCCGCGAAAAGTGCCGAAGCCGCGCCAGGCGCGCAGGCTCGC
>DAITPO010000215.1:2073-4273 GCA_036833535.1 Candidatus Acidiferrales bacterium | reverse complement strand
AGTGCGCGAAATCGCGAGCGGTGGCTGGGCCATAGGCGCGTAGATAGGCGCGCAGCAAGAATCGCTGGGCGGAGTCCGCGTCAATTGATTTTTGTTTCGGCAGCCAGTCTTCTGTGCGCACGTAGGTGATTTCGTTGCCTTCGTCGGGACCATAGCAGACTAAGCCTTCGACAACCGCGGGCCGGACGATGCCCCAGACTTTGTCCATCCAGGCGCGCACTTTCTTACTGACCTGCGGACGAACGGCCACGCGGAGGGCCTTTTGCGCCAGCGGCTTTTCGGCGAGCGCTTCGAGGAGCGCGCGCAATAATTGATCGGCTTCGTGGTCCGTGATTTTGAAGCGATCCATTACGTTGCGGACTTGCTTGAGGCGGGTTTTTTTGTTGGCGGAGATGTAGGTGGCGTATTGCGTCGACGGAAGGAGATGTAGCGTTTGGCGCATGCAGTGGGTTTTGACCAACGTGCGTTTTTCGTTTAGGGCGCGGCGGATTTCTTCGCGGGTGAGTTGAGGTAGGCGGGCGTTGAGAGCGAGGTGCGCTGAGGCCATGAGCTGGGCTTGGATGCCGCAGACATCGCTGGTTACGTCGAGGAGATTGGAACGCTGTGAGCCGGCCAGGTGATGGCGCGCGAGGCGGAAGGCGTGGATTTGGGCGGGCGTGACGCGCGGGGGCATTTAGGCGCGATGAAAGGCGATTAGTGTGTCGAGCTTGGCGCGGGCTGCGCCGGAATCGATGGAGTGGCTCGCTTGGCGGACGCCATCGAGGAAATCTTTGGCGCTGTTGGCGGCTACTAGGGCGGCGCTGGCGTTGGCTACGACTATGTCGCGGCGCGGGCCATGTTCGCGATCGAGGATGCGGCGGATGATTTGGGCGTTGTGTTGTGCGTCGCCGCCGGCCAGGGCTTCGATTGGCGCGCGGGGCACGGCGAAATCCTCGGGAGCTAGCGTGTAGCTGCGCACTTCGCCGTTGCGAAGTTCGGCTACCTGAGTTTCGGTGGTGAGAGTAATTTCGTCGAGACCATCGTTGCCGTGGACTACGAAGGCTCGCTCGACGCCCAGTTCGCCGAGGGCGCGGGCCAGGAGCTCGACATAGCTTTCATCGAAGACGCCAGCTAGTTGCGAGGACGCGCCTGCGGGATTTGTCAGCGGGCCTAGAAGATTGAACGCCGTGCGGATGCGCAGTTCGCGGCGGGCGTTCATGGCATGGCGCGTGGCGGTGTGGACGGCGGGAGCGTAAAGAAAGCCTACGCCGATTTCTTCGATGGCGCGGCCGGCGGCTTCGGGCGGGAGATCCATTCGGATGCCGAGGGCTTCGAGAACGTCGGCGGCGCCGCAGCGGGAACTGATGGAGCGATTGCCGTGTTTGGCGACGCGGACTCCGGCGCCGGCTACTACGAACGCGGCGGCGGTGGAGATGTTGAAGGTGCTGCGCGTGTCGCCGCCGGTGCCGCAGGTGTCGATTAGCGGTTCGTTGGCTGCAAACTTGCGGCCTTGCGGGAAAATTGGGGCGGCGTGGCGGCGCATTACTTTGGCGAAGCCGACTAGCTCGTCTACCGTTTCGCCTTTCATGCGCAGGGCGGCCAGGAAGCCGGCGATTTGGGCGTCGTTCGATTGGCCGGTTAGGATGCGCTCCATGGAGGATTCGGCTTCGCGGCGGGAGAGATCTTCGCCCGCGATGATTTTCTCGAGCGCGTGATGCAGAGTGAAGTCGGAGGGGGCGGGGGCCGATGGATGGGGTGTGGGAGCGTTCATAGGTCGATCTTTCGGCGCGACGGTAGGATGTTGGATACGAATCGATGCGCGTTACTCGGGCGGCGCAGTCCGCCTAGGCGGACGCCCCTACGTTCGGAAAAAGAAACAGCGACGTGCGCGGGTTGGATGAGGTAAATCATGATTTGGTCGCGGCTTTGCGGCGCGGGCGTGCTACTAATTCGCCGCCGCAATTTGGGCAAATGCGGCTCATCGCTTGGGCGCAGCGCGGGCAGAAGGTACATTCGTAGGAGCAGATGAAAGCTTCCTCGTCCGTCGCTAGAAGCTCTTCGCATCGCTCACATTCCGCGCGCATCTCGAGCGCCATCTTCTTGCCCGCCTTTTGCGTTCCGAGTAAACTGGCTCGTTTCGACGTCGCGCAAATTTTAGCACTAGTGGGAGTTTCATGAAGATACACGAGTATCAGGCCAAGGCCATTCTGGCGAAATTTGG
>DAITPO010000215.1:0-1973 GCA_036833535.1 Candidatus Acidiferrales bacterium | reverse complement strand
GGAGTTTCATGAAGATACACGAGTATCAGGCCAAGGCCATTCTGGCGAAATTTGGCGTGCCGGTGCCGCGCGGGGAAGTGGTGTTTAAGAAGGAGGATGCCGAGGGCGTGGCGCGGAAGTTGGGGACGCCGGTGACGGTGGTGAAAGCGCAAATTCATGCCGGCGGGCGCGGCAAGGGCGGCGGAGTGAAATTGGCGCGATCGCCGGAACAGGCTGGGGAATTGGCCGGGCAGATTTTGGGGATGAAGTTGGTTACGCCGCAGACTGGGGCCGAGGGGCGGCTGGTGCGGCGCTTGCTGATCGAAGAAGGGTTGGATATCAAGCGCGAACTTTATTTGAGTCTTTTGGTGGATCGGGCGGTGGCGGCGCCGGTGTTTATGGCTAGTGCGTCGGGCGGGATGGAGATTGAGGAAGTGGCGAAGGAGCATCCTGAGGCAATTTTGCGCGAAGCGATTTCGCCTGCTACTGGATTGCAGAATTATCAGGTGCGGAAATTGGCGTTTGGGTTGGGATTGCCGGCGGAAATGTTGAAGGTGGCGGTGCCGTTTTTCCATGCGCTTTATTGGGCGTTTCTGGAGACGGATGCTTCCTTGCTGGAGATCAATCCTCTGGTGGTGACCGGCGACGGCCGCTTGGTGGCGCTCGATGCGAAAATGAATTTTGATGACAACGCGATTTTCCGGCATTCCTACTTGGCGGAATTGCGCGATTTGGATGAGGAGACGCCATCGGAGGTGGAAGCGTCGAAATTCAAATTGAATTACATCCAGCTCGATGGAAACGTCGCGTGCATGGTGAACGGGGCCGGGTTGGCGATGGCTACCATGGACATCATCAAGCTGAGCGGCGGCAGCCCGGCGAATTTTCTGGATGTGGGCGGCGGGGCTTCTGAGGAGCAGGTGCGCAATGCGTTCAAGATCTTGCTGAGCGATGCGAATGTGCGCGCGGTGTTCGTGAATATTTTTGGCGGGATTTTGCGCTGCGACGTGCTGGCGGGAGGAGTGGTGAAGGCCGCGCGGGAGTTGGGAATTCGCGTGCCGGTGGTGGTGCGGCTTGAGGGGACCAACGTCGAGGCGGGGCAGAAGATTTTGCGCGATTCAGGATTGAATTTTACCGTGGCGGAGGGAATGAGGGACGGGGCGCAAAAAGTGGTGGCGCTGGCCGGGGGTGCGCGATGAGCGTGTTGGTGAATGAGAAGACGCGCGTCATCGTGCAGGGATTGACGGGGCGCGAGGGATCTTTTCACGCGCAGCAGATGATTGAATACGGGACGAAAGTGGTGGGCGGCGTGACGCCGGGGAAAGGCGGCACGAAGCATTTGGGCGTGCCGGTATTCGATACCGTGGCGCAGGCGGCGGCGAAGACGAAGGCGAATGCTTCGGTGATATTTGTGCCGCCTCCTTTTGCGGCCGATGCAATTCTCGAAGCCGTTGACGCGAAGTTGCCGCTGGTCGTGTGCATCACTGAGGGAATTCCGACGCTCGATATGGTGCGCGTGGCGGCGGCTTTGAAAGATTCGGTGACGCGATTGATCGGGCCGAATTGTCCCGGGATTATTTCGCCGGGGCGATGCAAGATTGGCATCATGCCAGGGCGGATTCATAAAAAAGGAATCGTGGGATTGGTGAGCCGCAGCGGAACTTTGACTTATGAGGCGGTGCACCAATTGACGCAGCTTGGCATCGGGCAATCGACTTGTATCGGAATTGGTGGCGATCCGATTATTGGCACCACTTTTTTGGACTCGATCAAGATGTTCAATGAGGATCCGGGGACGAACGCGATTGTGATGATCGGCGAGATCGGCGGGAATGCCGAGGAACTTGCGTCGGCGTACATCAAGAAGCATGTGCGCAAGCCGGTGGTAGGATTTGTCGCCGGCCAAACGGCGCCGCCGGGGCGTAGGATGGGCCACGCCGGCGCCATCATCAGCGGCGGCCAGGGCACGGCCGCGGATAAATATCGCGCGATGA
>DAITPO010000214.1:0-4296 GCA_036833535.1 Candidatus Acidiferrales bacterium | reverse complement strand
CAAGCGTTTGTAGCTCAACCCGGAGTGCAGCTGCTTCGGTCCCAGCGATGCGTCTTGTGCGCATCACGCATCCATTCCATCCGCTCAGCGGCAGGGAGGTCGCTTGCGTGGGCGAGCGATACAACCGTTACGGAAGACGTCTCCTGCTCCGAGTCGATGATGTCACGGTCTGCTCGGTTCCGCCGCAATGGACGGAGCTCGTTGCTCCCGATCCGGAGATCGTCATAGGCGAGTATCGTGCGCTCTTCCGCGTGGCGGATTTGCTGGAACTCGAACGCCTGGTAGATCAGCTCCGCAAGCGTGATTCGTGGAAGAAGCCAGATGATGCGTAAGGTTAATTTCGCCGCAACCGTAAGAGAAAAGACGCCGCATGCGGATGCGGCGATCTGGTCGCTGCGCGCTAATAACAGCAATAATAACGGATCATGCACGTTACGAATTTGCTGGACCGGCATCCAAGTTTGCGGCATAATAATATGTACATATTATGGAGACTCTATGCCGGTGAGGAGCAGAAGCAACCCCCCGAAGCTCGAAGCTCTCCGCGAAGAGGGGACATTAAACCCGACTCCCGACGAGGTGCACGATCCGAAGTTTCAAGGGAACGAGTTCTTCGATCCGCACGATATCGTTCAGGTTAAGTACGAGATGCTGCGCCGTGTCTCGGTCGAAAACGCGTCGGTGAGCGCCGCCACCCAGGAGTACGGCGTTTCGAGGCCGACGTACTACCAAACCAAGGCCAGCTTCGACAAAGGCGGTGTTGCTGGACTGGTGCCGCAGAAGCGCGGTCCGCGTGGGCCGCATAAACTTCGAGGCCAGGCACTGGCATTCGTCCAGCAGCAACTCGTGGCGGGCGAGCCCGTGCGAGCTCGCGAGCTCGCGAAGCTGGTTCGGCAGAAGTTCGACCTCAACATCCACCCCAGGACGATCGAGAGAGCGGTCGCCGGAAAAAAAACTCTCCGATGAGCAGCGCCAACAACAATTCGCGGAGTCATCCATTCGTAGCGCAGTACGAAGCTCTGCGCGGCGCGGTTCTCGGCGAAGCGCTGCCGCCCGAAGCTCGTACCGGGCTGCTGCTCTTTCTCCGCCGTGGCATGTGCGGATGGGCGCGGGCGATGGCCACCATGTGTGCACCGCAGCGACCAACTGGCTCTCGGCCACCGAACTGGACGATACCGGAAGAGCACCGAGCCGTCGTTCATATCCTCGCCGCCATGGTCATCAATGCCAATCATTACGGAGCAACACCATGAATGAATCGCTCAAAGTCCAGCCTCACCATCTCGAGCGGAGTGCGTACCTGTACGTCCGCCAGTCCTCAATGCGGCAGGTCATCGAGAACATCGAGAGCACAAAACGCCAATACGCGTTGCGTGGGCGCGCTGTCGCACTCGGTTGGCGTGACGATCAGATTATCGTCATCGACAATGATCAGGGTGAGTCGGGCGCGTCGGCAGCGTGGCGTGAAGGTTTTCAGCGCCTGGTCACCGATGTGGGCATGGGCCATGCCGGCATCGTCATGGGACTTGAGGTCTCGCGCTTGGCGAGAAACAACGCCGACTGGCACCGCCTGCTGGAGATCTGCGCGCTCGCCGACACATTGATTCTCGACGAGGATGGCGTCTACGACCCTGCGAGTTTCAACGACCGGCTCCTGCTCGGCCTAAAGGGAACCATGAGCGAGGCCGAACTTCACGTTCTCAAAGCCCGGTTGCGTGGCGGAATCCTCAACAAGGCGCGACGCGGGGAGTATCGCTGCCCCCTGCCCACGGGCTTCGTCTACGACGAGGCCGGCAATGTCGTGCTTGACCCCGACGTACAAATCCGGGAAACGATCGCCTACTTCTTCGAAACGTTCTCGCGCGTGGGCTCGGCAAGCCAGACGGTGAAGGTGTTTCGGAATGAGGGCCTTCTCTGTCCGTCTCGACTCCGCGTCGGCGACACGGTCGTCTTTCGGCCATTGACAGCATGGACTGCGACGCGCATGCTGAACAATCCGCGATATGCGGGCGCCTACGCGTACGGGCGCCGACAATACCGGCGGGCTCTCGATGGCAAGAAGCAGGTTCAGAGGCAGCGCGAGTTGGGTGACTGGCTCGCGTGCATTCCGAATGCTCATCCTGGCTACATCAGTTGGGAGCGGTTTCAAGAAAATCTCAAAATCCTCGAGAGTAACGGTCGCGCATACGAACTGGCGCGCGCGTCACCGCCGCGGGAAGGGGCGGCGCTACTGCAAGGACGCGCTATCTGCGGTCGGTGCGGAAGGCACTTCCGTGTCCGATATGCCACGCGACGAGGCAGGCAGGAAGCCTGGTATGTCTGTGATCGTGGACACACTGCGCGTGGCGAGTTGAACTGCCAATCGATCGCAGGAGCTCCAATCGACGAGGCTGTCGGATCACTCGTGGCCGAAGAGATGACGCCCGCGGCTGTCGAGTTGGCCATCGAGATCAGACGCGAGGTCGAGGCCCGGTGCGGGGAGGCCGACCAGCTACGCTGCCGGGCGATTGAGCGCGCCCAGATCGAAGCGGATCTTGCGCAGCGCCGATTCATGCTGGTCGATCCAAGCAACCGCTTGGTTGCCGACACCCTGGAACGGGAATGGAACGAGAAGCTACGTGCACTGGCTGAGACCCGAGAGGAACGAGAGCGGGCGCGACAGCAGGATCATGTCGTCCTCGACGAGGCGGTCCGCCAGAGGTTGGTAGCCATGACGACGGACTTCCGCAAGCTCTGGGATGATCCGGACACGGCAAACCGTGAACGCAAACGACTCCTCGCCTACATCATCGAAGACGCAACGCTGATCAAGATCCCGGCCGAAGGGATTACGAAGATCCACGTCCGGTTTAAAGGTGGCAGGACCAAAACGCTTGCCACGCAGAACCCCAAATCATCTGCGCAACAGATTAAGACGCAGCCCGAGGTCGTGCACCTGGTGGACCAACTACTCGACCACCACGTTTACTCCGAAATCGCAACTATACTCAACGAGCGAGGGTTTCGTCCGGGCGCATCCGCGCGACCAGGCCGAGCGGCTGACCGCTTTTCGGTGAAGCACGTAGCCTATCTAATGCACACCTACGGCCTTCGCTCGCGCTATGATCGGCTTCGCCAGCGCGGAATGCTGAACAAGAGGGAGATGGCAGATCGCCTCGGTGTCCATGAGCAGACGGTCGATCGTTGGGCGAAACATGGGCTCATTGGAGCGCATTTCTATAACGACCACGGATGGCAGCTCTACGAGCCCCCGGGGCCGAACACGCCGACGAAGCATTGCAGCCGGTGGGACCGCTTAGTGGATCGAGCGGCAGATTTGCAGACAGGCCTCCAAAATGTCGGCCTGGAACTGAAGGAGGTGTAGTGTGAAGACGGTTAGTTGGCGCAAACCCACAGCCCGCTGCCATCCCAGAACAGCAACTTCAGCCGATTCCGGTGCGCGTTCGAGAAAATGAAAATGTGCCCGCTCAACGGCTCCAGATGCAACTGATCGCGCACCATGCCGTAGAGGCCCTCGAAACCCTTGCGCATGTCAGTAGCTCCCGCCGCCAAATAAATTCGCGTTGCCGGCCCAATACCAAACATGCTCAGCCTCGCTCCACCACAGCCAGCAACCGTTGCAGCGTGCCGGCATCAAAACCGCGGCCCACTTCGATCCGCCGCCCGTCTCGGAGCACAACTGCCAGGCCGCTAGCCCTCTCGGCGCCAGCGGCTGTGGTGCCGCCGGACACCTCCACCGCCAACCAACCCTTGCCCTCGGCGGCCTTAGCTGCCTTCTCCTCCTGCCGTTTTCGATAGCGAGCCAGCGTCGATAAGCTCAGCCCTCTCTGCTGGCAGAAAGCCGTGCGGCCCAAGCCGCTGGCTTCGAACTCCGACACCAGTTGTTGGATTTCCGCCCGGCTCCGGCGGCGTTTGGTCTTCAGTCCTTGCGTCTGTAGGTCCACCCCTTCACTTCATCACTGATGCCCGCGCATGAAAAGGGTGCGGTTGCTCTGACGCTTACACTTGAAAAAGCTCCGCGGCAAGCATTTGGTGGCGCGAATAGGAACTTCACGCCGCTATGAATCTTCATCCGAAGGGTTGCGTGCCATGGTCGCCTTGGTGGTCATTCGAGACGACGTGATTAAGCCACTCCTAGCCGCCAACTGTCGCCTCAAGTCCGGACGGAGACCGGTCAAAGGAGCACCGATCGATGCTCACTACGCCGCTCTCCGCCATACCATGCGAGACCTTTTTGCTGAACTCGGCATTGCAGCCTAACTAACATCGACAAAACTTTTTAACTTCGCCTATCGT
>DAITPO010000213.1:0-4345 GCA_036833535.1 Candidatus Acidiferrales bacterium | reverse complement strand
GCAAATGGAAATTTCAGGCGAAAGCGCGAGGACGGAGATGCGTTGGTAGCGCCGGTTTACCCTGAGCGGCGATGGGCGTCCCTGTTTACCCCGAGCCGCGAGGGGCCGGCATCTTACGATTACAAACGTCGCCATGGGCGACAGTCACGCGCGGACCACGCCGCCCGACCAGAGCAATGACTTCAGCGCCCTCTTCCGTGCGCGATTGACGCACTCTTCGGCGTTCGTGATCGCAGGATGCCGGCGGGGACGCCGGCGCTACCAAGGCGCTACGCAGGAATTTCCGGTACGGCGGCCAGCAGCGATTGAGCGTAAGGATCTTTCGGATGGGTCAGAACTTCGGCGGCGGGCCCGAATTCCACGAAGCGGCCGGCGCGCATTACCGCGACGCGCGTAGCGAGTTGCGCGACGACTGGCAGCGAATGGGAAATGAGGATGTAAGTGAGGTTCAATTCGCGCTGGAGCTTGGCCAGCAGCTCGAGAATTTGCGCGCCGACGGAAACGTCCAGCGCAGAGACAGGTTCGTCGCCGATTACAATTTCCGGGCGCAGGATCAGCGCGCGAGCGATGCCGACTCTTTGCTTCTGCCCGCCGGAGAATTCGTGCGGGTAGCGGTTGAGCGCGTCCGCTTCGATGCCAACGGCCGCGAGCGTCTCGAGGATGCGGGCGCGGCGTTGCGCGCGATCGAGCCGCGGCTCGTGGATGGCCAGCGGCTCGCCGATGATAGCAGCGACGCGCATGCGCGGATCGAGCGAACCCGCGGGATCCTGAAAAACCATTTGGATGCCGCGGCGCAGCGCACGCAGTTTGCTACCGCGCGCGGCAAGGAAATTCTCGCCGCGGAAATCGATTTCGCCGCCGTCGGGCTCGATCAGGCGCATCAACATGCGAGCAAGCGTCGTCTTGCCGCACCCTGATTCGCCGACGACGCCAAGCGTCTCTCCGCATTCGAGCTCGAAGCTGACCCCGTCAACGGCGGTAGCGTGATGCGATGCCGCCGCCAAAGTGCCCGCGCCCACAGCGTACGACTTGCGCAAATTGCGGACCGCAAGAATCGGCGGCATCATCGCGCACCATCGAACGTACCGCTGGCGTCCCCGCCGGCCTCCGACGAAGAGAATCTTCCGCCAAGGGCAATAGTCGACGACGGACTCACGAAACAACCAACGTCGAGATTTAGGTTCCACGTCATGGGGCGTGTTCCGCGGCGACCAAGACGCATCTGGCGGAGTGCTCTGAATCAACCCGCCTCAACTCAGGAACCGCGACATCACATTCCGCCCGCCGAAATTCGCAGCGCGGCGCGAACGCACACCCCGCAGGCAACGCATCAAGAGGCGGCACAACGCCGGGAATCGGCGTGAGCTTGCCGCGCTCGAGCCGCGGAGCCGCGCGCAGCAGACCCGCAGTATAAGGATGCCGCGGCTCACGCAGAATTTCCTGCGTCGGGCCTTCTTCGACGATGCGTCCCGCGTACATCACCGCCACGCGCGCGGCCACTTGCGCCACCACTCCGAGATCGTGGGTGATGAAAATCATCGCGAGGCCCAGATCGCGCTGCAAGCGCACCAGCAGCTCGAGAATCTGCTTCTGCACCGTAACGTCGAGCGCGGTGGTCGGTTCATCGGCGATCAGCACGCGCGGCCCGGCCGCCAGCGCCATGGCAATCATCGCGCGCTGGCGCAGGCCGCCGGAAAGTTGATGCGGATACTGCCGCGCCCGCAATTCCGGCTCGGGAACCGCAGCGCGCTCGAGCGCCGCAACCGCGCGGCGATGCACATCGGCGCCGCCCGCGCGCATCTCGTGAACGCTGATGGCCTCTTCGATTTGCGCGCCGACGCGCAGCACGGGATTGAGCGCGGTCATCGGCTCCTGAAATATCATGGCGATCTCGCGGCCGCGAATCGCGCGAAGATCGGCGGGCGCAGCGCCAGTCAAATCGGTACGCCGCGTGGATCGCGCGCCCGCGTTGCCATTGCGCGGCTGCAGCCAAGCCTCGCCGAGGCGACGCGCCCCCGGCGGCGTGAGCCCCATCAGCGCGAGCGCCAGCATCGTTTTCCCGGAGCCCGATTCGCCCACAACCCCAAGCGTCTCGCCCGGCGCCAGCCTGAACGCAACATCGTTCACCGGCCGCACCCAACCACGCTCAGTCGGCAATTCCACGGTCAGCCCGCGCACATCGAGCAACGCGCTCATGTCTCCATCATAGGGCCAATCGAAAAATCTTCGCTCGGCGATTGCGAAGGGGTGTATAAGAAAGGAAATGCCTCGCCCGAAATGCCCGGCCTGCGGCGCGCCTCTTGAGGGAGGCTTTCTCTGGACGCAGTGTGACTATTGCGACGCAAGGTCCGGCCCATCGGTGCGGGCGTGGCGCGAGCTCGCAGTCGCGATGCTGCCATTCATAGTAGGAATCGGCTTAGCGGACCTGATCGCGCGCAAAGACTGGAACCACAATCTGCCACGTGAAGCCATCTCGATTGGGCTGCAAGCCTCCATCGCAGCCGCGTTTGTGCTATCGCGCCACTGGCCCTCGCGAAAGCGGCGTTCCAGCATCATCGAACTGCGGCCCGCTCCGGCTAATCACGCACCGGTTCGATATATCGAGCCCAGCGGCCCGTCGTTCGATCCCCCGCGCGAGTGGAATTCGATTCTTTCATCGCCTCGGCCTCGCAGATTGAGCTCGGGTCCGGTGAAGAGTGCGAGCAGCCTGATGTTGATAGTTGTGTTGGTCGCTGGACTTGTCGGATCGATCTTGTTCCGGTATCACGTTCGAATCGACGGAGTCGCGTCATCTCTCTTCGCGTTGTTCGCGCTCGCCTGGCTCGTCTATCTGCTTGTCGATCGGCTCCGCGACATTTTCCAGTCGAGCCAGTTGCTGCGCAACGGCGAAGTGGCGATCGGCTGGATCGCCGATGCCTGGGAAACGGGAGAGACCGAGCGCATCACTCACGTCACGGTGAAATTCCGTGATCTATCCGGGCAGATCTTGGCGCGCGATTTCAGAGTTCGCACGACAAAATTTCCCGTCGATCCGGGCCATGCGGCGCTGGCTTTCTACGATTACCTGAAGCCGGAGCGCTTCACGACTTTGGCGGCGAGCTCTGCTCAACTTGCGGAGGAGCAGCAACCGCTTAGCGCTGTGAGAGTGGGATGACGAAACGCAACGCGGTGTGCGTTGCGGAGAAGCTGCAAACTTTGTTGTCGGTTAGGCCGGCGGATTTGCCCGCGGCGATTACTTCGATTTCGCGAATGTGTTGTTTGCCTTTCGGATAGACGACCCAGATTCCGCCGTTTTTCACGATGAATTTGCGCAGGCGCGCGAGTTGCTTCAGGGCATCCTTCTCTTCCGCCCCGAAGAAAATTAAATCGAGATCGCCGGACGGCTTGGTCTGTGCAAATATCGGCGAAAACGGTTTGATCTCGTTCAGAAACGATGCATCGAGAATATCGATGATGAGAATACGCTGGCCGGGCTTGACGCCGAGCTTGTCGAGCAGCGAACGGTGCGAATAATCGCGCTCCGGCGGCCGCGGCTTTTTGCGTGTGGGCGTCATGGCTCAGCGCTCGATGACGGTCGTCTCGCCAAATTTCTTTCCGAGATCTTTCAAGTAAGTGTCCATCGTCGCGGTGTAACCAAACACAAAGCGCGACATAAAACGAAAGAAGCGATTGTGGATCTCGCCGTCTTCCTGAATCTGCACGATGCAGCCGTCCGGAGGAATCGGGAGAATATCGGTCGTCCAGGTGCCGCCGAACGGAAGCTTCGGATCGGCGATTTCGGTGACGAGATGGCGCGGAGCATCCGATTCGAGCACTTGAAAAGGGATCGCGTTTCCGTGGGAGTCCACTTCCTGCCATGCGCTGAATGAATTCTTGGAAGTCAGCGTATCGACGCTCTTCAGATTAGATCGCCAGAATGGAAATTTGTCGTACTCGGTAATCGCCTGCCAAAGCGCATCCGGTTTCTGGCGGTAGCGCGCGACGCGCACGACGGAATGCTTCTCGGGCAGCGATGCCCCGATCGCGTAGACCAGCACGATCAACGCGACGAGTATTCCGAGAATCCAAAATGTCCATTTCATCAAAACTCCCTCGCCGGAGCTTCCGCCGCTCCCGGTAGCACAGCCACTCCTGCCTGTGTAGGCGTTCCGCTGCCGGCCAGCGCAAATTCAAGCCGCAAACACGGCCACAGGCAGGAGTGCCTGTGCTACTGACCTGGACGCGCGTCACCGGCGCGACAACCTGTACAATTAAGAGCTTCGCATGGCCGCCACATCACATCCCAGAACCGATTGGCGCGCGCTGCTCGCCCGGCGCGGCTTCCGCTACTTTTTTGCGGGCATGA
>DAITPO010000212.1:1164-4397 GCA_036833535.1 Candidatus Acidiferrales bacterium | reverse complement strand
CTTTTCGAAGCGAGTTGGACGCCGGAACAGCTTGAATCGCATCTCGAAGCGGGAAAAATCATCGATCGCATTACGAGCGTCGCATTTGCGCGTGCTGGGGCGATCATTCGCGAGGGCAAGCCGCTCAGCGAATTCCAATTGAAAGAATGGATACTAGCGCAGTTCGAGGCGAACGGGCTGGAGACCGCGGACGGTCCGGTCGTCGCGGTGCCGCCGAACAACGGCAATCCGCACTACGATCCGACGCGGGAACATTCGAAGGTGATTCACGCCGGCGATCTGCTGCTGCTCGATATTTGGGCCAAATTCAAGAAGCCAGGAAGCGTCTATTACGACATCACGTGGGTCGGCTATCTCGGCGAGCGCGTGCCGGAGAAGTACGCAAAGATTTTTGGCATCGTGAAGCAGGCGCGAGATGCGGCGGTGCGATTTGTGAAGGAATCCGTGGCGGCGAAGCGTCGGATTCACGGCTGGGAAGTGGATCGCGCGGCGCGCAGCGTGATCGAAAAGGCGCGTTACGGCAAATATTTCGTGCATCGCACCGGACACAGCATCGGGCAGGACGTTCACGGCAACGGCGCGAATATGGACGGGCTCGAGACGCGCGACGATCGCTGCCTGGTGCCGCACACGTGCTTTTCGGTCGAGCCGGGAATTTATCTGCCGGAGTTTGGAGTGCGGAGCGAGGTCAATGTTTATGTCGGAGAGGGCGAGGCTCGCACGACCGGCGCCGTTCAACAAGAAATCATTCCCATTCTCGCCTGAGGCATCGTGAGCGAATCTGTGATTGCGGCCGTGCCCGAGCGGCGCGGCATTCCCCCGATTCTTGCGGCCATGGCGGCTTGGATTCTGCCGGGGCTGGGCCATTTGCTGCTGCGGCGGTGGGGACGTGCTTGCGCGATCTTTGCCGTTGTCGCGGGCCTGGCGATGATGGGTTATTTGTTGCGAGGCGTTGTGTTTCCCATTCATCTTCGCGATTTGCGCGGCGATCCGTTGAATTTCCTGGGCGGCGTTGGAGATGCGGGCTCGGGTGTGTTCTACGCTCTGGCGAGCATCTTGGAAAAGGCCGGAGCGGACGTCTCGCGGGCTGCCGGCGATTATGGCACCCGCTTTGTCGCCGCCGCGGGCGTAGCGAATTATCTGTGCATCGCGGATGCGTTCGAGATCGCTAGCGGCAGGAAAGCGTGAGCGCGCGATGTAGGCGTCGCAGCGAGCGATAATCCCCGTGGCTACTCACCTTTTGTTGATGCTGCTGTTTGCGCTGCTGATCTCGGTGGTGCTCGCGGCGCTTTTGCGAGCGACTACCAAGGAACGCCTGCGGTATATGGTCCGATCGTTTGCTCTCTTCATCTTCCTGGGTCTCGCGATCGCCTGGCTGCTCTATCCCTTCTCGCAATAGCCGATAAATTGTGCGGAATCGCTGTTTGACAGCTTTTTCGAGCCGATGCTACAGTGAATTTGGACGCCGAGGTAGCTCAGCTGGTAGAGCAGCCGATTCGTAATCGGCAGGTCGCCGGTTCAATCCCGGCCCTCGGCTCCAGTACCGCTTGGTGGTTCATCGCTTGCCTCATTCTGTTCGGAAAAAAGGCCTCCTCTGTCCGCGCTTGATGGCCGCCCTTGGCAGCCGAGTGGTCGTAAGATGCCGGCGGGGACGCCGGCTGTACCAACCCTTCCCATTGTTGGACATGCTTGAGCTATCTCGCGAGGTTTGGGTGTAGACTCTACGGATTAAAATCGTGTCCGGTGGCCCAAAGGGGCCATTTGGAAGGACGCGGGTTGAGTCTCTGGGGTCGTGAGCGGATGGGCCCGGCCGGATCGGCCTGGGACCCCATCAGGGGCGGAAGTAGTGCTACTGGCGGGGGATCCGGAGTTGAGTATTTTGAAGAGTAGGTCAGTTTCCCCGAGCGTGCGGAGGTTTGGACGCTCGATCATGCGCGTGCAACGCTGCCTCCACCCGTAGCTCTTCCCCGAGAACGCGCACTGGGGAGATTCTGCGTCAAAAGCCTCTGAGGCGAGAGGTGTGAGCTGAAGAAGCTGGGCAAATACGAGGTGATCGGCGAGCTGGGACACGGCGCCATGGGAGTGGTGTACCGCGCGCGCGACCCGATCATCAACCGCCTGGTCGCGCTGAAAACCATCACGGCCGGCATTGCCAACGATCCGAATTTGCTCCAGCGCTTTTACCGCGAGGCGCAATCCGCCGGCGGCCTGCAACATCCCAACATCGTTACGGTGTACGACATGGGCGATGAGGGCGGTGTTCCCTTCATCGCCATGGAATTGGTGGATGGCGAAAGCCTGGAACACTTGATTGCGCGGCGCTCCGACCTTCCGGTCTCGCTGAAGCTTGTCTATGCGCTGCAGGCCTGCCGGGCGTTTGACTTCGCGCATAAGCGCGGCATTGTCCACCGCGATATCAAGCCCGCCAACGTCATGGTCAGCAAGGAAGGCGTTGTGAAGGTGGTGGACTTCGGGATCGCGCGAGTCCTGGAGAGCTCTAAGACGCAGACGGGCATGTTGATCGGGACTTTCGCGTATATGTCGCCGGAGCAGTATCAGGGCGAGCACGCGGACGAACGCTCCGATCTTTGGTCGTTCGGAGTGCTGCTGTACGAGCTGATGGCTTACCAGCGGCCGTTCCCCGGCGAATCTCCCGCGAGTTTGATGCACGGAATCTGCCAGGTCGAGCCGAAGCCGCTGCGCGAACTGGCGGCCGATTGCACGCCGGCGCTCGAAGCCGTTGTGTACCGCTTGCTGCGCAAG
Organism: Candidatus Acidiferrales bacterium; assembly: GCA_036833535.1. Taxonomy (GTDB): domain Bacteria; phylum Acidobacteriota; class Terriglobia; order Acidiferrales; family UBA7541; genus Palsa-147. The sequence continues at coordinate 1,634 of DAITPO010000212.1, read as the reverse complement.
CTGCCTGCCGAGCGTTATCAATCGATGGAGGACGTGCTTCTCGATCTCGATCCGATCTGCCGGGCATTGCAGGCGGAGACGGTGATCGACCTGGTCGCGCAGGCTCGTCAATCCGCGACCCAGGGTGATTATTCGCAGGCGCGCGATTTTCTGAGGCAGGCTCTGCAGATTGATCCGACGCATACCGACGCCAGAACTTCGCTCGAAAAGGTCAATGCCGAGCTGCGACGCATTCTGATCCGGCCCAAGGCGCAGCAGCACGTCGAGAAAGGCCGCGCGCTGCTGGAAGAAGGCAAGATCCAGGAGGCCAAGGCCGAAGCGGAGAACGCTCTACAGCTCGACTCGAGTTTCACGCCGGCGCAAGAGCTGCAGCAGAAGGTGCAGGAGGAATTTAACCGCGCGCAGTCCATTGCCGAGTGGCTGCAGAATTCGAAGCAGCGTCTCGCCGAAGGAATGCCGGAGGAAGCGGA
>DAITPO010000212.1:0-1064 GCA_036833535.1 Candidatus Acidiferrales bacterium | reverse complement strand
AGTCTGGCCGAGGCTCGAAGCTTCCTGGCGAACCGGCGCTACGACGAGTGCATCTCGCTGCTCGGGAAGCTGCAAGCCGAATTCCCGCAAGAGGACGAGATTTCGCGGCTTCTCAGTACTGCCTTGGACGATCAGCGCGAGCAGCGGCGCCAGCAGGGACTCGCCGAAGCGCGCACGCTGCTGGCTTCGCGGCGCTATGACGACTGCAAAAAGCTACTGGCGGAACTCGCCAAACACTATCCGAATGATTCGGAGATTCCGGATCTAGTGAATGCGGTGCGCGCCGACCAAGAGGAGCAGCGCAAGCTCAAGGGTCTCGCAGAGGCGCGGGATCTGGTCGCCGCGAAGCGGTATGAGGACGCGATTGCTCTCCTCGCCAAGCTGAAAGCCGATTTCCCCAGTGATCTGAATATTCCCAAACTCCTCGAGACCGCCACTGAAGATCAAAGACAGCAGGTGCGGCAGCAGCGAATTGCGGAAGCACGGAATCTGCTCGCGGCGCAACAATTCGACGCCTGCAACGCGCTTCTCGCTGAGCTGCGCAAGCAATTTCCTGACGACGGCGAAGTGCGCGGTTTGCTCGATGCGGTGCTCGCGGGACAAGCGGAGCAGCGCAAGCTCAAGAGTCTCGCGGAAGCGCGTAGCCTGCTGGCGTCGCGGCAATACGACGAATGCAACACACTCCTCGCAGACCTGCGGGAGCAATACCCCGACGATGGCGAAGCGCGAAGTTTGCTCGAGGCGGTGCGCGCGGGGCAAGAGGAACAGCGAAAGCTCAAGAGCCTTGCGGAAGCGCGCAGCCTGATGGCATCGCGGCAGTATGACAAATCCATCGAGATGCTGACGGCGCTGGGGAAGGAGTATCCCGGCGACCCTGACATCCCCAAGCTTCAGCAATCGGCCGTCGAATCCCAGAAAGAGCAGCGGCGGCGCCAGGGATTAACCGGGGCGCGCAGCTTGCTGGCCGCGCGGCGTTACGACGATTGCAATTCCCTGCTCGGCGATTTGCAGAAGCAATTCCCCAACGACAAAGAAATTCTCGGCCTTTCCGATGCCGTGCGCGC
>DAITPO010000211.1:0-4404 GCA_036833535.1 Candidatus Acidiferrales bacterium | reverse complement strand
GTGATGCCGTGATCGCCTACGGGGCCGGAGAGCAGCACTTTGTCGCCGGGGCGAACGGATGCGGGATCGATATTTACGCCGGGGATCAGGCGGCCAATTCCTGTAGTGGTGATGTACATGCCGTCGGCTTTTCCGTGCTCGACAACTTTTGTGTCACCGCCGGCGATGCTCACTCCGGCTTCTCTCGCGGCTTTGGCCATGGCGCGAACTTCGGCTTCGAGAATTTCGGTCGGCAAGCCGGCTTCGAGCACGAACGTGACGACGATCGCTTCGGCTCTCGCGCCAGAAACGGCGAGATCATTCACGGTGCCATTCACGGCGAGTTCGCCGATCGATCCACCGGGAAAGCTGAGCGGCTTGACGACGAAACTGTCGGTCGTGATTGCAACGCGGACGCCATCGAGCTGAACGTGCGCGGCATCGCCTAGAATTCCTGAAGGAGATTCGCAGAGCAGGGGAACGAACAAGCCTTCAATCAGCCTGCGGCTGGCCTTGCCGCCGGCGCCATGCGCCATTTCAATCTGCGGCTCCTGGAACCGAATCTTGGAAGTGACGGCGCTGGCCATCTCGAGTTAGTCCTTTAGGCCGAGGCGTTGATGTTGGTCAATACGGCCGTCTTGCGATGCTCGTAATTGTAGAAGGCTGCGCAGGAGCCTTCGGACGAAACCATCAACGCGCCGATGGGATGCTCGGGCGTACATTCGGCGCCGAAAAGCTTGCACTGCGCGGGCTTCAGCACGCCTTTCAGCACTTCGCCGCATTGCGCGGCCTTGGGATCGGTGACGCGCAGGCCGGGAATGTTGAAGCGCTGCTCGGCGTCCCATTCGGCGTAGGTGTCGCGGATTCGCAGCGCCGATTGCGAGATGAAGCCGAGGCCGCGCCACTCGAAGTACGGGCGCAACTGAAAAACTTCGGCCATCGCCGCGAGCGCCGCGCGATTGCCTTCCCACGGGACTACGCGCTTGTATTGATTCTCTACGCGGGCTTTGCCGTTCTTGAGCTGGCGGAGAAGCATGACGATGGATTGCAAGATGTCGAGCGGCTCGAAGCCGGAGACAACGATGGGCTTTTTCTCGTTGGCGGCGATCCATTCGTAGGGGCGGCAGCCGATCACGGTCGAGACGTGGCCCGGACCAACGAATCCATCGAGGCGCATGTCCGGCGAATCGAGAATGGCGCGGATGGCGGGGATGATCGTGACGTGATTGCAGAAGATCGAAAAGTTTCCGAGGCCGAGTGATTTTGCGCGCATCAGCGTGAGCGCGGTTGAGGGCGCGGTGGTCTCGAAACCGATAGCGAAGAACATCACGTGCCGGTCGGGATTCGCTTGCGCGAGCTTGATCGCATCCGACGGCGAATAGACGATGCGGACGTCCATGCCGCGCGCCTTGTGTTCGAGCGGGCTGCCTTGCGTGCCGGGGACGCGCATCATGTCGCCGAACGCGGCGAAGATGACATCGGGATCCTGCGCCATCGTAAGCCCGTCATCGATGCGGCCCATCGGCAGAACGCAGACCGGGCAGCCGGGGCCGTGAATAAGTTCGATATTTTCAGGAAGAATGTCTTTCAGGCCGAAGCGGTAAATGGCGTGCGTATGGCCGCCACAAACTTCCATCAGACGGTAATGTCGCGAAGGGACAGCCAAGCGGCGAATTTCGTCCGCAGCTTTGTTGATCAGTTCCGGTTCGCGGAATTCGTCAACGAATCTCATTTCTGTTTGCCCCAACTTCGAAAATCGATCGTCGTCCTGCGGCTAGGAGACGGGAGGATCGCCGTCTTCCTGGCCCAGGCCGTAGCCGCGGATTTCCTGCAGTGCCGCTTCGGCTTCGCCAAGCATGGCGAGAGTATTCATCTGATCCAGCGCATCTTGCTCGCTAATTTTGCTCATTGCAAATCCGACGTGAATGAGAACCCAGTCGCCCTTCACGGGCCTGTCTTCTTCGAGCAGCCCGAGATCCACGCGGCGGCGTACTCCGGCAACTTCCACGAGAGCCAGGTTCCGCTCCTCGGGAAAGAGTTCCACGATTTTTCCTGGAATCGCTAAGCACATGTGGCACCCTCCGGAAATTGCGTCGTTTGCGTCGTCGGAACTCATATTGTTCACCCTTGCCCGCGGGCGAGGATATCAAATGAAACCTTAAGCTCGCCACAGCACGTCCATCTCTGTGATGCGCGTGGAATTCTGAAGTTGTGCCGGACGTTGTGAGGAGTCTTCTGCCGTTCGCCGCCATCCTCTACCTGCGAGTGAGACTCGGAAGGTCCCGGCCTGCGGGGCTCAACCCGGTTCTTCGCGCCCCATTCTACTGATTTTCGCTCGCTGCGAAAGGAATGAGTTCAGGCCTCGCGGAGTTTCGGGTGTAGATGATGCGAATGGCTGATGGGTGTACCATGGTGCTGTCTTCAAGATCAAGAACGAGCTCCCGTCCTCCAGTCTCTCTTGACCTGCTGGCACGCGGCGTCGGATTGTCATTTTCTATCATCATATTTGGCTAGGAGTATCGGCGTGAGGATTTGGGCCCGGCTTGTAAATCTCGTGGTGGCTTTCACTGCGCTCGTGTTTCTCCTGAGCGCCTGTGCCGGCTCGGCATCGAATTCGAATTCCCAAGCTCCGCCGCCTCCGCAAGCACCGGCGATCACCACTCAGCCCACCAATCAAACTGTGCAGGCCGGAGCCACGGCGACTTTTTCGGTCGCGGCCACTGGCTCGAGCCCGTTGAGCTATCGATGGCAAAAGAACGGCGCGGCTGTCGATGGCGCGACGTCGGCGAGTTACACCACGCCTTCGACCACGATGGCCGACAATAATTCCAAATTTCAGGTCATGGTGAGTAACTCGGCTGGAAGCGTGACGAGCAGCGCGGCCAGTCTTGCCGTGAACCCGGATCCATTGCCGCCGAGCATCACTGCGCAACCGGCTGGTGTCTCCGTGGCGCCGGGACAGACGGCTACATTTTCCGTCGTCGCCACTGGAACTGCGCCGTTGAGCTATCAGTGGCAGAAAAATGGTGCGGCGATCAGCGGAGCGACCTCCGCGAGTTACACGACGCCGCCGGCCGCAGCGTCAGACAATGGAACGGCCTTTCTGGTCGTCGTCAGCAACGCGGTTGGCAGCACACCCAGCAACAGCGCGACATTAACTGTGACTGCCGATACCACACCGCCAACCGTTTCGATCACTTCACCAGCGAATGATGCGACGGTCAGCGGCACGAACACGGTGAATGCGACGGCGTCCGACAATGTTGCAGTGGCCAGCGTTCAGTTCCAGGTTGATGGCGCTAACGTAGGACCAGCCGATACGACTTCGCCGTACAATTTTTCATGGAACACCGCGTCGGTCTCGAATGGCAACCACGTGCTGACGGCCGTCGCGACGGATACTTCCGGCAATAGCGCGGTAAGCCCGACGGTAAACGTGACGGTCAGCAATCAATCGTCCGGCGGCGGAATTCCGCCCACGCTCGGCTGGTTCGATGTGCAAGGACAGCAGCAAAATGGCAATTGCCCTCCGAACAACTTCGGCGGATATGGATACGACTTCCCATCATTCTGCTCCGGCGTAGTGCGCGCGTGGTCCGGTGGCATCGCGGACACAAAGCGCAACCGCCTGTGGTTTTGGGGCGGCGGACACACGGATTACGCCGGCAACGAACTCTATTACTTCGATCTCAACTCGCTGCAAGTAGTTCGCGCAGATAACCCCGCGGAGCCGACCGAGTGCACCGAGACCATGCGGGACGGCTCCGCCAATACGCGCCACAACTACGGCGCTCTCGTCTACATTCCCACAGCCGACCGCATGTTCTTGTTTGGCGGCGGTTCGTACTGCCCGGACGGCGACTTTTCTAGTGATACGTGGACGGTTGATCTAACCAAAGTGGGGACGGGCAGCCCAAATGGCTGGCAGCGCATGGATCCCACAAATGGCTCGGGCACGCCGTGCGGCGACAGCAACGACACCGAGGCCGCCTACGACCCCAACACCGATCTCGTGCTCGTCAACGACTCATGCAATTTTTCAGGATTGTGGGCTTACAACTACAGCACTAATTCGTACACGCAACTGAACTCGGCCGCCTCGAATATGGGCTTAGAAACGAGAGTCGTCATCGACCCAACCAGGAAATTATTTCTGCGCTTCGGAAACGGCGAAGCCTCAAAGATCAACATCGCCAGCGGTAGCAGCTACGCGGTGCAGACCCTGACCGCCAGCGGTTGCTCCGGGCTGATGAATGCGAGCTCTCCCGGCTTGGCTTTCGATACGGTCCAAAATCTCGTCGTCGGCTGGCCGAATTTCGGCGGGACAATCTATCTCTACGATCCCGATTCAGATTCGTGCACCACGCAGACCTACAGCGCCAGCGCCCCTCCAGATTCCGCGCACCGGAATTCCCCGAGCACGAC
>DAITPO010000210.1:1877-4456 GCA_036833535.1 Candidatus Acidiferrales bacterium | reverse complement strand
GCATGTAGGGCACGTACATCTCTTCTTTGGCGTCAGACTCCAGCTTTTGCTTCACGTTGCCGACGATTCCCACCACCTCCATCATCGGAATTGAATTGTCCGGTGTTTCTCCGATTTGCAGGCGCTTGCCGAGCGGATTCTCGCCGGGGAAAAATTTCTGTGCCATGGCCTGATTCAAGACGACTACGGAAGGCGCCGTCAGCGAATCGCGCTGCTCGATGGCGCGGCCGGTGATCAGCGGAATCCCGAGAGTCTCGAAGTAGCCCGGACTGACCACGCGATAGCCCGCCATGATGTAATCGTTCGGAGTCTTTGGCGCGCGCCCTTGAATGTTGAAGTGGATTATCGCTCCCTGGCCGGAGACGGGCATGGTGGTTCCAGCGCCCGCGGATTTCACGCCGGGCAAGGCGCGCAGGCGTTCGAGCAACTGATCGAAGAAGCCGACTTGTTGTTCAGGCTTGGCATAAACGGTCAAGGAAATCGGCACGTCGGCAAGCAGGATGTGATCGGGATGGAAGCCCGGCTCGACGGCCTGCAAGCGTGCAAAACTGCGAATCAGCAGGCCCGCGCCGATGAGTAGGATCATCGAGATGGCGACTTCGGCGACAACCAGGACGCTGCGCAGGCGTTGATGCTGGCCGCCGGCGCTCGAACCTCGCGCGCTTTGATTGAGTTGATCGCGAATGTCGAGTCGCGAGGCTTGGAACGCGGGCGCGAGGCCGAAAACTATGCCGGTGAGAATCGCGAGGCCGGCCGTGAATCCAAGCACCGTGGGATCGAGCCCGATGCCTTCGGCGCGCGGGACGCTAGCGACCGCCAGGCGAAGCAGGGAATCGAGACCCAGCGCGGCAAGGGCCAGGCCCAGCGCGCCTCCCGCGACCGACAGCAGTACGCTCTCGGTGAGTAATTGGCGCACGATGCGGGCGCGGCTGGCGCCGAGCGCTGTGCGGATGGCGACTTCTTTTTCGCGCTGCGTCGCGCGCGCGAGAAGAAGATTGGCCACGTTGGCGCACGCGATCAGGAGCACCAGCCCGACCGCGATCAGCAACGTGAGCAGCGCGGGGCGGACGTTCGAGACCATTTGATCATGCAGTGGAAGGACCAGCGCTTCCACGTTCGTGTTGGTCTCGGGATATTGGTGCTCGAGGCGCTTGGCGATGGTCTGCAGCTCATTGCGGGCTTGCTGGAGCGTCGCGCCGTCTTTAAGGCGTGCGATGGGGCGGATTCCCGTATGCCAACTGCGATCGTCGGGCAACGTGTGGGCCCAGGGCTCGAACGGCACGAAAACTTCGGAGGGAGCCACGATCTGGAATCCGGCGGGAAGGACGCCAATCAAGGTGTAGGGATTGTTGTCGAGCGTGAGAGTCTTGCCGAGGGCGTCTTGGCTGCCCGCGAAGCGCCGCTGCCAGAGCGCGTAGCTGATCATAACTACCGGAGCCCCGCCGACGCGATCGTCATCGGGCTGGATCAGACGTCCTGCGACCGGCTGAATGCCGAGCATGGGGAGAAGCGACGCGGTGATGGGCATGCCCGTGACGCGCTCGGGATCGCCCGCGCCAGTGAGCGTGTAGCTCAAAGGCTGCACGGCGGCGACAGTTTCGTACGAAGTGCTTTGGTCACGGAAGTCTTTGTAGTTTTCGTAAGAGACGGAGAGAATCGGGAAAGCCGGCCAGTGTTCCGCGAGCAGCACGAGGCGATCGGGATGCGAATAGGGAAGCGGGCGAAGAAGGACCGCGTTGATGACCGAGAAGATGGTCGTGTTGGCGCCGATACCGAGGGCGAGGGTGAGTATCGCGACGAGAGTGAAGCCAGGCGACTGGCGGAGAGTGCGGAGCGCGTAGCGCAAGTCCTGGCCGAGCGTCTGGAACATGAGGTCTCCTCGCAAGCTACGCCGCGGCCAACAGTGCAACGGAATCTCCAATAGACCGGTGGGCTAATGGCAATTGTTTCAGTGTGTTACGGGCGCCCGAAAGGGAGGGATGCCTTCGAGGTGCGCGAATTCGGGACGGCCGTGTCCGCCGCCGCGACGCCGAGAATGAAGCGGACATCTGCATAGCCTCTCCAGTAGAATCGGGCGCGTTCATCGAGGAGAGGGGCGCTATGAGAGCCAAGCGACTGGGAATTGGAATGATCGGCAGCGGCTTCATGGCCAAGTTCCATTTGCAGAGCTTCGTCGGCGTCCGCGACGCGGATGTGCTGGGTGTCTGGAGCCCAAATCGGAAGCACGCCGGGGAAACCGCCGCGCTGGCGCGGTCATTGGGCGTCGGAGAGGCGAAGGCTTACGGCTCGATCGGGGCGATGGTGGCGGCGCCGGAGATTGATGCGCTGTGGATCTGCGGGCCGAATTTTTCGCGCGTCGAGAATATCGAAGGGATTGTTGATGCCGTGACGCGTGGGCGGGGAACGCTTCGCGGCATCGCGTGCGAAAAGCCGCTGGCGCGCAATGTGCGCGAGGCGAAGAAAATCACGGAATTGGTGCGGCGTGCCGGCTTGGCAACCGGCTATCTCGAGAACCAGATTTTCGCTCCCGCCATTTCCATGGGGCGCGAAATTCTTTGGGCGCGCGGCGCCTCGCTGAC
>DAITPO010000210.1:0-1777 GCA_036833535.1 Candidatus Acidiferrales bacterium | reverse complement strand
TCGAGTTCGAGGGCGATGACGGCGCGGTGGTGATCGGGGAGGCGAGCACTTCGTGGAGCTACGTCGGGCCCGGGCTGCGGCTTTCGGCGGAATTGCTCGGGCCGGAATATTCGATGTCCTGGAATTCACTCGATAGCGGATTGAAATTATTTTTCAGCCGCGCGGTGAAAGGAAAATCGGGCGAGGATTTGGTCGAGAAGCAAAATGCCGAGACCGGGCAGATGCCCATGGTCGCAGGCGAAGCCGCTGCATATGGATATGAAGCGGAGAACCGGCACTTTGTGAGGGCGTTCCTGGGTGGCGAACGGCCTGCGCTTACGTTTGACGATGGGCTCGAAGTCGTAAAGCTGCTGATGACGGCGTATCAGAGCGCCGAGCAGGGGCGCACGCTGGAGTTTCCGCCGAAGAGCCTCGACGCATTCGTCCCGGCCGTAGCGCGCGGTGCGTGGAGACCGAAAGTTTCAAAGAGCAAGTAGCTAGTGTAGTGGGTCACGCGGAGCGACGTTTATCTAACATGCGCCCTGCGCATCAGCCCTTCTTCCCCTTTGCAGGAGGAGCCAGCGCGACGGCGGCCTCGGTGGTGAGCAGGAGAAACGTAAACGTCTCCTGCAGGTACAGGCGTACAGCGCCATCGGTATGGTTGAGATAGCCGATGGAGACATCCTGGCCGATGTGCAGGTCGAAATCGCCGCCACGGGTGGTCAGCACAAAGGCGCCAGTGATCGCCGGTGCCCAGATAATTTGATCATTCACAAGCCGTTTGACGTGCTCCAGAACGGGATATCCGTGGTCGCTGGTTTCGGCAAGAGCGGTGTAGGCATCGGCGCCGAGCAGCACCGCATACGGGCCGTTGACGCCGACGAGCCGCAACTGACTCAAGCCCTGGGCAATGGCGACCGGGTACTCGCGCACATCCGCCGGGAGCGTCTGAATCGGATTGCTGGTCCCTTTCCGGATGCCGCCAATGCCGGCGGCGTCATAGCCCTCGAAAATCGCGCCGTCCTCGGCAAAGGCGATCTGCCGCGCGGCATCCTTCGCTGGTTGCCAATCGGAGTCATTCGCGCCGCGTTCGACATCGTCAATCGCCTGGCGATCGAGTTCGAATGGAACACGCAACTCGACCAGCGCCTTCACTTCGCGCTGCCTCGCGACAATTCCATCCTTCGGCGCCGCGATCTTCCGCAAGTGGCCGGTTCCGACGGCGGAGATGCCTGTGCCGCCCGGCCCGCGCACGTCGACCACTCGCCGTCCGGCGAGGTAGCGCTTGAGCGTGCGCGATGTTTCCTGTTCGATCTGCGCCCATGCCGCATCGGAAATGGGGGCGAGCTCGCGATGCAGATTATTCATTGGGGATATCTCCTTTGAGGGAACCGATACCGAGCGAACCCTCGTGCTTCGCCGGGGCGGATTGAGATGTTTCGGCCTCCGCTGACGGAGCAGACGACTCTGCAGCCGTAGGCTGGTCTTCGTTCACGTCCTCGAGAAATGATGCCGTCGGCACGAAGAAGAGGCTCCCGGTGACGGCTCGGCTGAAGTCCAGCAGCCGGTCATAGTTTCCCGGCGGCCGCCCGACGAACATGTTCTCGATCATCTTCTCCGTTGTGCCCGGCGAACGGCTGTAGCCGATGAAATACGTTCCAAATTCACCGTGCGCGGGCCGGCCGAAGGACATGTTGTCGCGCAGGATCTTCATTTCTTTCCCGTCCTCAACAATCGTAGTGAGCGCGTTGTGCGCTGAGGTGGGCTTGACGGAATCGTCCAATTCGATGTCCGAGAG
>DAITPO010000209.1:0-4477 GCA_036833535.1 Candidatus Acidiferrales bacterium | reverse complement strand
ACCGCAGCCGGCAAAGAAGTCGGCCAAATAACCCGCGCCGCATTCTCCCCGCCCGCAAACCGCGCCATCGCGATGGCCTACCTACGCCGCGAACAATCCGCACCAGGCACCGCTCTCGAATATCCCGGCGGCACCGCCCGCGTCATCACTCTGCCTCTCGCGCGCTGAGTCGATCGAATTGACTTCGGTCTAAGGAGCAGTACTTGCAGCTTGCGGGAAGACAAAAACCGCCGGCGTCAAGCGGAAACGGCACGGCTCATCTTTTTCGCACGTCAACAATCCGGTCAGCGGAATCCGCTTGGTCCCCTCATCCGGAAATGTCTGCGTCAATTTCGCGGAGCGAATCATTCCGGTCAACGCGGCCAGATCGCTCGATGGATCACCTGCCGAGATGTCTTCAACAACTGGGCCCGGCGCCAGGATCACCTCGAACGTCAAGGTTCCAAGCGTGTGCGTCTCGTTCGGAATTTCGGTCACCGCGCCAATCTTCACGCCACGCGCTTTCGACGTGAGGTCGTCGGCCTGATCGGCGCTGCCCACCAGCGCAATCAATCTCCGCATCGCTGCGCTCTGATCTTCCACCGCCAGCGGCGCCGCCTCGCGTCTCGGCGGAATATCGCCCGGTCCGCGGAAGCTGGTGACGACGGGCGGAAGATACGCGGTGGAGCGAATGTACGCGGCAATGGCGTCCTGTTTCCTGCCTTCATCCTCCAGTATGCGCCCCAGATGATACGTGATCGTCGCGTCGTCGGTGACATCGGACGCGGCGCGAAGATACTTTTCCGCTGCCTTCAAATCGCGAAGTTGGTACTTGACCCAACCAAGCGTGTCCCAATAGGCCGCGGCGGTAATCACGCGCAGGGCACGATCCGCTCGCGGCGTATCAAGCGTCGCCGCGCTCAGCTTTTCCTCGGCCGCGCGAACGGCGTATTCGGCGTAGCCGGTGGCGTGATCCAGATGAACTTTGTGCTCGGCGAATGCGTAGGCCACCGTGTTCAAAGTCTGCGGCGTGCCATCGAGTCCGGCGGCGCGCTCAAACGCCGCTGAGGCTTTTACCGTATCATTTTTGCGAAAGTATGCGTTTCCGAGCGCAAGCTGCACGCTCCCATCTTTCGGCAAGAGCGTGGAGGCTTGCTCGAGCTCTCCCACAGCATCATCATTCCGCGACTCATTGAGATAGATCGTGCCGAGGCGGAAATGAGCTTGCCCGTCACCGGGCGCCGCCTTAACGCGCTCGCGCAGGAAATCGGCCGCCTCGACCGCCTTGTTCTGCGTCAGCAAAACTTGAGTCAGGCCGAGGACGGCGCCCTCGTTGTTCGGCGCGAGATCGAAGGCCTTGCGAAACGCGTTCTCGGCGCGGGGATAGTCGTGAATATGAACCGCAGTCTCGCCGAGCGATTCCCACGCGTCGGCGTACTGGCGGTCGAATTCGACCGCCGATTGCAGCTCATCGATGGCATCGCCCAACTCGCCGTTCTTGATGTCCGCCTGCGCTCGATTGAAGGCATCAAGCGCATCCGGCGAGGGTTTGTGAGGCATGGAGCTCGACCCGCCGGCACCGGAAGCCGTCGCGCCCGCGCCGCCCGACATACTGTTCAAGCTGTGCAAAACTTCCCGGCGAAATGCTGCGTAATCATCGATCTTAGTTTCTGGGATCTCGCGCTCATGGAGATTGATTCGCCAAGAAAGTATCGCGGTGCTGTTTGAAACGTTTGAATTCCACTCGAACTCCGCAAAATCCCGGCTAACTTTTGCCGGTCCGGCAAACGGCTTGTCGAGAGGCTTGGAGAGCGCAAATTTCGCTCGAAACTCAGCTTCCATCGGCCCGTCGAGTTTAATCGGGACCGCTGGACCGCCGCCGTGCAAAGGCACTTCGGGGAGCACCGCCGCGATGAGATCGCTGAACTCGAACATGCCGCGCCCGCTATGTTTCGCGGCCGAATCATCCATTTTCAAGTTCCCTGTGATCCGCAATGGCTCACGCGTGGCCAGGGGATCGCTCGACTTGACTTCGGTTATTTCCATCGTGCCGCCGCCGGTCTTTGCTTGCGACGCTAGAGCGTTGCGGAAAAACTCATCGAGCTTATCCGGCGTTATCTGCAAGAGCAGCGCGCGGAAAATAACTTCGATGTCCCCGCGCAAGTGCGCCGTAATTGTTCCGTCAAAGGTCTGTTCCGTGGCCTTTCCGTCCACCTCGATTTCGAATTTCGTGGGCCACGGCAAGTCCTTTGGCGTGGACGACAGCTCGGGAGTCCGGTCCGTGTAAGCGATCAGGCTTTTCTTGTCGCGGATTTGCTCCACCAAATAGGCAAACGGTGCAACTGCCGCCGTCGAATCGAACCAGTATTGCTTTCCGGCGAGCCAGATTGTGTTGATGGCGTGATTGAACTGCATCGGCATGGGAACACTATCGTCGAACACCTTCGTCGTGGTTGTGAGCACCGCCGCGCCGCGGAGATGCTCTGCGTCGAGAAGCGCGTCGATCAGCGTGGTCTTGTCTTTGCAATCGCCGTACGCGTTGGCAAGGACTTCCGGCGCGGCGTGCGGCTGGTAGCGCCCGATGCCGAAGGAGAGGCTCACGTAGCGGATGTTGCGCTCCACCCACTCGTAGATAATCTCGACTTTCTCGAGATCTGTTTTCGCATCGCGCGTGATTTCATCCGCCTTAGCGCGAATTTCCGGCGTGACTTCGCGGCGCGGCGCCTCCAGCTTCGTCCACCATCTTCCGACAGACTCCCAATCTTGAAACGTCGAGAACAATATGCGAGGCGGAACGACTTCCCAATCCTTCGACGGGAGGACGTTTAGCTCATCGTGCCTCAGATGGTTTGTCTGCCAGTGATAAATTCTCCGGTCCGCTTCGATCCGCGATGTAGGTTTGATATCTTCGGGTGAAGTGGCGATCTTGATTTTCCGGCCGGCAGGCACATTCAATTCTACTTGCTCATCGAGGCAGATTCCGTCCGTCACGAAACTCCAAATGTTCCAAAATTCGCCCGGCGTGAGAGGTTCGGTGACGGTCTTACGTTGGTGATACTCCAGCGTATCGCCAACTGTAAGCCCGGGAACGGTAATGTGGATTTGCCGCAAGTCGCTGTACATCGGCGCTTCCTGCGCGACCGGGGCGCTCAGATCCTGCATGGCCTCGGGGCCGGCCTTGATTTCGCGGCCGTCGGGCTTGGTCACGCGGACGAGCAGCACCTCATCGCGTTCGTTCGCCGAGTCGTAACTGAAAATGAGCTGGCCGACGCGCTCGAGGCCCGCGAGCGATTGCACGCGGATTCGTGCGGAAATGTCCAAGAAGCCCGTGCCGTCGTTTTCATAGCGCATCACCCCGCGCACCGATTCGTAAACGAGCGGCTCTTGCGGATAATCCGCGAGCGTGGGCTTGTGGTCTGGTTTTTGCGCGCCGGTGGCGGGAACAACCTTCGTGATCTGCGGCTTTGGTTTTTCCTGCGCGCGGGCGTGGCATGGCGTCAGCGCTGCGGCGAGCGCCATTAGGAGGCTGGGTCTTAGCCAGTGTGGCACGACACCGAAACATAACGTAACGGCGTCGGCCGCGCCAGCGGATTTTGCGGCTCCGGTCGTGCCCATTTTTTCCGCTTGCCTTGCAGAATTATTGCTTGCCCTGAGGAGCTTACTGCTTGATGAAATTCAGGGAGCGGCGGAAGCTGCCGCGTTCGGCGTCGATTTTTTTCTGCAGCTGCATTATCGCGTAGAGTAACGCTTCGGGGCGCGGGGGGCAGCCGGGGACGTAGACGTCGACCGGAATCACCTGATTGACGCCTTGCACCACCGCGTAATTATTGAAGACGCCGCCGCTGGTGGCGCAGGCGCCCATCGAAATCACCCACTTCGGTTCGGGCATTTGATCGTAGAGCTGCTTGATCACCGGGGCCATTTTCACCGAGACGCGCCCGGCGATGATCATCAGATCGGACTGGCGCGGGGAGCCGCGAAAAACTTCGGCGCCGAAGCGCGCCACGTCGAAGCGCGAGGCGGCCATGGACATCATCTCGATGGCGCAGCAGGCCAGTCCGAAAGACATCGGCCAGATGGAGCTGCGGCGCGCCCAGTTGACCACCTTGTCGAGCGAGGCGAAGAGGATGCCCTCTTCCTTGAGGAAGCTTTCGTCCTCGCCGGGCCGTTCGAGCGTTACGCCCTTTGCCAATTCAACTGCCATGTGCCCTTTCGTTGCTGCGGCGCGCGCGGCCCGTTCGACGGTTGCCGCGCGTGCAGTCATTGTCGCACAATTTGAAGACTCAGGGTTAGAGCCCGTCTGGATGGTACCCCTGAGTGTCCCGATTGTTTGTGGGGCCCGTCCTTTGTATTCAACAACTTAGGCCCTGCAACAATATTTGGGTGTCCCGATTGTTGCCAGAGTCTCGAACCGGCGTCATTTACCTATCCGGGCTGAATCATCAGCCCGGACCCGTACGTTGCCGGGCTGAGTCGATTGCTCTGCAATCGCCGAGAC
>DAITPO010000208.1:0-4653 GCA_036833535.1 Candidatus Acidiferrales bacterium | reverse complement strand
CTCGAGATCTTCCGGGCGGTCAACTTCCTGCGCGGCCATGCCGTAGCCTTCCGCAATTTTCACGATATCGATTCCTGGTATATCCATGCCATGAACGTTGCGGCCCACTTGCGTGAAGTCGCAAAACGATTTCAGAGCGGTGTAATCAGAGTTGCGCAGAACGATTACGATAACCGGGGCTTTGTGTTGCACCGCGGTCCACAGCGCCTGGACCGAATATTGGATCGAGCCATCGCCGACCGGGCAAACGACTCGCCGCTTCGGATCCGCCATTTGCAAACCAACCGCCGCAGGCAGACCAAATCCGAGGATGCCGTTCGGCACGGAATAAAACGAGCCCGGCTCATCCAATTCAATATAGTGGTCCACATCTCCTTTCGACGATGGACACTCCTCCGCGACGACCACGTCGCGCGGCATCACCTTATTAAGGACGCTGAGCAGATAAGCCGGCGTCATAGGATGTTCGGCCTTCGGCACTGGCGGTTTTATCCGCCCCTCTGAAGTCTTCCCTTGCCGCGCTCGCGCATGCTCGCGAATATATTTCGCCGCCGCGGCGATATTTCCGACAATGCTCGTCCCCGCCAATGCAGCAGCCGCGTGTTCCGGTGAATTTGTGATTTGAAAAAGTTTCGTGCCGCGCTTGATCGGCTCGCCGGGCACGTAGGCGTAATAAAGAAAAATCGGCGCGCCCAGCACGACCACGGTGTCATAAGCCGCCAACTGATCCGCCAGCGGCTGCTGAGCCGGCAACAAGCCGCCGCGAAATAGCCGGTGCCGCCGCGGGAACGTCCAGCGCGGGGGAATCGGCTGCTGATAGACGTCAGCATTGAGATGTTCCGCCAACGCAATCACGTCATCCCAGCCGCCATCTTCCTCAATCTGCGCGCCAGCCACGAGCGCCGGGTTGCGGCTGGAATCAAGCGCCCGAACCACTTCATCGAACGCCGCCGGATCCGCCATAACAGTGTGCGTCACGCGGCGAAATTCCACCGGCGCGCATTCATGGGTCCAGTCGTCCATCGGAATGGAAATGAAGACCGGCCCCATCGGCGGCTGCATCGCCAGGTAATATCCGCGCGCAATCGCCGCGGGCACATCTTCCGCCCGCAAGGGCTCGTGCGCCCACTTCACGTATGGCTTTACCGTTTCCACCGCGCGGCTCACCAAAAAAGGCTCCGCCAGAACATGCCGCCGATCCTGCTGCCCGGTCGTCACCACCAGGGGCACGTGCCCGCCAAACGCATCCACCAGCGCCGAAAGCCCGTTCCCCGCGCTGGCAATCGAATGTAGATTTACAAAAGCAGCCTTCCCGGTCCCCAGCGCATATCCCAAACCGATTCCCGCAGCCGAGCGTTCGTGCAGCGCCAGCACGTACTTGAAATCCGCGGGCATATCGCGCAGAAAAGGCAATTCCGTCGAGCCGGGATTGCCGAAGATCACGTTCATCCCCGCGTCGCGCAAGACCTGATAGGTAACTTCTCGAACGGTGCTCAACACGTCGCTCCGTCAGTTCTGGATTCGAAAGCCGTCGACTTTCACGCGGAACAGCGCATAGGGCTTTTTGCGCAAATCCTGGCCGTTATGAAAAATGCCCTGCCGCTCGATCTGATTCACGATGAAATAAAGGTAGCCGTTGGCCGCAAGCGAGAGCGTATCGGGCCAAAGCACCCGCGGATCGTGCACCAGCGTTTCCATCTCGCCGTCCACATTCCGTCGCGTAATCGAGTCATGCTCGTAATCGCTGATGTAAACCCGCCCTTGCGTATCCGATTCCAGTCCGTCCCCGCCTCCGCCTTTTTCCCCCAGATCTTTCACCGTGGCCGCCACGTCGGCATCGGAAACGGTCCGGTCGGCAAGCGCATCCGCGTTCACGCGGTAAAGATGCCGGCTCGTCAAAGGGCAATAATAAAGAATCTTTCCATCCGGACTGATGGCGATGCCATCCGAGCCCACAGCAAACTTAGCCGGCGGCTGTCCCGGCAGCTGCATCTGCAAAACTTCTCCCTCCACAATCGGCACGAACGCAGGATCCGGCTTCGTCGAAGGATGATCGTTCAAGCGCCGCCAACTCTCACCGGTCGCAAGATCCACCACAATTATTCCGTTCGCGCCCGATAAAGACGAATCCGTAATAAACGCCGTGCCGGCAGCTCCCCGGTGCATATCGAATCGCACGTCATTCAGATAACTCGTCGCCAGCGCAATACTCCCGGGAAACACAATTTTCTTCACAATCTGGTTCGTCCGCAGATCGATGCCCAACAGTTTCGGCCCGCCCGGCTTCACCGGCCCAAACTGGATGCTGCCGGTATCGAGAACCCACAATTTTTCCCCGCTGGGATCAACCACCACGCTCTGCACGGAGACGAATTTTTCATCGAGCTGGTCCGCGGCTGTATAGCGATTGATTTCAGCATTGGGATAGGCGAACGTCTTGCCATCTTTCACTTCCGCCACGGTGTACTCGACGTCGTCGCCCCAGCGCGGAAAGTTAACAAAAATGCGGCCATCATTGGCCACGGTCACGCCCGTCGGCATCGGCCCGTCAAACCTGGCGACCAGTTCGAGTTGCCCGATGACATGCTCTTTAGAGATCTCCTGCCCCGAGCACAGAGCCGGAATCAGAAGAGACGCGCATAGCAGGAAACCTGCCCTCAGGGTTCGTCGCTGCATTCCGCCTCCGTAAATTTCTCGATGCCGCCCGAATCGCAGCGCGCGCAGTCTGCGCTAGGCAATTCTCTTCTTCTGTCCGGGAAGTTTAAAGACCCGCCGCACCGATTCCAGGAAGGAGAGCGTGACCGCCGAGTCCTCGCCCTTCCGCCACGCCGCGCAAACGTCAATCTTCGCTTCCGGCTCATTCAACCGTATCGTCGCCAGCTCGAGGCCCGCCACCGATCGGTTCACCGTTGCGCCCGCTCCCACAAATATCCCTTTTCCCGAGGCAATCATGATCGCTCCAGCCTCTTCATGCGCCTCGACGTGCGTCAACGTCAGGTGCGGCGTCAATCCCTGCCGGTTGTATAGGCCCAAAATTTTGTCGTAAAGCCCGGTCGAAAAATTCCGGTCGAAGATGATCAGCGGCTCATCCGCTACATCCTTCAGTTTCAAATTCCTGCGCTTCGCCAAACGGTGGGTCTTCGGAAGAACAACCACGAACTCTTCTTCAAACAGCCGGTAGCAATCCAGATGCAATTGATCGACGGGCGGACGCAGGAATCCGACATCTATCTCGCCGTTCTTGAGAGCTTCATTCTGCTGCGTGGAAAAAATATCCTTACACTCCACTTCCACGGCGGGCCAGTGTTCGCGATGCTGGAATACAACTTTGCTGACCGCCGCTCCCAAACCCGACGCGACGCCGATGCGGACAACGCCGGACTCGCCTTTCTGCGCGTGGCGCGCAGCCTGCGCAGCATGACCGGCCTGTACGATCAGCTTACGCGCTTCCTCGAGAAACGCCTGTCCGGCTTTGGTCAGCTCCACGCGGCGCTTATTGCGCGTGAAAAGCGTGACGCCCAAATCCTCTTCCAATTGGCGTATCTGACGGCTGAGCGGCGGCTGCGCGATGTGCAGTTGCTCTGCGGCCCTGCGGAAATTGCGGTACTCCGCAACCGCGAGAAAGTAGCGAACGTGACGTAATTCCACGGGCGGCTATTCTATACCCTCTGACAATTTCTCCTGCATTGGCACTCGTAGGGCCCGGTCTTCAGCCGGGCCTCTCCGTGCACGATCGAGCCATAGTCGCCTCTCGCTCACGCCGCTATTCCCGCTCCCGGCGATTCTGAAGCTCGCGCAGTTTGAACCGCTGTAATTTCCCCGTCGATGTCTTAGGCAGCTCGGGAACGAACTCGACCCATCGCGGCCGCTTGTAACCGCCCACGCGCTGCGCCACCCATTCTTGCAGATCATGCGCGAGATCATCTTTTGCGGGGAACTCCGGCTTCACCACCACGTAGGCCGCGGGCTTGGTCAGCCCGCTCTCATCATCCCGCGCGACCACCGCCGCCTCCAACACTGCCGGATGCGCGATCAGCGCGCTCTCCACCTCCGCCGGACTGAGCCATCTTCCATTCACTTTGAACGTATCGTCGGCGCGTCCGGCATACCAGTAGTAGCCGTCTTGATCCTGATGATATTTGTCGCCAGTGCGAAACCAGGGCCCATCAAACGCCGCCTTGGTCTTCTCAACCTGGTTCCAATAACCCGCGCAAATCGAATCGCCCTTCACCGCCAGATTGCCAATCTCTCCCGGCGCCACAATATTTCCGTGCTCATCCACGATCTTCGCTTCATATCCGGGAATAATCTTTCCGCTCGAACCGGGCCGCGCCTCCCCGGGACGGTTGGCAATCACCATCTGCAAAGTCTCCGTCGAGCCGAGGGCATCGAGAATCTCAATCCCGAATTTTTCCTTGAAGCGCTCGAATAGTGGCGCGGGAAGTGATTCACCGGCGGAGACAGCGTGGCGCACGCTGGACAGGTCAAATGCACGGCCGTTCTCGCTGCGGTGCGCGAGGAGCGCGGCATAGTTGGAAGGCACGGAGAAGAACAGGGTCGGCCGGTAGCGTTCGATATCGGCGAAGATTCCCGCCGGAGAAGGCCGCGCCGGAGAAAGAATGGTCGTGGCTCCCGCGGACAACGGAAAATAAC
>DAITPO010000207.1:0-4865 GCA_036833535.1 Candidatus Acidiferrales bacterium | reverse complement strand
GAGCCACTACTTCGTCTCGCCGATCGCCTACATCATTGGCGGCGTGTTCCTGTTTCTTACAGGTTTCTTTTTTACGCGCGTGCTGAGCTCGGTGATCGAGCAAGCGTTCGAGATGGGAATGCAAAGCATGCAATTCGGCGGCGGGATGAACATCGATGTGCCCTCGCAGACGCTCCGCTATTTCTTCGGGATTCTTTCATCGATTCTGCTGTTCCTTACGCCGATGCTGACGATGGGCGTTTACGCGGAGGAAAGGAAACGCGGGACGATTGAATTGCTGATGACTTCGCCGATCACCGATTTCGAAATTGTGCTGGGGAAATTTCTAGCGTCGCTCTCACTGCTCATCATTTTGCTTTTGCCGACCGCCGTTTATTCGATCTTCATGTTCTTTCATAGCGATCCGGCGCCGCCGTGGAAGGTTTTGGTCTGCGCTTATTTGGGAGCGCTGTTGCTGGGGAGCGTATTGCTGGCGCTGGGTTCGCTGTTTTCGTCGCTTACGGAGAATCAGATCATCGCGGCCGTTCTGACGTTTGGCGTATTTCTGATTCTGTGGGTGATCGATTTTGGCTCGCGGAACACTTCGAGCGGCATCGGCGCAGTCGTGCAGTATCTCTCGGTAGTCCGGCACTACGATGATTTCACGCGCGGCGTTCTGGATTCTGGAAACGTCGTTTTCTATTTGAGCCTGATCGTGCTGGCGATTTTCTTGACGATTCGCAGCCTGGATTCGATGCGGTGGCGCCGGGCCTAGAGAGACGTTTGCCCGCGCAGTGGAGCGTTTTCGAGGAGGAGTAGGACAGATGAATTGGGACCGCCAGGAATGGCTCCGGAATATCGCGACGATCGGCGTCGCCATGGCCATCGCCGGCAGCATTCGCTACGAACTGCAGGGCGAGCTGCTGCTGTTGAGCAAAATCCTGCTCATCGGCGGCGGGGTGGTGATCCTCGCGGCGCTGGTAATCGGCTATCAATCCATCTTTCAATACTTCTCGCGGCGGTCTTCGCGGCTGGGAACGAACGCGGCGGCGCTGATTGTCTCGGTCGTCGCCATTCTCGGGTTCCTGAATTTCCTCAGCTACCGCCACCACAAGCGCGTGGATATGACCACGGAGAAACTTTTCACGCTGTCCGACCAGACCAAACGCATCGTGGGCGGCCTGAAGCAGGACGTGGACGTCTACTGGTTCGACAAATTGCCGGATGTCGAATTTCAGGATCGGATCGGGGAATACCAGAATCTCAGCGCGCATCTGCACTTCAAGTTCGTTGATCCGCAGGAGCATCCCGAGGTCGCGCGGGATCTCGGCGTCTCGCATATGAAGCAAGCGGTGGTGGCATCGGGAGCAAAGCATCAGTTGCTCGAGGCCACGAACGAACAGGACATCACCAATGCCATCGTGAAGGTGACGCGCGCGACACAAAAGACGGTTTGCTTCGTCGAGGGCCACGGCGAGAAAGCGATCACGGCAAACGATGCGGACGGATTTGCGGGAGTCAATAACGCGCTCATACAAGAAAGCTATCTGACGAAGAGCTTCAATCTGGCGACGGACAGTGGCGTGCCTACGGATTGCAGCCTGGTGGTTATTGCCGGACCCAAGCAGGGATTCCTTCCTGCTGAAGCGCAACTTCTCGCCAAGTATCTCGACGACGGCGGCAAGGTGTTCCTCATGGTCGATCCGGAAACGGATCCGAAACTCGACAACGTGTTCTCCGCCTGGAATATCAAAGTGGGTGACAACGTGGTGGTGGACGCCAGCGCGCTGAGCCAGGTGAGTCAGATGGGCCCCTTCGTTCCCATCGTCGTCACGTATGGCACCAGCCCGATTACGAAGACGTTCGGCAACGCCATGACTTTCTATCCGCTGGCGCGCACCGTCTCCATCGCCGACAAGAACAAGACCCAAGAGGGAACCACGGAGCTGATGAAAAGCTCGACGCGCAGCTTTACGATCCCGAAGCTCGATCCTAGCGTGAAGGAAATCAAATACGACGCGACGAAAGATACGCTGGGCCCGCTTTCTCTCGGCGTGGCTGCGGAGCGAAGAGCCGGGCCGGAGCCGAGTCCCAAGGATGGGCGGCTGGTGGTGATCGGCAACTCGCAATTTGCGTCCAATCAAGCCGCGGGGCAAGTTCGCAATGCCGATCTCTTCATGAACACGGTCAATTGGCTCGCGGAAGACGAGGATCTCATCTCCATCCGGCCCAAGAGCGCGACCAGCCGGCGCGTGACCTTCACCGAAACGCAGAGCCGCGAGCTGAATTGGTTCAGCCTGCTGTTACTGCCGGGCATCGTGATTCTTTCCGGCGTTTACATCTGGTGGAAGCGGCGCTAGATCATCATGAAAAAGAGCACTGGGATCATTTTCCTGCTGGCTGCGGCCCTCGCCGCCTATGTGTACTTCTACGATCTGAAGCATACGAAGCCGAGCGACGCTTCGGGGGATTCGGATAGCGGCGTGCCCACGGGCGATGCGTCGGCGAATTCGAAGCCGGTGTATTCACTCACCGCGCCTGACATCACGAATCTTACGATTGAGCGCGGCGCGTTTACTGCAAGCTTCGAACAGCGCGCGGATGGCTGGTACATGACGCAGCCCGTGGCGACGCGCGCGGAGCAATCGGTGCTCGGTGCGATTGCCGGTCAACTCGGAAGCGTCCGCGTGGACCGCACGATGACAGCGGCACCGGATCGCATGGCCGCTTACGGTCTGACGAATCCCGCGGTGACGCTCGAATTCAAATTGAAGAATGGTACGCAGCACAAGCTGCAACTCGGCGCCAAGGATTTTTCGGGCCTCAGCGTTTACGCCGACGTGGATGGATCTAAGGACGTCTCGCTGCTTTCGGACACGATTCTCACTAGCAGCGACAAAGCGGTGGATGATTTCCGCGACCAGTCGGTCCTGGAGCTCGACAGCAATAGCGTCGCTTCGTTTGAAATCAAGAATGAATCGGGCACCATCGCCGCCAAGAAGACCGGTGGCGCGTGGCAAATTGAGAAGCCGCGCGCGGTGGGCGCTGATGCCGGGTCGATTTCTTCGATTCTGGGTTCCATTGGGACGGCGCGCATCGTTTCGTTTGCCAGCAATACCGCGGACGATCTCGCGAAATACGATCTCGCGCACCCGGCAATCACTTTTCACGCGCAGCTTGACAGCGGCAAGTTCGCCGATCTGCAGCTTGGCAAGAAGGACGGCAGTGCGTATTTCGCGCGCGATCCCTCGCGGCCGTTCATATTCCGCGTGCAGGATTCCGTGCACACCAGCCTGAGCTCGAAGTTCTTCGACCTGCGCGACAAGAATCTCATTCGCGCAGAAGAAAGTGACATGGTCCGCGCCGAGATTCATAACGCCAAGGGAGCAACGACCTGCGTGAAAGGCGGGGATGGCAGCTGGGTGATCGAGCAGCCAGCCGGGCAGAAGACGCCGCCGGCGTGCCCGAGTTTTTGGTCTTCGCTGAGCAATGCGCGGGCCGATGAGATTCTGGATACTCCGCCTGCTTCGGTCACCTCGCAACTGGCCAAGCCGCCTGTGCAGGTGACTTTGACGGACAAATCCGGGAAGAAAATCGAGATTCGCATTTCGGCCGCGACGGGGACCTCGGTTTACGCGCGAACGAGCGCCGGGCCGGAAGTTCTCAAGCTCGGCAAATCAATCCTCGATGATCTGAATTTCGCTCCGACTGGAATTCACGACTAAACAAGCTGAGGTAGTCGCTGAGGGGATTGCATTCGGAAAATGCAGATCCCTCACCCTCCCGCTTGCGCGGGAGGGATTCAGGATGACAGCTCTTTAATAGAAACGATAAGAAAGCCTAGCAGCAGGCGCGCGCCGCTAGTTCGGAATGTTCGGGGCGATCTTCGCGAACCCAGGTAGCCAGCAATTCAACCGTGCCGTCTGCGGGAGAAATGTAGAGATAGAAGACGTGCGTCTCGCCTTCGAGTTCGTAGAAATGCGAGCGCTTGGGGTCGGGACGTACATCAGCGCCGCCGGCCAACAGGGCCCGGAGGGATGCGAGCGTTTCCGGCGAGTGATGCCTTAGATCTTTGATGTCCATATTCATGACTTCATTTATAGCGTGATTTTCGGGCGCTGCGGCATCGCATCTCATGTTCGTTTCCTCACTCACCGATTAATACGCGTGACCCTGCCGAAAAGTTCCACGCTTGAAACTACTTCCTTTCGCGCAATCCTTGTTTCCGTTTATCAGTTCAATTGGATGCATCGAGATACCTCCGCGGCTCGGAAAAATCGTCGAATGTTGCGGTCTGCGTTCGTTGGTGGCAGTATTAGAGCGTTAACCCCCAACTAGTTACTTGCGCGGCCCCCGCGAAATTGCGATAGTGCATCACAGTTTGTTTGCGTAACAACAATCCCGACATCCCGAGGCATCGAAACGTGAAGAAAAACAGCTCCAAGAAATCGAAAAGCAGAACAGCCGGGCGCCGGCCGTCTGGAAAGTCCACGCGATTCCATCGCGACAAGCGGCGCAAACACCGCCACTGGCAAGTGACGGTCTTCTATCGCGACGGCGAGCGATTCGCGCGCGTTTATATCGACCGCGACAGAGCCGAGCGCTTCGCCGCGCGGCAGAAGAGATCGCCGGTCGTCCGATCGGCGCGCATTCTCGAAGTGGATTAACGCCGCGGGCCGCATATATCCGGTGCGTATCGGCATTTTCGCGGGAGACGTGAGTTTGGAGATTGGATTCCCGTTCAGGGGCGGCCCTTGTCCCGCGTTCGCGGGCGTGCTATAAAATAAAAGTAGTCGCGAATTGCACCGGTAAGCGGGATTCGTATAGTGGTAGTACGCGACCTTGCCAAGGTCGAGGCGAGGGTTCGATTCCCTTATCCCGCTCCA
>DAITPO010000206.1:2924-4927 GCA_036833535.1 Candidatus Acidiferrales bacterium | reverse complement strand
GTGCGCGGCTAGCTCGCGGAAAACTCGAAGTTACGGTTCTCGATGTCGGGCAGGGCGATTCGATCTTCGTCGCGTTTCCCGATGGCCGGACGATGCTGATCGACGGCGGAGGCGAGCCCGGCTCGACATTTACGCACGGACTCCGCTCCGGGCCAGATGTCGGGGAAGACGTTGTCGCGCCGTATCTATGGTCGCGCGGGCTCAAGCGCCTGTACGTCGTTGCGCTGACGCACGCGCATCACGACCATCTCGATGGGTTGCGTGCGGTCCTCAACGATTTCACCGTCGGCGAATTGTGGGCCGGCCTGGATTCCGACGCTCCGGCGTTTCGCGACCTGCTCGACGAGGCAAAGGCGCACGGCGTGAAGATCGTTCACCATTACGCCGCAGAAAAGTTCGATTTCGGGGGCGTTCAATGCGCGATCGTTTGGCCGCCGGCGCCTGGTGGCACGCCTCTCACGGAGAACAACGATTCCCTGGTGATTTCGTTGCAAGATGGAACGACGCGCTTTCTGCTTCCCGGTGACATCGAGGCGAAAGCGGAAAAGGAATTAAGTTCAGGCGACGAGAATTTGCGCGCGGACTTCCTAAAGGTTCCGCATCACGGGAGCAAATCGTCTTCGACCGAGGCTTTTCTCGAGGGAGTAGCTCCTCGTTTCGCGGTGATCTCGGTCGGCGAGGGCAATCCCTTCGGGCATCCGAACGATTCAGTGGTCGAGCGCTACGCACAACGTGGTACGAAGCTACTGCGCACGGATCAAGACGGCGCCATTACGGCGCTGAGCGACGGGCACAGACTCACGCTGACCTCGTATCGCGATTCGCAGCCGATCAATTAGACGGCCACAGCATCACAAACACAGCCTCAGCGGTTGCCCTTCTCTTCGGCTTCATCCGCAGCTTCCGCATCTTCAGCGGTTGCTTCCTTCTTCGCTGTTCGCAGATGCTCCGCGATGATTTTCTTCGCCTCTCCGGCCCGAGACTCCAAAGCGTAGACTTCCACGCCGTGCGTGCCTTCCGGAGTCTCGCGCAGCGGAAACGGATCGTGCGATACCGATCCCGGAGAGGAAATCCCCTCGCTCTCGAGCAGCCCGCGAATCACCATGGCCTCCGTCGTCGTTCCCGCTGTGTGCACAACGACAACCCGTTCTTTTTCGCTGCTTTCACTCATGGAAACCTGTCCCCTCGTACCATTGAAGTACGGACCGCCGTATCATATTAATTGAATTTGGGGGTATTGGGCCACGTATGGAACAATTGGAGACGCGCAAGCCGACGCAGGACGAAATTGACGACGAAAGCCGGCGCATGCGGCGCCTGCGGATTTTGGTTTATTTGGCGCTGGATACCATCGCATCGGGCAGCCTTTCGCCGGAGGAAGCCGCTTCCATGGCTGCGGCTACTCGGCGTTTGGCGCTCGATATGTTTCCCGGCAAAGAGCGCGCCTTCGATCTCATCTACCGTCCCAAATTCCAGCGCGTAATGCACGAAGTTTACCGCTTGCAGTAAACCCTCACCGCTCATCTCGGCAGAAACATTCGCAGCCAGAGCACACCTAGAGCAACAATCGCGCCCAGCGCCGCTTGATATTCCCGGTTGCGCTTGTACTGCTCCCAGGAAAATCCATTCATGGCGTTTGCCTGAGGCAAATCGCTTGGGCGTGGCGGACGCGGAAAAAAGAGCGGCACTCGCTTCGCGTACTCGATGAATGCCGCACCGTATCGCTCGCGCAGCTCGCCTTCTTCCTTCTTCATCACCACGGGATAAAACGTGCCGAAGTACGCGACGAGTACCAGCGCAGCCCAAAGCGAATGTCCCGCCACGGCGAAGCCCGCGGCCAGAAGAGCGCTCCCGAAGTACAGTGGATTTCGTACCCAGGCGTAGGGACCCGAGGTCGTCAACGTCTCGAGCTTGCGCAAGTGGCCCGCCGCCGCGCCTCGCACGACCAGCCCTGCGGCCGCGATGGCTGCGCCCAGCGCAATCGCGAGCGGCGTCGGCGACGC
>DAITPO010000206.1:0-2824 GCA_036833535.1 Candidatus Acidiferrales bacterium | reverse complement strand
GCCATCAGGTGCGGCAAATCCATCTCCAGCGGAATCGGCGCACGCAAACCCGATGCGGCAACAACTTCGTCGGCGAGGTTCTCCTCGCCAGGGCCAAAGCTGACGATTCCCTGCAATCCAAGCTGGCTCGATATCTCGCGATGCAAATCTCCGTAGCGGTCGGCCGCCCAACATTTCGAGCGCCACCCTCCGCCGGGGGAGAGTACGTAAAACCCTTTCGCCTCCAATCCAGATAATTTCCGGTCGGCCCATTGTTCCGCTTCCGCCAACGCCGGCAGAGTGAAACGCGCCACCTTCGGCATCGCCGCTCCTGCAGCCACAGCGAGCGCAAGATTGTGTTCGACCTTGTGCGTGCCCGTCGGATGAATCCGCCGCGTATAGAACAGCGTCGCCAGTCCCTCGCGTGCGTATTCGCGGTCAAAGCCAAGTCTCTCGCTCGCTCCCGAAGCAAAGGCCAAAAGCGCAGACTTGTAGAGCGACTGAAAATCGATGGCGCAGTTATAATTCGCGCTGCGTAGGGATTTTACGGTTGCGACGACCCCAGACGCTCGCCCGCGATCCAAGCAAATAACGCGATTCAAATCGCAGTTCCCTTCCAGAATCGCGCGCCATTTTGACTCCACTACCCAATCGATCTGCGCGTCGGGAAATGAATCGCGGAGAGCCGCAGCAGCCGGAAGCGTGTGGATGATGTCGCCCAGAGAACCAAGACGTACGATAAGGAAGCGCCGCTCAGGCATTGCAACGTTCGCGGATGCGGGCGATGAGGTCGCGCGTCGAATGATGCTTGGGATCGCCAACAATGGCTACGCGAATGCCAAGCTTTGCAGAAGTCTCGCGTTCAGGCACGGTTTGGAGTGTGTAATCGGTTCCCTTCGCGTGTACGTCAGGCCGCAGGTCGCGCAGCAGTCCTTCGACATCCGGCTCGTCGAAGATCACCACGTAGTCCACCGCATCGAGCCCTGCGACCAGCGCCGCCCGCGCCGCCTCCGAAAGAATCGGCCGGCCCGCGCCCTTCAACGCGCCGACACTCGAATCCGCATTGACGCCCACCACGACGATATCGCCCTGCTCGTGCGCGGCTTTCAAATAGCGGACGTGGCCCACGTGAAGCATGTCGAAGCAACCGTTGGTCAGCACGATGCGCTCGCCGCGCTTCCGGTGCCCCTCGAGCTTCTCGCGCAAGTCCCTGCGCCCCAGAATTTTTATTGACGAATCCATCGAGCCCTTATCCCACAGATGTAGCCGCAGATCGCAAAGCATATTCCAGCTCCGCGCGCGTGACGGTAGCGGTACCGCGCTTCATCACTACCAGGCCGGCGGCGAAGTTTGCGAGGTGCGACGCCTCAATTCCGGTGGCACCGGCAGCTAGGGCCAGAGTGAAGACGGCGATGACCGTGTCGCCTGCGCCGGTGACGTCCCTGGCCTCGTCAGAGCCGAAGATGGGGATATTGCGCGTGGGCTGGTCCTTTTCGAAGAACGCCATGCCATCTTTGCCGCGAGTGACGAGTAAAGTTCTCAGATGCAGATCTTCGAGCGTGCGGCGCCCCAGCGCTTCGAGCTTTGCGGCATCCTGCCCGATTTTCTCGCCGTAGATCGCCTCGAGTTCCGGCTCGTTTGGAGTGGCCGCAGTCACGGACAGGCGTTTGAAATCGAGGAGCGCATAGCGCGAATCGAGCGTTATGGGCTTGTCGGTCTTAACGGCGCCGAGAATCGCTGGCGCCGCTGCGCCGAAACCATAGTCAGAAACTAGCAGAGCACCGGCGCGCTTCACTCGTTCGCGCAATTTTGCGGCCAGGAGTTTTCGCGCACGCTCCGGTAGCGGCTCTTGCGGCTCATCATCCACGCGCAGCACCTGCTGCTCGCTCGTATGTGTCCAGCCGGCCAAAAAGCGGGTCTTGGTTGCGGTCGTCCATCCGCGCACCGTGACGATGCCGCTGGTGTTCACGCGCTTGCGTCGAAGGTATTCGAGCAGCGTCCGGCCTGAGGCGTCGTCTCCTACCGCGCCCACGGCCAGCACTTTCGCCCCGAGATCTACGAGATTGTTCAGCGCGTTCGCGCCGCCGCCGGGGACGGCGCGCGTGCGCCGGTGACGCAAGATCAGCACTGGAGCTTCCCGCGAGACCCGCGAAATTTCGCCGGAGACGAATTGATCGAGAACTAGGTCGCCGAGCAGGGCGATCGTCTGACGCGGAAATGCCGAGATCAGATCCAGCAGGCGGCTAAGATCGGCGCTGGCGGATAGGCTCGCGCCCGCCTTCAGCTTTATGCGGCTTGCTGCACTCAAGGATTCCCTCTCACGATAAAACTTTCAGCCTAAGCAAAATGCCTGCCTGTAGCTTACAAAAAACGCCGGCAAGCTGCCGGCGCTACGAAAGGAAGCGCTCGCTGCGCTTCGAAGTCTCCAGCCAGGCCGCTGCGGCGGTCTCGACAGCAGCTAGTTCGATTCGCTCCATGCAGCGATGGTCCACCGGGCAATGGCGCAGAAAGCATGGGCTGCACGAGGGCGCGTTCCGCACGATCGTACGCCGCGGCGTCAATGGCGCGGTGCCTTCCGGATCAGTCGAGCCGAAAATCGCGACCACCGGGACTCCGGCGCCTGCGGCCACGTGCATCGCGCCCGAATCATTGCCGATGAATAGTTCGCATGCGGAAAAATAGGCGCTCAATTCCGCGATGGAAGTCTGGCCGGCGAGATTCACGGGACGGCGTCGCATGCCTGACGCGATGCGCTCCGCGATATCGCGTTCCGATGGCGCGCCGAAAAGTATCACATCGGCGTCGAAGCGGGCAATCAAGCGATCGGCCAGCTCCGCGAAGCGTT
>DAITPO010000205.1:2752-4975 GCA_036833535.1 Candidatus Acidiferrales bacterium | reverse complement strand
CAAGGTCGTCCTCGCCGGCGACGGGCAGGTTACGCTGGGTGAAGGCGTCGTCAAGCACAACGCTAAGAAGACGCGGCGGCTCTTTAACGACAAAATCATTGCCGGATTCGCTGGTAGTACCGGGGACGCGCTCTCGCTTTTCACGCGATTTGAGAACAAGTTGCAGGAATTTCATGGGAATTTGGCGCGGGCGGCCGTTGAATTGGCCAAGGAATGGCGGACGGACCGGTCGCTGCGGCATCTTGAGGCGCTGCTGATCGTTGCCGATGCGAAGACTACCTTCCTGCTCTCGGGGAATGGCGACGTGATTGAGCCTGATGATGGGCTTTGCGCTATTGGATCTGGCGGACCGTACGCGCTGGCTGCGGCGCGGGCGCTTTTGAAACATTCGAAGTTGAGCGCTAAGGAAGTGGCGCAGGAGGCTATGCGGATTGCTAGCGAGATTTGCATTTTTACCAATGCGAATTTTTCGATTGAGGAGCTGTGACGAGCGTCGAACTGTGAAGGGTCTAGGGTGATGACGGGGAAACCGGAGAAAGATATGGTGATTTATTTATCGGGGGAGGCACAGGCGCCGGCGCCTGAGCCTCTGCCGTCGTTCGACGAGTTGACGCCGCGCGAGATTGTGGCGGAGCTGGATAAATATATTGTCGGGCAGAATGCTGCGAAACGCGCGGTGGCCGTGGCGCTGCGCAATCGCGTCCGGCGGCAGAAATTGCAGCCGGAGATGGCCGAAGACGTCCTGCCGAAGAATATTCTGATGATCGGGCCTACCGGCGTGGGGAAAACGGAAATTGCGCGGCGCTTGGCGCGGCTTGCCGGGTGTCCGTTCGTTAAGGTCGAAGCTTCGAAATATACCGAAGTTGGATACGTGGGCCGCGATGTGGAATCGATGGTGCGCGATCTGGTGGAGACCGGCATCGACATGGTGCGCGAAGAGAAGCTCGACGAAGTGGCCGAGCGGGCGGAACAATCTGCGGAAGAGCGGCTGCTCGATCTTTTGCTTCCGCCAGCGCTGCCTTCGAACGATCCGCCGGGCTCGCCGGCCGAGACTTCGCGCCGCGAGCAGACGCAGCGGACGCGCGACAAGCTGCGCGCGCAGCTTCGCGAAGGCAAGCTCGACCAGCGCATGGTGGAAGTGGAAGTGCGCGAGCGGGCGATGCCTGCTTTTGAAATTGTGACCAATCAGGGCATCGAAGAGATGGATATCAACGTCAAGGACATGCTTTCCGGTTTCTTCGGGCAGCAAAAGAAGAAGCGGAAGATGACTGTGGCCGAGGCGTTCGATTACCTGATTCAGGAAGAAGAAAATCGCCTAGTGGATATCGACCACGTGACGCGGATTGCGGTGGAGCGCGTGGAGCAGATGGGAATTCTTTTTATTGACGAGGTGGACAAGATTGCCGGGCGCGAGTCGGGGCACGGGCCGGACGTTTCGCGCGAGGGCGTGCAGCGCGACATTTTGCCGATCGTCGAAGGGACTACGGTGAATACGCGCTACGGCATGGTGCGCACCGATCATATTTTGTTTATCGCTGCGGGGGCGTTTCACACTACCAAGCCATCAGATCTGATCCCCGAGCTGCAAGGGCGCTTTCCGATTCGCGTGGAGCTCAGTTCGCTGAGCGAAGCTGATTTCGTGCGCATCCTCACCGAGCCGAAGAATGCGCTGATCAAGCAGGCCATTGCGCTGCTCGAGACGGAAGGGATGAAGCTTACTTTCTCCGACGATGGCGTGGCGGCCATCGCGCGGTTTGCGGCGCTGGTAAATGAGCAGACTGAAAATATCGGGGCGCGGCGCTTGCACACAATTCTCGAGAAAGTGCTGGAGGAGATTTCCTTCGACGCGCCTGAATTGAAGAAGAAGAACATCAAGATTGATTCGGCGTTTGTGCAGAAGCAATTGGTGGACATTGTGAAGAATCAGGATTTGAGCCGGTACATTTTGTAGGGCGGAAAATGCAAAACGCCGGAGCTTGCCTACTTGCGCGGATGGATTTAGCGCTGAGATCCTTCGAGCATCCTTGTCGGTCCGCAAAAGCGTCCGGACCGCACAGAGCGCGGATGCTCTCAGGATGACAGCCGGCTTTTGGTTGCGCGGAGGCAAATGGCCGAGGTTTTCGCCGGGGTTACGCCGGCGGGCGGAGCAAGCCCCGCCCCTACGGGGGAGAAATTCAACTGCTGAGGAAGAGTTAAGCAGACCTACTGTTCGTCCTGTTTTCC
>DAITPO010000205.1:0-2652 GCA_036833535.1 Candidatus Acidiferrales bacterium | reverse complement strand
GGCGGCGAAGGAACTCAGGTGACTGAGGCACCGGCGCAGCCGCATCTCGAGCAGATCGCCGAGTTGCCGCTCACCACGATGACCTACGAGGATGCGAATTTCACGTTCGGGCACACGTATGTCTATTCCGTGCGCAGCGTCGCGAAGTATGGATCCAGTTGGGTCGAGTCCGACGATTCGAATCTGCTCCCCGTGACGCCGAAAGACGTCTTTCCGCCCGCGGCGCCGCAGGGCCTGGTGATTGTTTTCGTTCCTGCGACCGCTGATGTTCCGGCGCATCTGGAGCTCTCCTGGTCCATTAGCGCCGAGACTGACCTTTCGGGCTATGACATCTATCGAAAAGGACAGGACGAGGAGACTGGCCATAAATTGAACGACCGACCGTTGCTCACACCCTCATATCGTGATATGAGTATTCAGCCCGGCCGCTCGTATTCCTACACGGTAAGAGCAGTCGATCGTGCTGGCAATGAAAGCCCAGCCAGCGAACCGGCATCTATAGACGTTCCCGGGGCCGAGCAGAACGGGAATCCACAGCCATGAGCACCACGCACAAGGGGCCCGGCGGCCTTGCCAGCGCGGTTCACAATCCCGCGTTCTTCACCGGCGTGATTACCGGCATATTGCTTTCGTTCGTGATGTTCGGATGGCTGTTTGCGGCCAATCGCGCGCCGGGACTCGATCATGTGGCGTTTTTCCGCAATTGGATTTTCCTGGGGGCTTTTGGCTTTGTGATGGCGATTCCCATGTTGCGGTTTGTACGCGCGCCCGGGCGGATATTCACTTCCGGATTGACGGCGTGGGTGCTGCTTTGCGTGGCTTACGCTTCGGCGAACATGTATTTTCAGAATTTAGAGAATCGCCTTTCCAAGAGCCCGTTCAAAGTGCTGGTGATGGGAGCGGTGATCTACGGAGTCGCGAGCGTGATTGCGTGGATCATGACGACGATCGTGACGATGATACGGCATAACGTCCCGGTGCCCGTGACGCGCGCGGTTGAGGTGCCTACCCGCCCGCAATGAAGCTGTGCCGCTTTCAGCCGCTGGAATTCTCCTCTGCAAATCTGAGCCGTAGCGAACAAAACATTCATCCCGAGGCTTGCGCCGGCGTCATCGAGGGCGAGCGGGTGCGGGAAATCAAGAGTCTCTTCGGCGCTCCTGAATTTACCGGGCGCTCTTGGCCGCTTGCGGAGATCCGGCTGCTGGCGCCGGTTGTGCCCTCGAAGGTTGTGTGCATCGGGCGGAACTATGCCGAACATGCTGCGGAGCTGGGGAACGAGGTGCCGAAAGAGCCGCTGATTTTCTTGAAGCCGCCGAGTTCGGTGATCGGGCCGGACGAGCCGATTCTGATGCCGGCGATATCGCAGCGAGTAGATTACGAAGGCGAGATCGCGATCGTAATCGGCGAGACTTGCTTTATGCCAGGCGAGGGCGAGGATTTGCGGCGCTACATTTTGGGCTACACTTGCCTGAATGATGTAACCGCGCGGGACATTCAGAAGCGCGACGTGCAATTCACGCGCGGGAAGAGCTTCGATACTTTTTGCCCGATTGGACCGTTGATCGAGACTCAGTTCGATGTTGCGTCGGCGTCCGTAGAAACACGTGTTAACGGACAACGCAAACAGTTCGGACAGACCAGCCAGATGCTCTTTTCCAGCGATGTTATAATCCGCTGGATTGCGCAGGTGATGACGCTGGTTCCCGGCGACGTGATCGCCACGGGAACGCCGCCGGGGGTGGGGTCGCTGGCGGCCGGGGATACGGTGGAAGTGAGCGTCAGCGGAATTGGGACGCTGAGGAATTTGGTGGCGGCGCGGGAAGCGTGAGTGGGAGCTTAGCGAAACCCCTTCCAGAGATGGATGTGAAAGTGAAAGTAATTCGACGAGCGGCCGATAGAACTTTAATCGGCCACCAACCAGTCTGGCCCGGGAGTCATCGGTGAACCACCTGATCGCCAACTGGCGCCAATATATTCCGCTCGCGGGAGCTGCTTTTGCGGCGCTTGTGGCCGCGTATTTCTTGTTTCGCAAGCGCGATACTGACCCGAGCGAAGTCGAAAAGCAGCGGCGGCTATATCTGAACAAGATTGGACGAATCGTCGAGGGGCAGATTCTGGAAATCGTCGACAAGCCTGCGGAAGCGAAGCCGGAGCCGCCTCGGCGAATGCTGCGACGCAAGCCGGCGGCGAATGGCGCGACGCCGCTTGATACGCGGCTGCTCTATTACACGTATTCGATTTCGGGCGTTACCTATGAGACCGCGCAGGATATTTCGGACATGGAAGAGCGGGCTTGCCTGGGGCATGCGGTTGCGGGGCAGGCGGCTAGCGTGAAGTACGATCCTTCGAATCCGAGCAATTCCATCCTGCTTGCGGATGATTGGTCGGGGTTGCACTGAGTGCTTGAGTTGCCGCGGGCGAGAATACGCGACTGAGACCGGCCTTTCATCTTGGCGCTAGGGCCGCGCTAGTGCTCGGCCACATTTTTGAGCTCGCTCGAAAGATGCCGGCGGGGACGCCGGCGCTACCAACTTTCTAGTTCCCTACTGCGAATAGGTGGCCGTTGTTTTGGGTGTAGAGCTTTCCGTCGGGGCCGATGGAGAGCGGCGTGTAGGCTGCTCCTAGCGCGATGTTCAGGAATTGTTTGCTTGC
>DAITPO010000204.1:0-4999 GCA_036833535.1 Candidatus Acidiferrales bacterium | reverse complement strand
TGCGGCAAGTCTGCCGGATGAATTCGCGCGAGACTCGCGAGGCCCACGTAAGCGAGAAGCAATCCCGTAGCTCCGCCGGCGAGCGAGAGCACCAGCGTTTCGGCGAGCAACAATCTGATGAGCCCTCGCCGGCCTGAGCCCAATGCGGCGCGCAGAGCGAGTTCGTGATGCCTCGCGGAATTGCGGGCCAGCAGCAGATTGGCCAGATTCACGCACGCGATCAGCAAAATCAGCGCGACTGCTCCCATCAGAAGGAACAGCATCGGCCGCATCGGGCCAACGCGCGTGTCGATCAATCGCTTGACGACAACGCCGACGCCCTCATCCACTGGATGCGTTGCGGCTAGATTGGCGGCGATGGTCGAGAGGTCCGCTTGCGCTTGCGTGAGGCTCACGCCCGGCTTCATTTTGGCCAGCACCGTGAAGCCGCGGCCAGCGCGATCGGATTCTGACAATCCTTCCGTGAAGGAAACCGGCGTCCAGACTTCCGGTGCGCCGCGCTCCATCCAATCGGGGATGATGTCCGGCATGACGGCCACGATGGAGTACGGCTCGTCGTTGATTAGGATTTTGCGATTGAGAATTGATTTGTCGCCGGCGAAGCGGCTTCGCCACAGGCGCGCGCTGATGGCGGCCACATTTGCTGGTTTGCTGCCCCGCGCCTCTTCATCGGTGAACGGGCGGCCCATCAGCGGGGCCATATGGAGAATTTCGAAATAGGCGGGCGGCACGAGGCCGATGTTCATCTGCTCGGGCTCGATGGCGGCGTCGGCGAAGCTGACGTTTTTGCGCCACATGTCGTACAGCGCCATTTTGTCGAGCGTGTGGCTGCTTCTCGCGAAGTCTTGCAGGTCCGGCCCCGACGGGCCGCCGGGGTACGCGTAACCGAGGATCAGCGCGCCATTTTTCGTCGAGAGAATGCGCACCAGCCGATCGGCGGCCGGGAACGGCAGCGACTCGAGGATCAGCGCGTTCATCACGCTGAAGATGGCGGTGTTGGCGCCGATGCCGAGGGCCAGCGTGAGCACGGCGACCGCGGTGAAGCCTGGAGATTTGCGCAGCGAGCGCACGCCGTAGCGCACGTCGCGCAGAAATTTTTCGAGCCACAGCAGGCCCCACGATTCGCGCACGTCTTCCGCCACCAGCGCGGAATTGCCGAATGCTCGGCTGGCGGCGTATCGTGCCTCTTCGGGAGCGGCGCCCGATTCGCGTTGCTCTTCGGCTTCGAGTTCGAGGTGCGCGTCGAGTTCGCGCCGCAGATCGCTCTCGCGAGCGCCGCGTCCGAGCAACGGCGCGAGGCGCGCGCGAAAACCATGCCGAACGCGTTGCCAGAAATTCATGATCGCTCGCTTGCCGCCGGACGCATCACTCGAGCGATCGCTCGCGCCAGTTGTTTCCACTTCGATTCCTCGCTGGCCAACTGCTTTCGGCCCGCGTCGGTGAGCCGGTAAAATTTCAGCTCGCGATGGCCATCTTTCGGAGTGTCCCACTTCGCGGAGATCCAGCCTTTGCGCTCCATGCGATGCAGCGCCGGATAGAGCGAGCCGTGCTCGACTTGCAGTACGTCGCTAGTGGTGCGTTGGATGTGCTTGGCGATCTGATGCCCGTGCGCAGCCCCAAAGAGCAGCGTGCGCAGAATCAGCATGTCCAGCGTCCCGGGCAACAGTTCCGTGCGCCTGGCGATCTTCGCGATGCTCATGATAGTAGAATGTCTACCATACTCAGGGTAGACGCGCTACCTTCGATTCGGTGAGCCGGAACGTTTATCCGTCTGAGGTTGGCTTACGACGCGGAACGTCTTAACTCGCGGAAAATGAGGACGTGAGAAACCAAAAGCGGCGGGACGATTGCCGTCACGATATAAAAGCTCGCGCCCAACCAGCCGGGCACGAGTTGCACGCGTGCGCCTTGGTAAAACGCAAACAGGAAATCGGCCGCGCCCCAGACGTTGAAAATCCACACGGCGGCAATCGCCCATGAGGCCGTGCGCGCGAGTGCCGCCACGGCAACGATGGCCAGGATTCCTGCCACGCAGTCGCCGTACGCGGCGGGAACGGCCATTGCTTTTGGTAGCGATTCAGAAACCACACCGGGCACCAGAAAGCTCAGTCCGATGAACCGCAGAAACATGTGCGGTGTTACCAGCCACAGCAGCGCTTTCCGGCGGCTCTTGGCGCGGAGCCACGGCGATACCAACAGCGTAGCCGCCACGATGGAGCTGATCAGGCTCATCAGGACACTAAGTCCGAAAATGGCAAGCGGGTCCATTGCGCGATCCTCGCCTTTACATTTCTCAGTCTCACAAGTTCGATGATCGCAATGGAGGGAGCGATTCAGAAACCGCCAAACGAAGGATTGGCAGCCCCCGTCCTCCAGAAATATGGCGGACGGGGAAAGGAGCGCTTTAGCGCTCCGGAAAACGCTTCGCGATTAGATATGCGCTTCAACGCTGGGGTTTTTCGATTCGCTCGCCGCACCCCAACGCCGCAAACTCCGCAGAAAGAGCGGCCACCTGGCCACCACAACCACCACTGTTACTTTTAGAAAACCGACCCTGAACCTAATCTTCCCTTTATCCCCGCCGATGGTACTTTGGACCCGGCTGCCCTAGCACATAGGACAGTCCAAAAATAGAATTCCTTCGCGCGGCCAGCCGGCGCAGTTCCCCCTTTCCCCGACTTCCGATCGACGGCAAAAAAACTAACTAGGAGGAATTGAATGAGGAATTCGCTTGTGCGTTTGTGCCTGTTGACCGTACTGTTCGTCGCCCTACCCGCAGTTCTCATGGCGGCAAACGAATTATCACCCGCGAAACGCGTAGCGCACCCACCGCTATACGACGCCGCAAAGGAAGTCACTCTCGAAGGCACCGTCGAAAGTCTCGTCACCAAGCCGGCTCCAGGAAAAATGTTGGGCGGACACTTGATGGTCTCCACCGCGAAAGGCTCCGTAGACGGCCAGATCGGCGCGTTCGTACTTCGCGGTTCGCATGCCTTCACCGCGACCCCGGGTGAAAAAGTGAAGATCACCGGCGTGATGGCCACGATTCATGGCCAGCAAGCCTTTCTGGTGCGCACCATTGAAACACCTGATCGCACCGTAGTGGTCCGGGACGCGCACGGCTTCTTCGTCGTTCCGGGCGCCCACAGGCCGATGACGCAGATTTCGTCCCAGGGAGGCGCGCGATGAATCGCCAACCACTCTGGATCGTCTTCACGCTAATTCTCGCCGCCTCAATTTCCGCCTGCAGCAGCACCAGCCACAAAGTCACGCCGCCGGCGATCACCGTTGCGATGACCACGCCGCCACCGGCCACACTTACAGCGAACGGCACAGCATCCATCACCGCGACAGTAGCGAACGATGCTGCCGCAGCAGGCGTCGATTGGACTTGTACTCCAGCCGCCACCTGCGGCGCATTCAACCCAACGCACACGGCAAGCGGCAGCGCAACCATGTTCACCGCATCGGCGACCGCTGGCGACATCGTCATCACTGCTGCTTCCGCAAGCACTCCCACCATCACTGCCACCGCCGACGTCACCGTCAGCCAGGCCACTGTGCTCCAAAGCCTTGTGGGGACGTACACCTACTACATGAACGGCTGGACTCAAAACGGACCGTATAGTGTCGTCGGCTCCGTGGTGCTCGACGGCCAGGGAAACATCACCGGAGGCGAGCAAGATTCCTTCAATCTCAATACGTCCACCCTCTACACCGCCGATGCCATCCAGCCGGCTACCGGAGCAGTGGTCGTCGGCAGCGACGGCCGCGGCACCATCACCTTGACGCCCACATCGGCTCCTGTGGAGACTCTCAGCATCGCGGTGGTCAACAATAACCACGTCCTGATCACCGAATTTGATCTCGTGGCAACCACCACCGGTTCGATGGATCTCCAAACCGCACCCGCTTCTATTCCCACAGGGCGCAACGCTTTCGCCCTGTTCGATTCTGCCAACTACTTCTCGTACGGCGGGGTGTACTCGTCTGACGATTCTTCCACGATCACAACAGGAGAAATCGACGCCAACTTCGAGTTTCAGATGGATCTCGATGATAACGTGTCGGGCTTTTACACGGCTCCTGATGCCGCAGGCCGTGGAACCATTAGCCTAAGCGTGCCAAACTTCGGCAAAAGAAACATCGCGGCGAAAAATTCGGATCGCCCGATCGCCGATCAGACCAACGTGCAGACTATGCAATTCGCCTACTATGTCGTAGGTCCCGAAGTGTTTCGACTGGTCGAGATTGACGCTAATTTCTTCGCCAGCGGTTCCATCTACGGGCAAGGCTCTGCCACTTATTCGAGTGCTTCGCTCGGCAGCAGCTTTGTTTTCGGCGTGTCCGGAGAGGAAGACTACGGCATCGGCGGATACGCCATGGCCGGTCAGTTCACTGGCGACGGCGAGGGCGGGTTCTCTGCCGGCGTTGCCGACGTCAACGAAGGCGCCGGCGATCCCGTTTTGGCGGGTGACCTCACCAGCGCCGAGTACCACGTCAACTCGAACGGCTACGCCGGCTTCGAGATTTTCAGCGAGAACACCGCTGGTCTAACCACATTCGGCGTCTATCTCGTCGATCCGAATCTCAACATCGCCGATCCGAATAGCTCCACCGGCGGAGGCGGCGCTCTAATGATCGAGCTCGACGACGACAATAACGGAACCGGGATCATCGTCCCGCAAACTTCCGGCGCAACTTTTGCCGGCAATTACGCCCTCACCCAGGACGGTGCCTATGAGACGGAAGTAGCGTTCAGCTTCTTCGATCTCATCGGACAAGTCAGCTCCGATGGGACCTCCACATTCACCGGCTCGGCCGACTTTAACGACCTCGAAAACACCGGCCTAAACCCGGATATCACCGTCTCTGCGACTTACCTCGCGGACGGCGCGAATCCAGGACGCATCACCGCCCTGGTCACTCTCGCCGGCTCGGAGGTACCGGACATCTCTAACAACGTCGGCTCTGTCAAGAGTTTTTTGAGCGCACTTCG